>JAHJSN010000021.1 GCA_018830445.1 Alphaproteobacteria bacterium | reverse complement strand
CGCAAAGAGCTGATGGCCCACATCGACGCCTTCATCGCCGCCTACAACGTCGATGCCAAGCCGTTCGTGTGGACCAAGTCCGAGGTTCATCAGAAACGCCTCAAGCCCTGTTTCGCGGATCAGTGATTCTGGGTACTAGTGTACCGACTCTGACGTATGGTTCCCTGCCAGGAACCTGAATGTCAGCCCGGAACATTAGGCAACCTTCTGATTGTGTTCTGGATTCACAAACATTTGACGACCTCCACCCGGGAATCAAATGTTTGATCCATAACACTAGCGCCAATGCATGAGTTGTAGCTCAAGCCTTGGACCTGCGAACCTCTTCCTCAGGACGGCTTCTTCCCCTTTGTCGGTTTCTCCAGTGCCGCGCGCCGATCCTGTTCTTCCGGATCGATATAGCGGGGGAAGACACCGCTGGGAGACGGCAGCTGCGTTCCCGGTGTCAGGCGCCCTCCCGCGCCCAGCGCCGCAAAGTCCCGCGCCCCTTCGCCGATCGCCAACAGATCGAGCAGCTTGCCCGCCGACACCGGCACCGCCGGCTGCGCCAGGATGGCGATCTGGCGCACGACTTCCGCCGTGACATATAGGATCGTTTCCATCCGTTTGAAGTCGGTCTTCTTCTTCGTCCACGGCTCCTCGCCGGCAAAATAGCGGTTCGCTTCGGCAACCACCGCCCATACCCCGTCGAGATATTTTCCTATCGCCTGCCTGCCCATCGACTGACGAGCGGCCTCATACATCAAGTCGGCCTGCGCCAGGATCGCCTCGTCGGCATCCGTGAACGCACCGGGTTGGGGAACCATGCCTTCACAGTTCTTCGCGATCATCGACAGCGAGCGCTGCGCCAGGTTGCCCAGATCGTTGGCAAGGTCCGCATTGGTGCGGTTGACGATCGCATCATGCGAATAGTTTCCGTCCTGTCCGAACGCGACCTCGCGCAGGAAGAAATAGCGAACCTGATCGACACCGTATGCAGCAACCAGATCGAACGGGTCGAGCACGTTGCCGACCGACTTCGACATCTTCTCACCCTTGATCAGCATGAACCCGTGCGCGAAAACGCGCTTCGGCAATTCGACCCCCGCCGACATCAGGAACGCCGGCCAGTAGACCGCGTGGAAGCGAACGATATCCTTGCCGATCACATGCACATCGGCCGGCCAGAAGCGCCATTTCTCATCCGCCTGATCCGGAAACCCGACACCGGTGACGTAGTTGGTCAGCGCGTCGACCCAGACGTACATGACGTGCTTGTCGTTGCCTGGAACCCGCACGCCCCAGTCGAACGTGGTTCGCGATATCGACAGGTCCCGCAATCCGCCTTTGACGAAGCTTGCCACTTCGTTTCGCCTTTCCGGCGGCAGGATGAAATCCGGATTGGCCTCGTAGAGGGCCAGGAGCTTGTCCTGGTAGGCCGACAGCCGGAAGAAATAGGTTTCTTCTTCCAGCCACTCGACCGGCGTTCCTTGCGGAGAAAGCTTGACGCCGTCCTCGCCCAAGGTGAGTTCGCTCTCGTCGTAGAAGGCTTCGTCGCGCACCGAGTACCACCCGGCATAGGAGTCGAGATAGATATCGCCGTTCGCCTCCATGCGCCGCCAGATCTCCTGGCTCGCCTTGTGGTGGCGCTCTTCGCGGGTGGTGATGAAATCGTCGTTCGAGCAGCCGAGCGCCGCCACCATCTCCTGGAAGCGCGGCGTATTGCGGTCGGCCAGCTCGGCGGCCGTGATGCCTTCCTTGCGCGCTGTCTGCACCATCTTGATGCCGTGCTCGTCGGTCCCCGTCAAAAAGTAGACATCCGCCCCATCGAGCCGCTCGAAGCGGGCAATAGCATCGGTTGCAATCGCTTCGTAGGCGTGCCCGATGTGCGGCACCCCGTTGGGGTAGGAAATTGCCGTCGTGATGTAGAACGAACGTTTATCGGACATGCCGGAGGCCATAACGGTTTATCGGGATCGGATAAACCATCCGGCCAGCCGGTTAGTGCCGGGCCGCGGCTTCGATCCGCTGAAGGGTTCCGAGAATGAAGGCCTTGCGGTCCAGATTGAGCGCGCGCGTTTCGGCCTCCTCGCGAACGAGTGTTTCCCACAAGGCCGCCCATGACGCAAGCCGGTCCGGCCGAATGAGCCGCCCGCCGAGCTCCACCGCCACTTCCCCCCCCAGCCCCGTCGCCGCCGCCTTGATGATCCGCGCCAGTTCGTCGAACAACAGCTCCTGATAAAGCGTATAGCGCTCGCTGGCGGCAGCCCCCCCGAGACTCTCCGCCAGATCGTGCGCGCTCCCCCAATCAACGGCGGGCAGACGCGAGAAAACTTTCCCGATTTTCTCATGGATCTCGATACCTCCGGCTGAGTGCAGCGCAATGAAGCGCCGCACGCTGCCCTGAGCGAGTTGCGCAAGCCGGCCGGCGATGTCGTCCGCCGGCGGGTCTTCATCACTGCCCGCGTAGGCCTGTTCGACGGCTGCCATCAACTCCTTGCGTTGCAGCGCGCCGATATCGAGCCGGCGGCAGCGCGACCGGATCGTATTCAAAAGCCGCCCGGGCTCTGCAGAAACCAGCAGGAAAACCATCCGTCGCGGCGGCTCCTCCAGCGACTTCAACAGCGCATTGGCCGCATTGATGTTGAGATCGTCCGCGCTGTCGACGATCACCACCCGCCAGTTCCCCTCGGCCGCCCTGTGACCCAGAAAGGAACGCAGTCGGCGAACCTCGTCGACCGGAATCGAAGCCGTGAAGCGCTTGGCCTTCAGATCGTACGGCCGGCGCAGGACGAGCAGTCCTGGATGCGACAGCACCTGCACCTGACGGCTTGCCTGCGAACTGGCGGCAACCTCCAGCGACCCAGAATCCACCCGCCGCTCTTGCGGAGCCGCCAGCAGGCACTTGGCGAACCGGTAGGCGAGCGTCGCCTTGCCGATCCCCGGCGGCCCCGTCAACAGCCAGGCATGATGCACTTGTCCTCGATTGAGCGCGCCAGCAAGTTCGCGCTCGGCGGACTCGTGACCGAAGCACTGCTTGGTTTCGCGCGGATGCGCGAAACCTTCGAGCCGGTCCGACTCGGGCACGGCCTCGATGTCCTGAAGTGCGGGCGCCCGCGCCATTGCCCCGTCCCTAGCCCTGCTGCAGCATGCGGCGGTCGACAACCGATGCGATCTGGCGGGCAATCTCGTTCTCATCCTCGCTGCCGTCGACGACCACACAACGCATCGGCTCCGCTGCCGCGATGTCGAGGAATCCCTGCCGCACGGTCATGTGTTCCGCATCGGAGGCCGAATCGTATCGGCTCAATTCGCCTCTGGCCTGCGCCCTGGCGACCCCGATTCTCGGATTGACGTCGAGAATGAAGGTCAGGTCCGGATAAACCGCGCCCACCGTATGCCGCTCCACCGTCGCAATCAGCTCCGGTTCGATACCGGCAAGCCTGCCCTGATAGACCCGCGTTGAATCGATATACCTGTCGCACACCACCCACTGCCCGAGCGACAACACCGGCTCGATGAGACCCGCGATGTGTTCGCACCGCGCGGCAGCGAACAAAAGGAATTCCGTATTCGGCGACGCCGGCTTCTTCGCTAGAATGATTTCGCGCAGCTGCTCGGCAAACGGAACCCCGCCAGGCTCGCGCGTAAGCACTGTTTCGATACCTTGACCGCCGAGAAAGGAAACCAGGTGGCTCGCCTGGGTGGATTTGCCCGACCCCTCGCCGCCTTCAAACGTTATGAACTTACCACGCGGCATGGGCCGGGCCGCTTGTCTCGAAGAACTGCGAACGCAACCCCATCATATCCTCTCCAAAAGATCGCTCGCCTTGTCCGCCACCCACCGCCATGCCATCACAAGGAGACTATCGAGCCCCTTGCGCACCAGCGTTCCTTCCGGGACCGCTTCGGCCGCATAAAGCGGCACTTCATTGACCGCGTCCGAAGCAGTCGTGACACGCAGGAACGCAACCTGCTGGCCCTCTTTGATCGGCGGCTTCAGTGGCGCATTATAGACGATTTCGGCCGAAAGCTTCTGACGCAAAGGGATCTTCGGCAACAGCACCTTGACTGTGCCCTCGCCCCGCAGCGGCACGTAGTAATTCTCGCCGCCCCATACCCTGGCTTTTCCGATGATCACGCCCGGCTCGTAAAGCTCGTGGGGCGAAAAGCTGCGGAACCCCCACTCCATCAGTTTGACCGCTTCATTCTTTCGGTCGGTACGCGATTCAAGGCCGTGCACCACCGCGATCAACCGCTGTCCGTTCTGAAGCGCCGACCCGACAAGTCCATAACCGGATTCTTCGAGATGTCCGGTCTTCAACCCATCCGCGCCCTCCAGCGCCCCCAGCAGCGGATTGCGATTGAAGAAGGCATAAGGCCTCCGCCGGCCCTCCGGCTGGTAGGGAAACTTCTGCATCCCGAAGTATTTGTAGTAGTCGGGATATTCGCTAATCAGATGTTTGGCCAGCAGCGCGATCTCGCGCGCCGTCATCAATTGATCCGGATGCGGCAGCCCGGTCGGATTCCCGAAGGTCGATTTGTTGAGGCCGATACCCCTCATATACTGCGTCATCAGCTTGGCGAATGCCGTATCCGATCCCGCAATTCCTTCAGCAATCGCGATACTGGCATCGTTGCCCGACTGGATTGCGATGCCCTGCACCAGATCCTCGACCGATACCGGCTTTCCAAGTGGAGCGAACATGGCCGATGTTCGCGACGGCGCCCCGCCGTCCCTCCAGGCATGCTCGCTGATAACGAATGTGTCTTCGAGCTTCAGAATTCCCTTCTTCAGCCGATCGAACACGACCGCCAGCGTCGCAAGCTTGCTCATGCTCGCCGGAGGAACGAGTGCGTCGGCGTCCTTCTGATAGAGGATCGCGCCGGTCTCGTAATCCATGAGGATGGCCTGCTTGGCCTTCGTCGAAAAAGCTGCTGCGCAAAGTTGCCCGACCGAGCCGCCCAGTAGGGCGACAGCCAGAAACACGACCAACGCCGCGCGACCCAACTTCTCCTTGTCATGAAACTGGATTCGAACCCCCGCGCAGACCATGAAATCGCCTTTCCCGCCAACCTTCGCAGACCAAGGCCAACTCGTCGTCAATCCAAGTCGCGAAGGATAAAAACATTTGCCTGAATATCGGAATTCTGCGTGCCCCGGTCAACGCTGGTCGCGCCCGCCCACTGTATAAAGCACGTTTTGCTGGAACATCACCTGCCGCGCGGCCCGCGGCAGACTACCGCGCAGACGCCAGATGCGCCACTTCGCGCGCATCGTCCCCATCGAGCGGCGCGGGACCGACGTATTTCACGCGCACGTTCGCGACCCCATGGTCGGCAAATCCAAGCACCTTGGCGACTTTCGCCGAGACATCGATAATCCGTCCCTTCCGGAACGGACCCCGATCGTTGATCCTCACGATGACGCTTTTGCCCGTCTTGACGTTCGTAACGCTGACCAGCGAAGGCAACGGCAGCGTCCGGTGTGCCGCCGTCAGCGCATCCATATCGTAGATTTCCCCGTTCGCCGTCTTCTTCCCGTGGAAATCGTCCCCATACCACGAAGCCACGCCCGTCTCTTCATAGTCGGGCTCATGACGCGGCACGTACACCACCCCCCGGATCGAATAGGGCTTGCCGATTTTCCGATAACCGCCACCTTTGGGCAACGATGAGCCGAGGCTCGCCACACTGGCGTTTCGCTCCCGCAGCGGTCCCACCCGCGGCGCCTTCTGCGATCGCGCATCCTCAATTGCCGCCGTTACGACGGCGTCCCACGAGCCCGCCTCGCCGCCGGCCGGTATCGACCGGAGTACGCCCGCGGCCTCGTTCTGCGATGGAATCGAGCCAGTCGGCTGCTGCAGGAACGAAACGCTCCCGCCACTGCCGCCACTCAACGGACCCGCAGCACTGCACGCACACACCACCACCCCGGCGCCGGCGGCAACGAGCAGACGAGCAACACGAATTTCCGACAGCGACAATTCTGCCCCCGCCTTCAATCGACGCTTCACCATTTTGAGTAGGTCCATCATCCCCGCGCAACAAAACCGATCGGACCGGACCCCGCAAGCCCCACAAAGCCACAACGCCGCCGAAATCCACTACTGATCAAGCATAACCCGCTCTTCTTCACGCATTTGCCCGCTTGCCGAAGCTTGCTCTTGAGCCGCGCCGATCGAAGCGCTAGTGTCCCGACTCTGACATATGGTTCCCTGCCGGGAACCTGAATGTCAGCCCGGAACACTAGGCAACCTTTTGACTGTGTTCTGGATTCACAAACATTTGACGACCTCCACCCGGGAATCAAATGTTTGATCCAGAACACTAGTGGCCTGTCTCGCCTAAATCGCTGTACTGGCCGCAACCCCTGACGATTTAGGCGAGACATAAAGTCCACTAGCAGAGTCAATGGTTTAGTGGGGCGTTTATCGCGCCTTAATTGACACGGAACGTGCCGCACCAACTGGTCAATTAAGGCGCGACGCCCCACTAGTGTCCCGCGCTGCGCCGGACATGCCTTGAATGCGTCTGTCAGCAAAGCTGGAAGGGTGGCCGAGTGGTTTAAGGCACCGGTCTTGAAAACCGGCGTGGGTTAACGCCCACCGTGGGTTCGAATCCCACCCCTTCCGCCACTTTCTGGCTCACGGGCGATAGGCCCTCCGCATGGGCGGCGTTCGCACCGAGTAGCCTTGCTCCGGTGCCGCACCCAATGAGCTTTGGAGCGAACCAAGCTCACCATCCCATATGGCCCGCTCTCAAATGAGCCGCGCCACCACGACCATGAAAAAACCTGGGAGAAACTCCGGTCCACCGATTGTCGGGCGAACATCTCGATCCACGATGGGTCGTGCCAGACCCAACGGATTTTAACTTGAGACAACGATCATTTTGCTTATTTGATAGGCACATTGCTACGCTGCACAAGCATTGGACTGCCACCTGGATTCCTGGCAGACTCATGGCGATGTCAATCGAACAGGAGCAATCCATGCCACAGCTCAGCGCAACCCGAGATCCATCCAAACCTGCCCTGCTGAGCAACTACGAGCATGACCCATACTACTGCGAATTGATGGGCGACGGCGTCGAACGGCGCCCGCGCCTGCTGGAATTCTGGCAGCGTCTCGAGCAACTGCCGTTCGACGATTTGAGCGTGCGCGCCGCGGACGCATTGCACGACCTCTACGAGCGCGGCGTTACGTTTACGGTCTATTCGGACCGCGACGCCATCGACCGCACCTTGCCCTTCGACGTCATCCCGCGTGTGCTGACCCCCGGCGAATGGCAGACGATAGAGAGCGGCGTCAAACAGCGGGTTGCCGCGCTTAATCTGTTTCTTGGCGACATCTACGGCCCGCAGAAGATCCTCGACGACGGTGTCGTCCCGCGCGACCTGATCGAAAGCAATTCCAATTTTCGCCCGGAGATGAAAGGCGTGGCGCTGCCGTGCGGCACCTATGTGCACATCGCCGGCATCGATCTGGTGCGGGGCTCCGATGGCGAGTTCTATGTGCTCGAAGACAATGCCCGCACGCCCTCGGGAGTGTCTTACGTCGTCGAGAACCGGCACCTGATGCAACGTGCGTTCCCCGACCTCCTCGAAGGCTTCAACGTCCGCGATGTCTCCGACTACGGCCAGAAGCTGCGTGAAAAACTGATCGAGGCGGCGCCCGTCAATTCCGACAACCCACAACTGGTGCTGCTGTCTCCCGGAGTTTTCAATTCCGCCTACTACGAACACATTTATCTCGCCCGCGAGATGGGTGTGGCGCTGGTCGAAGGACGCGACCTCGTTGTGGTCGACAAGCGTCTCTTTGCCAAGACGATAACCGGCCTGCAGCGGGTCGACGTCGTCTACCGGCGAGTTGACGACGATTATCTCGATCCGCGGGCCTTCAACCCGGACAGCATGCTCGGCGTGCCCGGCATCATGGACTGCCTCAAGGCGGGCACCGTCTCCATCGCCAATGCGCCCGGCACCGGTGTCGCCGATGACAAGGCCGTCTATGCCTACATGCCAAAGGTCATCAAGTATTATCTCGGCGAAGAGCCCATCCTGGCCAATGTGAAGACACACATCTGCCGCGAGAAGGAAGGCCTCGCCTACACCCTCGAGCACATGGAAGAACTGGTCGTGAAGCCGGTCGGCGAGTCGGGCGGTTACGGGATCGTCATCGGACCCAAAGCTTCCAAAAAGGAATTGGACGACTGCCGCGCGGCGGTGAAGGCGAGACCTGAAAATTTCATCGCCCAGCCGATGGTTCAACTCTCGGTTTGCCCGACGCTTACCGAAGATGGCGTCGCCCCGCGCCACGTCGATCTCAGGCCGTTTGCGGTCACCGGCAAGGAGACCTGGGTGCTTCCGGGAGGACTGACCCGCGTGGCGTTGCGCAAGGGCTCGATCATCGTCAATTCTTCGCAGGGCGGCGGCACCAAGGATACCTGGGTGCTCTATGAAAGCCCCGGTCAGCCGCAATCGCAGGGCCAGACGCAAGTCCAGCCGTCTGGCGGCCACTCGCAATCACAGTCCCAATCCCAATCCCAATCCCAATCACAGACTCAGTCCCAATCGCTGTCCAAATCACAGTCTCGGTCCCAGGATGCTGCAGGGTCGACGAACGACGACCAGGCAAGGGGGAACAAATGAACCTACTCGCACGACAGGCCGAAAGCCTGTTCTGGCTTGGACGCTACATTGAGCGCGCCTCGTCCCTGGCCCGCATTATCATGGTCCAGACTGCCTTCGACCGCGGTCGCGCCAACGGGTCCAGCTGGGGCTGGCTGTTGGCGCTCTATGACGAAAGCAACGACTTTCACAAGCGCTACGACGAAGCCTCAAGCGAAAACGTCATCAGATATTTTCTCAACGACCCCGAACATGCCGGTTCGGTGTTGCGATCGTTGGAGGCGGCAAGGTCGAACGCGCGGGCCTTGCGGGCCATGATCGCGACCGACTTCTGGATGCATTCCAACCGCGCATACCGGCGGGTGAAGGAACTGCCCGACTCTGCGCTGAACGAAATGCGGCTTGCCGCGACCAGCGAAGCGATCCAGATCGATTGCTATGCCCTTCTGGGTATTTCGAGTTCGACGCTTTATCGCGATGCCGGCTGGCGCTTCTTCCAGCTTGGCCTGGAAATCGAGCGCGCCGACCAGATGAGCCGCTTGCTCGACGTACGGTTCGCCCAATCGCAGATCGGCGAAGCCGATGGTGAATTGATCGGGGACTTCGCTCATTGGACCATGCTGCTGCGTGCCTGCGGCGGCCATCATGCCTACCGCAGGCTTGTTTCCGGTCCCTTGCAGCCTAGAAATGTTGCGCGCTTTCTCATCTTCGAGAAGAGCTTTGCCCGCTCGATCTCACACTGCCTTCGCAGCGTCGATCAATCCGTCGGCGAACTGCGAAAGATTTGCCGCGTCCCAACCCCCGACCGGCTGCTGGTCCGTATTTCAGACCTAAAGGCGCTGGTCAAACAGGCGCGCAAGGATCCTGAACTTGTCGCCCATCTGCACGGCTTCAACGACACCGTCCAGCGTCATCTCGCCGAACTGACGCAGGAACTCAGCAGCTGTTATTTCGAAGTCGAAGTTGCAGCCGATGTCGCCGAAGCCGCAACCGCGCCAGCTTCCGAAGTCCCCGATTGGGTGGAGAACGGCCAACCCGCCGACGACCGCGACGACAATCAGGATACGCATAGGGTCACGGACGTTGATCCCTCGCAATCCCAGTCGCAATCGCAAACCTAGACGGAATGCAGCACTCAGAGCCCCAGCGCTTCATGCCCGTGTTTTCGCAACGACGATCGGCGCCAACCGCGCCTGCAACATCCCAAGGAGCTCCAACACGTGTCCATTAAAGTCGCGCTCACTCACCGCACGACCTATACCTACGACCGCGACGTGACGCTCGCACCTCAAGTGATCCGGCTGCGTCCAGCTCCGCATTCCCGAACCGGCATCATCAGCTATTCCCTGACGCTGGAGCCCGAGGACCATTTCCTCAACTGGCAGCAAGACCCCTTCGGCAACTTCCTTGCGCGGATGGTCGCCAGCGAACCGACACGAAAATTTTCGGTCACCGTCGATCTGGTTGCCGACATGGCAATCATCAATCCGTTCGATTTCTTCATTGAGGAAAGTGCCCGCGACTGGCCGTTCACCTATGAAGCCGACGTCAAGGAGGACTTGCAGCCATATCTGGCCGTGGCACCGGCAGGGCCGGAACTGGCCGCCTATATGCGCGAACTTTCATTGCCCGAAGACGCAACGACGATCGACGTGGTCGTGGCGCTCAATGCGCGGCTGGAAAAGGATATCAAGTATCTCATCCGCATGGAGCCCGGGGTCCAGACGCCAGAAGAAACCCTGCAAAGTCGCTCCGGTTCGTGTCGCGACAGCGCCTGGCTTCTGGTGCACATCCTGCGCCAGTTTGGGCTCGCCGCCCGGTTTGTCTCGGGCTACCTCATCCAGCTCACCGCCGACGTCAAGCCGCTCGACGGTCCCAGCGGCCCCGAGGTGGATTTCACCGACCTCCACGCCTGGACCGAAGTCTATCTGCCGGGCGCCGGCTGGGTCGGCCTCGATCCGACGTCCGGCCTGCTGGCAAGCGAAGGTCACATCCCGCTTGCCGCAACTCCAAGTCCGTCTTCGGCCGCGCCGATCTCGGGCGCCCACACCAAGGCCGAGGTCGAGTTCGACTTCGAAATGAGCATCACCCGTATCGCCGAAACCCCACGCGTGACCAAGCCCTATTCAGATGAGCAGTGGCAGGCGATCCAGGACCTCGGCGACAAGGTCGATGAAAGGCTTCTCGCAGGCGACGTGCGCCTGACCATGGGCGGCGAGCCGACATTCGTCTCCGTCGACGACGTTGAAGCCGGCGAGTGGAATAACGAAGCGGTCGGGCCGACCAAACGTAAGTTCGCCGAAGAACTTGTGCGGCGGCTGGCTGGCGAATTCGCGCCCGGCGGCTTGATGCATTTCGGCCAGGGCAAATGGTACCCCGGAGAACAGCTGCCGCGATGGGCGTTTGCCTGCTATTGGCGCCGCGACGGTGAGCCCCTGTGGGAACGGACCCAGCTGATCGATAAGGAAGTCCCGGTCAAACCAGCAACCATCGACGTCGCCGAACGATTTACCGCCGAACTGTGCCAACAGCTGGGACTCCCCAAGGACAGCGGGCTGCCTGCTTACGAAGATGCGGCGCATTTCGCCCTCGTCGAGCAGAAATTGCCGATCAACCTCACCGTTGAAGACAACAAGCTTGACGACGAAGCCGAACGGCAACGTGTGGTGAAGGCCTTCGAACGCGGCCTCGGCAAGCCGGTCGGCTACGTACTGCCGGTCCAGTCCTGGCAGTCGAAAGCATTGGGCCGGCGCTGGGCAACCGAGCGTTGGAGCTTGCGCCGCGGCAGGTTGTTCCTGGTTCCCGGTGACTCTCCGGTCGGCCTGCGCCTTCCGCTCGGCGGCCTTACCTATCTCTCCCCGGTCAATACACCAAGCGTACTGCCCGACGATCCGATGTCGGATGCCGAACCGCTGCCTGAGCGCCGCACGCTTCTCCAGGAGCGCCAGATAGAGACGCTGACCGCGCCGCCGAATCCAGCCACCGGATTGAACGAAATATCAGGAGCCGTCCGCACCGCGATGGCATTGGAGCCGCGCGACGGCCACTTGTGTATCTTCATGCCTCCACTGCCCAATGCCGCCGACTATGCCGCATTGGTTGCCGCGATCGAAGAAACCGCGGCCAAGCTCGATCAGCCGGTCCATATCGAGGGCTACGAGCCCTCATTTGATTCCCGCTTGAACGTCATCAAGGTGACGCCCGACCCTGGCGTCATCGAGGTCAATATCCATCCATCAGAGAATTGGCGCCAAGCAGTCGAGACCACCGAACGGCTCTACGAGGAGGCCTTCAAGTGCCGGCTTGGAACCGACAAGTTCATGGTCGATGGCCGCCACTCGGGCACCGGCGGCGGCAACCATATCGTCGTCGGCGGCTCGACCCCGCAGGACAGCCCGTTCCTGCGGCGGCCCGATCTGCTCGCCAGCCTGATCACCTACTGGCAGCACCACCCCTCGCTCTCCTACCTCTTCTCAGGACTGTTCATTGGCCCGACCAGCCAGGCGCCGCGGTTCGACGAAGCGCGCCACGAAGGCCTCTACGAGATGGAGATTGCACTCGCACAGGTGCCGGGCCCGGATGCCGGGCAGATACCGCTGTGGCTCGTCGACCGGCTGTTCCGGAATCTGCTGATCGACGTATCGGGCAACACCCACCGCGCGGAAATATGCATCGATAAGCTCTATTCGCCAGACAGCCCGACTGGCCGTCTCGGACTCGTCGAATTCCGCTCCTTCGAAATGCCGCCGCATGCGCGCATGAGCCTTGCCCAACAGCTGCTTCTGCGCGCCTTGATTGCCCGCTTCTGGGAGCAGCCCTACAAGGGCCGGCTGGTGCGCTGGGGAACCGATCTGCACGACCGGTTCATGCTGCCCCATTTCGTCTGGCAGGATTTCGTCTCGATCATCGACGATCTGCGTGACCACGGATTTGCCTTCGACGCCGACTGGTTCGCGGCCCACTTCGAGTTCCGCTTCCCGTTCTTCGGCAAGATCGACTGCGATGGCATCAACCTGGAGCTGCGTGGAGCACTCGAACCCTGGCATGTGATGGGTGAGCAGGCCGCCGCTGGCGGCACCGCCCGCTACGTCGATTCTTCGCTGGAGCGGCTGCAGGTGAAGGTGTCGGGCCTGGTGCCGGACCGGCACGTGGTCGTCTGCGGCGGTCATCGCGTCCCATTGAGGGATACCGGGACCAACGGCGAATTCGTCGCCGGAGTCCGCTACCGGGCGTGGCAGCCGCCGATGTGTCTGCACCCGACCATCGGTATCCACACGCCGCTCGTTTTCGACATTGTCGATACCTGGAGCAGCCGAGCACTGGGCGGCTGTCGCTACCACGTCGCGCATCCGGGGGGGAAGTACTTCGACACGATGCCCGTCAATGCTTACGAGGCCGAAAGCCGCCGTCATGCCCGCTTCGAACCCCGCGGACACACGCCAGGTCGTCACAAAGTGCCTCCCGCGCGGCCGAACCCCGACTATCCGGTGACGCTCGACTTGAGGATGTTCAAGTAACGGAGAGCGACACGACACCCATGTGCAATCAGCCGCGTTGCGTCGCTACAGGTGGTCCAGCACCTGAAGGAGCGGACGGCCGCGTCGAAGAGCCGGGATTCACTAAAGGACGGTTTAGTGGTATTGTCATGGTTTTCCAGTTGGATGTGGCCTTCCCTGCAACTCCCGGGAAGTGAAACCGGTCATGAAATGAACACCTCGAACACCGTGCTTTCAGCTCCCGCATCCGCGGACTTGAATTACCGGGCGATTCCCGGAGTCTTTGACGAAATGCTGGGTGGCGCCGGAACGATTGGTCCGGCGTGGCAAGCTTGCGCGGCCTGGCTTGCCCAATCGACGCCCGCAGACCAGCTGGCGGATGCCCAGAAGATCGAGCGCCTGGTGTTCGAGAACTTCTTCGACCCGCAGCGCGGCCGTCAGCCCTGGCGTCTGGATCTGGTACCTCTCATCCTCGACCAATCCACCTGGTCGCTGGTCGAACGGGCCGCTGTGCAGCGTGCGCAGCTTTACAACCATATCCTCGCTGACCTCTATGGCCCCCAGACGGTCCTGTCCGAGGGGCTGATCCCGACGGCTC
The DNA here is from genome assembly GCA_018830445.1 of Alphaproteobacteria bacterium. Classification (GTDB taxonomy): domain Bacteria; phylum Pseudomonadota; class Alphaproteobacteria; order Rhizobiales; family Hyphomicrobiaceae; genus Filomicrobium. Next base: position 3,496 of record JAHJSN010000021.1, on the reverse strand, counting down.
TCGTTCACAACGACGCGAGCTTCCTGCGCCCGCTGCATGGCGTTCATCCCAGTCATGGCCACCTCACTTTTCTGGCCCTTGACTTCGCCCGGGATGCGAAGGGCAACTGGCGAATTATCGACACCCATACCGAAACCCCGGCAGGGCACGGTTTCGCATTGGCGAACCGGATGGTCCTTGCCGAAGTCGCCGGCGACCTGTTTCGCAAATCCAGTGCGCTGCGGATCGGACCGTTTTATCAAGGTCTCATCGACGACCTGCTCAGCAGGCCCATGGTTGATGAACCCGTACTGGCAGTGCTGGCGCCAGGACCGAACCAATCGAGTTTCGTTGGCAATTCGTTCATGGCCCGCTACATGCGCCAGAAGCGGGTTGAGGGCTCGGATCTCCGCGTGGTCGGCAACCGGGTCTACCTGAAAACCGTCGACGGCCTGCAGAAGATCGACCTCTTGATCAGAGCCATCGAAGGTCATCGGGCCGACCCGCTTGAACTCGCTCCCGACGGTTTCGACGGACCGGCGGGACTGGTCGAAGCCTGCCGCCAGCACCCTGACATCATCGTCAACGCACTCGGCACCGCTGTCGTCGAGAACCGCGGTCTATCGGGTTATCTCGCACGGCTCTCCCAGAAGTTCCTCGGCGAAGAACTCGTTCTCCCGGATACGCAGCGACTTTGGCTTGGGGAGCCTAGAGCACGCCATGAGGTCCTTGCCAACTTCGACCAGTACATCATTCACAGTGCCCAGGAGGGCACCGGCAGCCCGGGTGAAGCCGCCCTCGGTCGCAGTGTCCTGAATATCGATGAAACCGGCCGGGCGGCATTGGAAGCCGATATCCGTTTCAACGGTGCCGGGCTAGTCGCCGAGCGCCCTGTCGGGTTCTCGACCGCACCGGCATGGACGCCGCAGGGCATCAAGCCCGAGCACTATGCGCTGAGAGTTTATGTCGGCTCGATCGGTGGCAACTTTGCGGTAATGCCGGGCGGACTTGCCTTGACGGTCGATGCCGGTTCGACCGTCGCGCTGACCTCGACCGAAGCCCGCTCGCGCGATGTCTGGGTCGTCGGCGAAGACCGCCAAATGCCCAACATCAGCCTGAAGCGCATGGCCCTCAAGGACGCCCGCGTCCAGCGCAAGTCGCAAGCGCTCGAAAGCCGCGTCGCCGACAATCTTTACTGGCTCGGCAGATACTGCGAGCGCGCCGACGGCACTCTTCGCATTATGCGGCAGGCATTGCAGCGCAGCGCAGCCGATCTGCTGACCGTGTCTGCCAGTCAACGTCCGAACAAGGCGCTACGGACCATTCTGGAACAGGACCGCGCCGGTGAACATAATAACCCTTCGCCGTCCGCCAAACCGGAAACCCTATGGAGACTGCTCAGCGAACTGTGCACCGATCCGCGCAAGGTCCATGGCTTGCCGGCGACATTCGGCAACATTCGCAATATCGCCGTACAGTGCCGCGATCGCCTGTCCGAGGACAGCTGGCGAATCCTGTCAGGGCTTTCCGCCGAGCCGATTGCAAACCAGTTGCCGCCTCAAACTCTCGACAAGGATGCCTTGCCCGGCGCACTCGCCGCCCGCTCTATCGACATCATCGAAGCCGCCGAGAACCTTCTCGACCGTCTGGCGGCGTTTTCTGGCATGTCGCATGAAAACATGACGAGGAACCGCGGCTGGGCGTTCCTCGATCTGGGCCGCCGGATCGAGCGGACCTTGCAGTTGGCCACCCTCCTGCTTGCCCTGTTCGAATCTCCCGAAGGCGAAGATTTCGACAGCGACGACATGGTGTTTGCATTGCAGTCGGCTGACAGCTTCATAACCTTCCGCTCGCGCTACCGTTTTGCACCGCAGCTCCACCTCGTCCTCGATCTTCTGGTGATCGATGAACTGAACCCGCGCAGCCTTGCCTACCAGCTGACGACAATCTCCGATCACATCGCTCAGCTGCCGAAATCCTCCGACGACGCCGCGCGCACACCCGAGCAGCGCCTCGCGCTGGATCTTCTGACAAAAGTGCAACTTGTCGATGTCGAAGAATTGGCCTCGGTCGGCGCAAACGGCCAGCGCGTCGCTCTGCAAGAACTGCTCTGCGAACTCGTGAGCGAACTTCCAAATCTGTCGGCGCTGATATCGCGTCACTACTTCAGTCTTACCGACGAGCGGCCGCAACGGCTGCATTTCAACACACAGCGCTGAAGCATGCCACGCTATCAAATCAGTCACCGCACCTCGTACGAATACGGCTCGCCTGTCGTCCAGTCGAACCATCTGTTGCATCTTGCTCCCCGCGAGTTCGATCATCAGCGGGTTATGCGCCACAACCTGATCATTGAGCCGGCACCTGCCTGGCGCAGCGAGCGGGTCGACTATTTCGGGAATCCGATCACGTTGATTTCGGTTGAGGACGAACACTCCGAACTCTCGGTGAATGCGCTGAGCGAAATCGAGGTCAAGGCCGCCCAACAGCCGAATTTCTCCCGATCGGGCGCCTGGGAAAGCGTGGCGCAGCAGATGCCGTCGAATGTCGCGCAATTTGCCTGCGCGTCGCAATTGGCAGCACCCACGCCTGCGCTCCACGAATTTGCACGCCCCTCATATCCAAACGGTGCGCCTAACCTCGAGGGTGCCCGCGCCCTGATGGAGCGAATTTTCAGGGAATTTCGTTTCGACAACACGACCACGGATGTCTCCACCCCGGTCGAACAGGTCCTCGCGCAAAAGTCCGGCGTCTGCCAGGACTTCGCCCACCTGATGATCGGATCGATCCGTTCGCTTGGTTTGCCCGCGCGCTACATGAGCGGTTACATTCTCACCCATCCCCCCGAAGGCCAGATCAAGCTGGAGGGCAGCGACGCTTCCCACGCCTGGGTGTCGGTGTGGGACCCGGCTGCCGGCTGGGTCGATTTCGATCCGACCAACAACCTCGTCAATTCACCCGAGCACATCGCCATCGCGTACGGCCGCGATTTCGCCGATGTCAGCCCAATCAGCGGAATTCTTCTTGGCGGCGGCAAACACAGCGTCTCGGTTGCAGTCGACGTCATCCCCGTGGCCGATAAGCAGACCCGCTGAGACACGCCCCGCGACCGTTCTCTCCAACGTGCACGGCCCCGCTCACCAAAAGCCGACCGAACCACTGTCGATCAAAGTCATTCAATCACCGATCCAACCGAATCAAAACAGGCGCCACCTAGTGCTCTAGATCAAACATTTGGTTCCCGGGTGGAGGTCGTCAAATGTTTGTGAATCCAGAACACAATCAAAAGGTTGCCTAGGGCCTGTCGTCAGTTGAACCGAGTCTGTCGTGCCACGCCGCGACAGAATTCGTGCGCGGCCGGGGTTGCCGTCGTCAGTCCAGGGATTCCCAAATCAGTTTTTCTCTGATTCATGAGTTGTCGGCAACGGGGAGGCCGACAGATGCAACGCTATGCCTTGCGCGACGACCAGTGGCTGAAGATCAAGGACTTCCTGCCGGGGCGGGAGGGCCACGTCGG
>JAHJSN010000176.1 GCA_018830445.1 Alphaproteobacteria bacterium | reverse complement strand
TTGATTCCCGGGTGGAGGTCGTCAAATGTTTGTGAATCCAGAACACAATCAAAAGGTTGCCTAGTCTTCTGGGCTGAGTGTTCCGGGCTGACATTCAGGTTCCCGGCAGGGAACCATATGTCAGAGTCGGAACACTAGCCCGCAAACGGGGCAGACCCGTGACACTGGCCTGACAGATCGTCGCAATCCTCCGCCTGCCCGCTTCTGAAGCCCACCATCGAGGAACACATGGACCTTGGAAATCTCGACCAGGATCGTTTTCATCAAATCGAGCGGGATCGCTTGGCGTCAGATGACGATCCCGGTCACCCGCCCCGCATCCTTGTCCTCTACGGCTCACTGCGCGCCCGCTCCTATTCGCGCCTGCTTTCGGAGGAAGCCGCCCGCCTTCTGCAACGCTTCGGCGCCGAAGCGAAAACCTTCGATCCCGCCGGTCTGCCGCAGCCGGACTCTGGTGATGCGACACACCAAAAGGTCGCAGAACTGCGCGACAAGGCAATGTGGTCGGAAGGCATGGTCTGGGTATCGCCGGAACGCCACGGCGCCATGACCGGTGTGTTCAAGTCGCAGATCGACTGGATACCCTTGGAGCTGGGCGGCGTCCGGCCGACCCAGGGCAAGACGCTCGCTGTTTGTCAGGTTTGCGGCGGTTCCCAGAGCTTCAACGCCGTCAATCAGATGCGCGTTTTGGGTCGCTGGATGCGCATGGTGACGATCCCCAACCAGTCGTCCGTCCCGAAGGCCTTCGCCGAATTCGACGAGGCCGGACGCATGCTGCCCTCGCCCTACTACAACCGCCTTGTCGACGTGATGGAGGAACTGGTCAAGTTCACCTGGCTGGTTCGCGGCCGCACCGCCTATCTCGTCGACCGCTACTCCGAGCGCGTCGAGTCGGCCGAGGTATTGTCGAAGCGCGTCAACCAGCGCTCGCTGTGATCGACAAGGACGCGGGTTATTGGCCCAGCTTTTTGCCAACCGCTGATTTGATCGCATCGAATCGCTTGATGAGATTCGTGCCCGGACAATCCGAATCGCCTTCCTTCACGACCGCGGCATGATAGGATATGTTGTCGACAGCAATGCCGTGCTCTTTGGCAAGTTCTGCCAGGAGCCGAACCAGTGATGCAACCTGCCCTTCCGGCGGCGCGACCTTGTTGAAGTCCCCGGCCAGAGCAATCGTGAGGTGATTTGCAATAGGTGTAAGATAATTGGTGTTGGAATACGCCGCATACTCCGCTTCGCGCCCCACCGCAATCTCGCCGGCTTCGCTGATCACGAAATGGTAGGGAACATCTCCTGCCGTCACTTTCGTTTCGACCTTGCCAACCGTGAAACTATAACCGCCCTGCATACTGGATTGATGCTGTTTCATGCGAGTTGCAAACGGCTCTTCGCGCAACGGTATATCCGTGTGGTGAACCGTAAGGTATTTCACTTTTTCCCGCGGCAGCATTTTATTCTCAGCGCGAACCCTATGCAATCCCTGCGTTACGACTTTAATTGGAATTGCCCGCTTGGTGACGGGGTTGGCCGCGTGCCAGTCATTACGATTGATATCCTTGGCGCTCAGGGATAGAGGGAGAAACGCAGCAGAAAGAACGGCCGAAACGGCGACAAAATGCCAATAACGCATAACGAACTGACCTTTTTTGAAAGAGTTGCCACTCGGTTTTGATCGGATTGTCTGAATGCTTATTTTCATCGACGAGGACGCAGCGCCGCTGTGCCAATTTTCTTCTGGAACCTTGAGCGCAATCAGTGATGCTACTTCAAAGGCCGGCGACGGTTACATGCAGGTTGCGGATCCGCAGGATTTCGGCGCGCGCGGCAACCTGGCATTCCAGGTCGCTCCAGGGGATAAGACCATATCCGATCAGATCGTAGGCCGTAGCGTAAAGCTTGTGCTGGAGTTGACCTTTCGCCCGGGAATAAGCTTCGTAGATGCGATCGATCTGGCCGCCGTCGAGTTTGAGCTCGAAGCATTTGACCGGAATGTTCACGCCGCGGGCCCGCCAGGATTTATAGGCGAGGCGGCGGTACTTGACCGCGATCCGCTCGACGAACTTGAAGGCCTTGTCGCAGGTATTCGAAGCTAGAACGCAGCCTAAATCTGCAACATAGCCAATGCCGTTCGCCTCATCGATGGCATCGAGGGCGCCATTCCATTGGGCTAGGCGCGTTTCATTTCCGCCTTCCTGGGCGCTCGCAGCGGCTGCACCAATTGAGACGAAGAAAATTGCCAGCACCAGCTTGATCGAATGGCCACGCATGATCGCTCCCCTCCGCGTTTATGCAAACGCACAGCAGTGAATGGAAACAGAGATGTCCGAAAGTGACCCGAACCGAAATCCGATCTCTTTACGCAAGTTACACTTGATCGTTCAGTCCGGTCAGCTATTCATGTCCGAAAACAATTGGCGGCGCAAGTGGCGTTAATTATTGCTATTGTATTTCGGCAACGGCATCTGCCGTTTGGTGTTGACACCAGGAATGAGGAATGATGCGGGGCGGGCGCACCGTCGGCTTCATGCAAAATGCTTCGACAATTTCAGCCCCTGCGCCTGATAGTTGGAACCCAGGTCGCGCCCGTAGAGAAGGCGCGGGACTTGGCTCAGGCGCTCGTAGATGAGCCGCCCGATGATCTGCCCGTCTTCGAGGATGAACGGCACCTTGTGGCTGCGCACTTCGAGGACGACGCGCGAACCCTCGCCGCCGGCCGGCGCATGACCGAATCCCGGGTCCATGAAGCCCGCGTAGTGCACGCGGAATTCGCCCACCAGCGGATTGAAGGGCACCATTTCGGCGGCATACATCGGCGGCACGTGCACGGCTTCTTTCGAGGCCAGGATATAGAACTGGTCGGGATCGAGGATCAGGCGGCTGGCGCCGCGCAAATTGATCGGCTCCCAGTAGTCGAGCACCGCGCAGGCACCCGGCTTGTCGACATCGACCACGCCCGAATGCCGTTTGGCGCGATAGCCGATCGGCCCGTCTCCTAAGTCCTTGAGCGCGACCGACAAGGCCAGCCCGCCGTCGATGTCGGCGTTCTCGGCACTCACCAGCCGCTCGCTTTTTTGCAGCGCCCGCAACGCCGTGTCATCGAGTTGCGGCGAACCGCTTCGAAACCGGATTTGCGACAGCCTTGAACCCGTGCGCACCACGATCGGGAACGTCTGCGGGCAGATTTCCGCGTAAAGAGGGCCGTCATACCCGTCCGGGATCTGGTCGAAGGCCGTCACCCCGTCGGCGATCACGCGGGTGAAGACGTCGAGCCGCCCGGTCGAGCTTTTCGGATTTGCCGATGCCGACACGCCCGCGGGAAGACGAAGCGATTCCTGCAGTGGCACCACATAAACGCAGCCGGTTTCCAGAACCGCACCTCCCGTAAGGTCGATTGCGTGCAGCCTGACGTCTTCGAGGCGGTCCGAAACCTTGATCCCCGGACCGGGCAGAAAGCTCGCCCGCACACGAAATGCCGTCTTCCCCAGCCGCAGATCGAGGCTTGCCGGCTGCAGCTGATTGTCGGCAGGCGGCATGTCGAGTACGATCGCGCCAGCGCCGATCAGCTCCTCGATCGCCTGGACCGAAAATACACCCTCTTTGCAGCTCATGGCTGGCCCACCTTTTCGTTCAATTTCAAAGCCATTGCCGGTTCGTCTTGAATTGTCTGGCATCCGGCCTACCCCGAAGTCATCTTGACGCCAAGGCCTGATTGCCTGTAGTCCCCTTGTTCGTTGACACGTGGTGATTTGGCTGGCCGGCTTGCAGCCACGAAAAACAATTCGCTAAAAGGCCGCGCGCTCCGCTCATCGTGTTCGACACCTGCAGGTGTCGAATGAAGCCCGTGGGGCCCGGCTTTGCTTTGATGCCGGCTGTACCCGTCCGCTGATCTGCGCCGGGCCGATGAGATGAAGAGAGACGCTCCATGACCTCGAAACCCGCTAATTCCGGTTCCAACCCCGAGGCCCACAATCCCGAAGCGTGGGCGCCGGCAACCCGCCTCGTCCACGGCGGCACGCTGCGCTCCCAGTTCGGCGAAACCTCCGAAGCGCTCTTCTTGACGCAGGGCTACGTCTACGACAGCGCCGAGCAGGCCGAGGCCCGTTTCAAGAACGAAGAGCCCGGCTATCAGTATTCCCGCTTCGCCAACCCGACAGTGACGATGTTCGAGGAGCGCCTGCGCCTTCTCGAGGGCGCCGAGGCCTGCCGCGCCACGGCTACCGGCATGGCCGCCGTCACGGCCGCGCTGATGTCCTACCTGAACGCTGGCGATCATGTCGTTGCCGCCCGCGCCTTGTTCGGCTCCTGCCGCTACATCGTCGAGGACTTGTGTCCCCGCTACGGCATCGCCGCGACCCTAATCGACGGCACCGACCTGGCAGCCTGGAAGGCGGCGATCACACCAAAAACCAAGGCGGTGTTCTTCGAGACGCCCGCCAACCCGACGCTCGATCTGGTGGACATCAAGGCGGTCAGCGAGATCGCCCACGAGGCCGGTGCCATGGTCTTCGTCGATAATGTTTTTGCTACCCCGATGTTGCAACGTCCGCTGGAGCTGGGCGCCGACGTCGTCATTTATTCGGCCACCAAGCACATCGACGGCCAGGGCCGCTGCCTCGGCGGCGCGGTGTTGGGTACGCAGAAGTTCGTCGACGATCACCTGTCCGTCTTCATTCGCCAGACAGGCCCCTCGATCAGCCCGTTCAACGCCTGGGTGCTGCTCAAGGGCCTCGAAACGCTGCCGCTGCGGGTCAAGGCCCAGTGCGAGAATGCCCGCCTCGTTGCCGACCATCTCGCAGGTCACCGGGGTGTCGCCAAGGTCCTCTTTCCCGGCCGCGACGACCATCCGCAGGCCGATCTGGTCCGCGCCCAGATGTTGGGCTCGGGCCAGGTTGTGACCTTCTGCGTCCACGGCGGCAAACAGGAAGCTTTCCGTCTCCTCAACGCGCTCCACATCATCAAGATTTCCAATAACCTCGGGGATGCCAAGAGCCTCGTCACCCACCCTGCCACGACGACTCACCAGCGCTTGAAGCCGGAAGCCCGTGCCGAACTGGGGATCACCGATGGCATGATCCGCCTGTCGGTTGGCCTGGAGGACGCGGGCGATCTGATTGGCGATCTGGACAGGGCGCTGGCGGCGGTGGGTTGAGAAGCGTTGGCCGGGCGATGTTGACCCTTGGCCGCGCAAGGTTAGTATCCGCCGCAACGAGATCCTCCGCATTAACAAACCCACGACCTGAGAAAGTCATCGAATGTATGAAGCCGTCACGAAGGGGATCAGGGTCCACGTCGAGCCTGAATATCGCACCGACCAGTCGTCCCCGGACGAGGGCTATTTCTTCTGGGCCTATACCGTGACGATTTCCAACGACTCGCGCGAACCTGTCGAGTTGCGCACCAGGCTGTGGCAGATTACCGATGCCGAAGGTCACCGCGAGGAGGTGCGCGGACCCGGCGTTGTCGGCCAGACGCCCAGAATCGAACCGGGTGAAAGCTTTACCTACACTTCGGGCTGTCCGCTGCGCACCCCCTCCGGCATCATGATGGGCAGCTACCAGATGATCGATAGTGAAGGCCGCATGTTCGACGTCACCATCCCCGCCTTCTCACTCGACAGCCCGTTTTCTGTCCCCACGGTCAATTGAGCCAATGGTCAATTGAGAATGCCAGACACCATCGCGACAATGACGCCGCTGGAGATCCTCGACAGGCTCGTCGCCTTCGATACGACGAGCCATAAATCCAACGTTGCCCTGACCCAATTCGTCGTCGATTACCTCGCCCGGTACGCAGTCAAAACTCAGCTTCTGCCCGACGCGGCCGGCGAAAAAATCAATCTTTGCGCTTCGATAGGGCCGCTTGAGTCTGGTGGCGGCATCGGCTTGTCGGGTCACACCGACGTCGTGCCGGTCACTGGCCAGGATTGGGCGACCGACCCCTTCAAGCTCACTCGTCGCGATGGCCGCCTGTACGGGCGCGGCGCGACCGACATGAAGGGCTACCTGGCCTGCGTGCTCGCCGCCGTTCCCGATTTAGTTTCCAGAAAGCTGAAGCGCCCGGTTCACATTCTGTTTTCCTACGACGAGGAGATCGGCTGCATCGGCGTCCGCCCGATGATCGACGAGTTGGGTAAAAGCATGCCCAAACCCCAGATCATCTTCGTCGGCGAGCCAACAGGCATGGCAGTCGTCGACGCGCACAAGGGACCGGCCCGCTGGAACGTGACGGTCACTGGACGGGCGGCGCATTCGAGCATGTCCCATCTCGGCGTCAACGCCATTCAAGTCGCTTCCGAGTTGATCGGCGAATTGCAGCGCATTGCCGAAGACCTCCGGCTGCACCACCCCGACGAGCGGTTCGAGCCTCCCTATCCGACATTGCAGGTAACCACCATCGAGGGTGGAACGGCCAACAACATCGTGCCCGTCACCTGCCGGTTCGGCTTTGAGGTCCGTGCCTTGCCGGGCGTCGACGTCGAATCAATCGAGCGCCGCGTAGCAAGGTTCGCCGCCGAAAATTGCCTCCCGGCGATGAACGACGTCGCCGAAGAAGCTTCCGTGAAGATTGAACTTGCCAATTTCGTCCCGCCGTTTGGAGCAAGAACCGGTTCTGAAGCGGTCGCACTGGCGCTGCACCTGGCAGGCGGCAACCGCACCGCTGCCGTCTCGTATGCGACCGAAGCCGGCCTGTTCCAGTCGGCCGGTCCCGATACCGTGGTCTGCGGTCCCGGGCATATCGCCCAGGCCCACACCGCCAACGAGTGGATCGCCGAAAGCGAGCTTGAAAAATGCATGGGCTTTCTCGGCCGCCTGGCCGGCTGGCTTGAAAAATAAGCCACCGGTCTTTGATCGAGCACAGTGCTGTCCAAGACTATCCCGGTCAGAATCCAGTCTGGCGGCAGAGCTCTGGTATGTGGTATACCAAGCCACGCAGGTGCGGAATTGAAGGGCGCTTTACCGCGATTTGACGCGGCATCCAGCGCCATTGGAGAGGAAACCAAAAGATGGCCATCAAAGATCTGCTCGTCGCGTATGACGGCAACGAAGCGTCGGAAAAGGCGCTGGAATTCGCATTGAAGATGGGCGCGAAATATGGCGCCGTCGTCACCGGCATGAAGGTCAACACGCCGCCCAAGTTCGACAGCCACGTCCGCCGCTGGATGCCCGAAGACGTCCTGAAAAATCTGGCCGAAGCACAAAACGAAGCGTCCGCCGAAGTCAAAACGAAGTTCGAGGCACAGGTGGCAGCCTCAGGCTTCAAGGGCGAAACCGGCTGGATTGTCGAGCAGGGCCAGCCAGACGTCATGCTTGCGCGCTCAGCCCGCTTCTACGACCTCCTGTTGATCGGCCAGTTCGAATCCGCCTTCCGTCCCGAGATGCACCGCACCGTCGACCCGAAGGAACTCCTTTTGCGCGCCGGCAAGCCGATCATCATCGTGCCGAAGAAATATACGGTTCGCGACTTCAAGGAGACCGCGGCCGTCGCCTGGGACGGAAGCCGTTTCGCAGCACGTGCGCTGACCGACGCCATGCAGATTCTCGAAACCAAGAAGTCGCTCGACATCCTGACAAGCGATCATACCGGCTCCAGCGATGCGGTTTCGCGCATGCCGGGCCTCGATCTTCTCGTGCACATGCACCGCCATGGTGTGAACGCCAAAGAGGTCAAGCTCGACGGAGCTGGAAAATCGCTATCTGAGGCGATCCTGGCTCACTGCGCGGCGACCGACCCCGACGTTCTCGTCATGGGTGCTTACGGCCGCGGCCGGTTTACGTCGGCACTGTTCGGCAGCACCACCCGCACCGTTCTTGAAAAGCAGAACGTCCCGGTCCTGCTGTCGCATTGATGCAGCAAAACAACTGCGCGTAGCGCTATGTCTACCGACCCAGTATTCCGAACTCGGAAAACGGTATGAACGCGACCGGATCGCCGTGCGCGACCGCAGGAACGTCTTCGCCGACCTCAATCAACCCATCGGCCGCCCGCAGCCCCGAGATCAGCCCGGACCCGTCGCGGGCGAACTTTTCCGCCATAAGTCCAGACGGCCCCTCGACGAGGCTTGCCCGCCAGAACTCGCGTCGGCCGAGCTTGCGGTTCGCGAATTCGAAGGCCGCCGGTAGCATGAAGCGGCGCGGTTCCGGCCACTCTGCTCCCGCAAGCCTGCGCATCATCGGATAGACATACATCAGGAAGCAGACGAACACGGCGACGGGATTGCCTGGAAGCCCGATCATCGTGGCCTTCCCGATCTGGCCGAACATCATCGGCCGGCCGGGCTTCACCGCGATCCGCCAGAAGTGGCGCGAGCCGAGCGCGCCGAGCGCCGCCGACATATGATCCTCTTCGCCCTGGCTCGCCCCGCCGCTGGTGATGATGATGTCGAGATCACCGGCTGCTTTCGATAGCCTGGCGATGACCTCGTCGCGTTTGTCCGGCCATATGCCGAGATCCACCGCCTCTGCCCCCGCAAGCCGCACCAGCGTTTCGAGCATCGGCGCGTTGGCGTCAAAGACCTCGCCGACACCAAGCTCGCGTTCGCCTGCGCGGATGACTTCATCGCCGGACGACACGATTCCGACCCTGAGCTTGCGCGCGCACGTCACCGTGCCGTGACCGATCGAAGCGAGCGCGGCGAGGTCTTGCGGCCGCAGGATATGCCCGGCCGAGAACAGCAACTGCCCGGCACGCACATCTTCGCCGGCCTTGCGCACGTTTGCCCCTGGTTTCAGTCCGCCGGGAATTTTGACGCGCCGCACCCCATGCCCTTCGTCGGCATCAAGTTCGACGTCTTCTTGCATCACGACCGTGTCGACACCCTCCGGCATGACTGCGCCGGTGAGGATTCGGACAGCTTCGCCGGCACCCGCGCCGCCTTTCATCGGATGACCGGCAGCCGCACGCCCCGAGAGTTCGAAGCGCGCTCCGTTTTCCTTGGAATAGTCCGAAGAAGCGAACGCGTAGCCGTCGACGGCGGCATTGGTGTGCCGTGGGACATCGTAGGGTGCCGAAATTTTTTGCGCGAGAACCCGGCCCCCGGCCTCTGCCAGCGTGACCTCTTCGGTGCCGCCGGCGGCGACGAGGCGAGCCTTCAGCAGCCCGATCGCCTCGCCGTGTTTCATCAGCGCCGCGCTGGGCGCAAAGCAATCGTTGGCTGCGGTGTTTGACATCTTCCGTATCTTTGGCTGCACGCAAAAATCGTCGCGTCCGCGAGTCATACCAGACCAGTGACGTGCGCGCTCCTGGCAACTGCCATGCCGGCAACGCGGGCGGCGTCCGGGTCGCGCTGCCAACCGGCGGCCCGCCGGCCAGGCAACCCTAGTGTTCTGGATCAAACATTTGATTCCCGGGTGGAGGTCGTCAAATGTTTGTGAATCCAGAACACAATCAAAAGGTTGCCTAGTCTTCTGGGCTGAGTGTTCCGGGCTGACATTCAGGTTCCCGGCAGGGAACCATAT
>JAHJSN010000175.1 GCA_018830445.1 Alphaproteobacteria bacterium | reverse complement strand
CCTCAATGTGGTTGCTAGCTGGTTGCTAGGTCTTCGATTGAGACCATGCTCCAATTTTACAGCCTTCCAACCTATTGATTTCATTGGTGCGGACGGCGGGATTCGAACCCGCACGACGTTGCCGTCTCAGGATTTTAAGTCTTAGAACACGTGAACACATAGTGAACATCCCGGATTCACTGAGTCTCGCATATAGCCATTGAAAATCAGCATGTTAGGTGCGATAAAGTCTCATGTCGAGCCGCCCAAGCGCGGGCCTTTTGTTACCCCAGTGTTACCCCAGAAGGCTCCGGGGTAACAGATTTTGAGGTCCGGGGTAACACGCAGACGGAGCTTTTTTCGATGCCCCAGCACCTCACCGACGTCGCCATCCGTAAGCTCGTTCCAGCACCCGGCAAGCGGGTCGAAATCTGGGACAACAAGATCCCCGGATTCGGTGTCCGCGTGACGCCGAACGGTGTGCGCTCGTTGGTGCTCATGTATCGGGTCGACGGCCATCAGCGCCGCCTGACGCTCGGGCAGTATCCGATCCTTCCACTCGCCCAGGCACGGGAAAAGGCGCTGGCTTCCCTTCAGCAGGCCGCTGCCGGGATCGATCCCAATCCCACCAAGGAGGATCAGGCCCGCCGCGACGAGGCCCGCGCCGTCTTTCGCTTCGAGGATGTCGTCGCCTCGTTCGTGCGTCTGCATTGTGAGCGGCACAATCGTCCGGTCACGGCCCGTGACACGGCCCGCATTCTCAAGAACCGCTTCGTCTCGCGTTGGGCGGACCGGGACGTCCGCGAGATCACCCGGCCCGAGATCGTGCGCGTTCTCGATGCCATCGTGGATGAAGGCACGCCGAGTGCTGCCAATCACGCGCTGTCGGCCGTCCGCAAGTTCTTCAACTGGTGCGTCGAGCGCGGGCTCATCGAGGTGAGCCCGTGCATGGGCGTGCGGATGCCGAGTAAGGCCATCTCGCGATCGCGCGTGCTCGATGACAACGAACTTGCGGCCGTGCTCAGGGCGGCGGATGAGACCGAATATCCTTTCGGCACCATCGTGCGCCTGCTGGTGCTGACCGGACAGCGGCGCAGTGAAGTCGGCAGCATGCGTTGGCAGGATCTTGATCTCGCACGAGGCGTCTGGACCATTCCGCCTGAAGCCAACAAGTCGGGCCGGGAGCACGCCGTACCGCTCATCGCGACGGCCGTAGACCTGATCGAAGCGGTGCCCCGGCTTTCGCAAACCCATGTGTTTCCGTCACTACGGTCGCCGGAGCGTTGCTTTTCCGGCTACTCGAAGTGCAAGGCGCGGCTTGATGCCGACGCCGGCGTCACAGGCTGGACGTTGCATGACCTGCGCCGCACGGTGGCAACCGGCCTTGCTTCCCTGCAGGTGCCGCCACATGTGGTCGAAAAACTTCTGAACCACACATCGGGCACCTTTTCCGGCGTGGCCGGGGTCTACAATCGCTTCGCCTATCAAAACGAGATGCGCGCGGCGCTGGAGCAGTGGGAGCAGCATTTGATGACGCAGATTGCAACAACAGAAGTTGCCTAGATAGCGGCCTTTTTCACTTGGCGTTGATGGCCGCTTCCAACCCTGCCAACTGGTCGATGATCCAGTCGAATTCAGGGGCATCGCCGAACATCATGCCCTGCATCGCTTCGTAATCGCGCTTGAGGTCATCCTGGATCGTGGCCTGCGGCACCAGACGGACGCTGCCGGGCACAGCCTCGTTGAGCTTCTCCCAACCCCGCCGGAACAATGCCAGTTTATGTTCGCGAACCTTGTCGAGCAGTCCATGATCGCGGAGTGCCTTACCGGCCTCCTTGCTGTCGGCCATCATTGCAACATCGTAGTAGTGCCGCGAGATCAGATTGTTGTCACCCGGCCTGCGATCGGCATCGTCGCGGTGGCCACAATAGATGCCGTGCAGGATGAGCGCCTTCTCCCAGAAAGTGCGTTCGGCCTTGATCAGGGTGACCTTGTCCGTTGAGAGATCGAGCTGCGCGCCCAATTCATCCTGAATGTACGGCCGGATCGTCCGCTTGATGTCCGGCTCGACCGCACCGCGCGCGCCGCATTCGATTTTCACCCAGGGCTTCAGGTAATCATCCTGTTCAAACATGGATGGGTAGACGACCTTCAAAGACATCCTGTTCGCATCAGTATCGTCCGCGATGATGTTGCAGGTCGGCAGAACTCCGCCCAGCTGTTCTTTCATTTTGCCGAGAACGTGAGCGCTGCAGACCTCCTTGGTCGCTTCCGCCGCTTTTTCACGTTTCTTCTTCGACAGCCCTGCTGCAAGCGGATCGGCATCTCCCCTGATGCCAAGGCCCTTCGGCGACAGGACGATATCGATGTCTTCGGAAAACCGTTTGATCAGGCCGTAGCCTTTGGACAACGATGTGCCGCCCTTGAAGAATGGTTTGGGCTGCCGGGGCAGGCCTTTGAACAAAGCATCAATCACCCGGCAGACCCAGAGGTCTTTCTCGATCGACTGAACGGTCGCACCAAGTCGCGCGGCGGCTGCTTCGAAAACATCCCGCCGGTCCTGCTTCCTGAGTTTATCGAACTCCAGATAGGCCTCGTTCATGCACCATTGATGGCATGATTCGCGGTCACCTGATGAGCGATCGGGATCGCCCAGGCCGGAAGGCGCGACAGGTCCTTCCTAAGTGCGCGCTTGGCATCGTCCGAGGCATGCGACCGCATCGATCGAATAGCCGTGTCAGTCACGCCGGGTCCGTCATGCAGCCAGACGATGGCCTGGACGAGAGCCGCAGCCGGCGTATCCAACCACGGTCGCACAACGGCGCCAGCATCCCGAAACCGCAGCCTGCGACCACCAATGACGATGTCCCTTACATCATGATCCGCAACATAGTCCGGCTGTGTCGGGACGGCATGGGTCAACCCGAGCGCGTTCGCAGCGGCCAGGTTCGAGCGCCGCACGGTCATGTTGGCTCGCCGTGCTACGGCAGCAACCACCGCATCAACGCTTGGTGTCGCCGGAGCATCGAGCATCTTCGAGTGACGCGGCCAGTCGTAGAGACCACGTCCGACCCGGCGCAACGTCCCGCTCTTCGCAAGGCGTGACAAAGCCTGGTCGACAGCCGCCCGCGTTCCCGAATCCGCGACCAGATCCAGGAAATCCTTGGGCGTGTAGACCCGCACACCACGACCGTGGCGGCGAATCCGCTTCATGATCTTGTCGGCAATGCTGGTCATCGAAGCCTCCTAAACGCTGGAACTTGAGTGTCAGATATATAACTTAAATTTCTGACAATCAAGAGGCCATATTCAGCCCCTCACCGAGGATGAAGGCGCGGCCCTCCGGGAGATCAACGACCACTTGCAGACGCGCGGAAGTGAGGCCGGCTACGGCAACCTCGTCAGGGTGCAAGGCGCGGCTTGATGCCGACGCCGGCGTCACAGGCTGGACGTTGCACGACCTGCGCCGCACGGTGGCGACCGGCCTTGCTTCGCTGCAGGTGCCGCCACACGTGGTCGAAAAACTTCTGAACCACACATCGGGCACCTTTTCCGGCGTGGCCGGGGTCTACAATCGCTTCGCCTATCAAAACGAGATGCGCGCGGCGCTGGAGCAATGGGAGAGCCGCCTCCAGGAACTTCTCGCGGAGGCCCGCGCAGCATGATAAAACCTATCGAGGAGACTGATATGCCCCGGATTTCCATCGACGTGACAAGCGAACAGCACGAGCGTTTGAAGGCCCTGGCCGCCCGCCGTGGCCAGAGTCTGGATGACTATGTGCTCGCGCGGAGCCTCGACGACCAGCCCCTTACCGAGGATGAAGCTGCGGCCCTCCGGGAGCTCAAAGAATACCTGGAACCGCGCGTGAGAGAGGCCGAAGACGGCAACCTCGTCAGGATAGATTTCAAGGATATTGCGACCGAGGCCCGCAAGCGCCTGGCGCGCTGATCATGGCGTCATGTAGTTTCACGCCGAGTTCTCGGGAAGATCTGATTGATATCTGGCTCTACACCCAAGCGACCTGGGGTGAAGCACAGGCCGATAGATACAATTCCGAGCTCGAAGAATGTTGCCAGCGCATCGTCGCCGGTGCCGCCCACGTTCGCCGTGTGCCCGACACCGACATATGGCAGCACCACTGCCGCCACCACTACATCTTCTTCTTGAGGCGCGAAGCGGAGATCGTGGTCATCGCCGTGCTTCACGAAAGCATGGATTTCATCCGCAGGCTCAGCGCGCGTCTCTAGGATTTTTTTGAGGACGGCTGGCACACACTGAGATGCCATGCGTCGCGAATCGACTTTGGCCAGCCTCAGGTATGCAAGATTTTTTAGCGGTTATTAACCACTTTCGATTCGAATCGGGTTATACGTGTGCTGACGACGCCACACACACTCAATCACTCAACAGGGAGCGCGCGCCATGACCAAGCTGTCATCTGCTGAGATCTGCAGACCCGCCGCTGCCCTGCCCGTCGTCTATATTACCGGCGGACCGAGCGGTATGAAGACCGGCACCTTCGTTCACGACATTTCGTGATCTAGCCGGTCGGCCCCACACTTCCTTCCCAAACTTCAAGCCAAGCCCACACCCAAGGTGCGCCTCGAATGACAGGCCGCCTGCCCGCCCTGTTTTTGTGCCCGCTCGCAGCGTTCCCGCTGCGCCGGAGCACACCTCGTCTTGGTTCTGCGTCCCCACCCCAGCCCAGGAGAGCAATTATGTTCATTTCCAAATCGTCGCCCCGCGCCATCCTCGTTGCCGTTTACCTCCCACTTTCTGTGGAGCTGCTGGCGCCACCGGGCAATGGGGAGGTGTCGCCATGTGTATGCTGAACCGAAAGGAAGTGCTTCGTCGCACCACGTTTGCGAACGCGCAGATCTACCGCATCGCAGACTTTCCCACACCTGCGACGCTCTCGGAAAACCGTCGTGCCTGGTACGAGGCTGAAATGGATACATTCCTGCTTTCACGGCCACGTGTGATTGAAGACGGCTTGACCTACCCTGATCTCGAACCGCCGAAGGGCGTGCGCGTGATGACGGAAAAGCAGGTCTGCGATTACACATCGATCTCGCGTGCAAATCTCAATCGCATGATCCGCGACGGACGGTTCCCGTCACCGATCAAACTGAGCGTAGCAAAGATCGGCTACCTCAAGCACGAGGTTGACCATTGGCTGAAGAGCTTGCCACGGGCGGACTGGCTTAACGGAACCAAATAGACCGCGTAAGGAAACGAAATCGGGGAGCAGCGGGCGGTACGAACCGGGGACATCGCTGACAGAATAGACCGGGAGCATTCCTGACAGGTCATCATTGTCCGAATCACTTTGGAGGTTCGGGCAATGCCTTTCAGGGAGAGCAGTCCTGTGGAAGAGCGTATTGCCTTGTTTTTGG
>JAHJSN010000174.1 GCA_018830445.1 Alphaproteobacteria bacterium | reverse complement strand
GTTCTGGATCAAACATTTGATTCCCGGGCGGAGGTCGTCAAATGTTTGTGAATCCAGAACACAATCAAAAGGTTGCCTAGTGTTCCGGGCTGACATTCAGGTTCCCGGCAGGGAACCATATGTCAGAGTCGGAACACTAGAATCCTGCGCGGGCTGGCATTGCAACGCATGTCGAGGAGGCGGTCGGCAACATCAAGCGCTGAGCGGGTCTATCCAGCGTGACACGAAGTGTCTTGGCAAGCACCGAATATTCAAGCAGAGGTGCACGTGAGCATCTCGCAATGGAAAACCTGACGGTTCCAGTCCGCTTCCAAGCTTCCCTTCGGCGTTGCCGTTGACAGTTCCCGGAATCCACAGTTAGAGGGGCTCTCATCCGAGATCGCATAGAAGTAGATTGAAATGCCCGATTTGGTTCGTGGATCCGCCTTGCTTTTGATCGCTGCGGGAATCTCTTTCTGGGCGTTCCTGAACTTGCTCCCCGACCGATCCGGTCCTCCGCGCCGCGAAGAGATTATTCTGGACCTTGGTGAGCTTCGCTCCAATATCGCAGGTCAGCCCACATCACGGAATTCCAGCGCAATAATTCGAGCGCCGGTGGGACATCCGCAAGGTCACGTGGTGTCCACGGTTCCAAAAGAGCTTCCAACCGGTGAGTATCGCTATGAGATAGATGCCGATTTCGAGGTCGGTCGGAAGTATGACGATGCGACTTGCCTGATGGATCTGCTGGCAGGTGCAGAACTTGTCGCAGTAGAAGACGTTTATGCCTTGCACGACACCGAATACTTCAACCCGGGCCTGACATTCAAGTCACCGGCGAAGAGCGGTGCAAATGTCTTTCAGGCACGGTTGTACTGCGATGGGCGGGCAAGTGTTGTGGTGCGCAGTGTCAAACTCATTCGAAATCCCTCCAGTCCGCCACGCGTTATCATCCAGCACTGACTTTGCTCAGATGGGCTGTGCGCGCTGTCTGGCGGCCGCCAGCGGGCCCCGCGCGCGCTAGTCTCGCGTCCGATGCGATGCAATGAGTTTTCTGCTCGTTCGGCCTGATGCGAACCGTACTCCGAACCTCTTGGCGAGCAACGTTCCCAGATAATGGCGCTGTTCTCTGGTGGAAAGTTTGGTCCGCCACAATGGCGAATCGAGATCGAGCTTTCCGGAGAACGCCGCAATTTTCGCCCGCATGGTGGCAGGGTGGGTGCCGGTGTAAGCCGTAACGAAACAGCGCGGGACCCTCGTGTAGAAGTATCGAGCCGCATCGACCGAGCTGGGGTCGGGCCGTGCGAACCGCCAGAATTGCGTCTTTTCCGCAACCGTGTCCAAGGACGACGCCGGGGCGCGAACATCCATGTAGTGGAAGATGTCGAGACCGGTGTCCACGACGCGGATGCGCCGCCCGCGTTCCTTGTATTTTGGGTGGACTGTGAAGCTTGCAGCATCGCCGCGCGACAATACGAACTTATGGGGTTTTACGACGCGGCATGAGAGATCCAGATGCATGGGGCCTGTGTCCATGACGGTCTCGTAGTCGCCGTAAAAGCTCAAGCGCCTCAGTACCAGGCCCTCGACTCTCTCGTCGTCACGATACATTTCCATCAGTTCGCGCAGCCGCTGATGATCGCGCTCGTGGATTGCTTCGTCGGACTGGATTGAGATTGCCCAGTCCCCGGTGCAATTGAACAAGGCGACGTTGGTTTGTTGCGCAAGTACATACCCGCCCTCGCGCACGTTCGGATTCCAGCGGCAGTGTACGATCCTAATCTTTGGATCGTCGATGCCCGATATCAGCTCCTCCGTGCCGTCGTCGGAGTCGCCCGGGTTGACCACGAATTCGTCGACGATCGGAAGAACCGATCGGATGCACTCCACTACCGGGTATTCGAGGCGGACCGCATTGCGAACAAAAGTGAAGCCGGAGACGCGCATGCGAGATTGACCTCCTGATCGGGTTGATGCGAGAAGTTCAAGCCGCTTGCCAACGATCTTTCAAGTGCCATGAGATGAAAGGCCCCCGTCGTCTGAAGGGTTCGCGGCGAAGATACGACAACCGCCGTGGAACGCGGCGCGACCCGCAGTCCGGTGCAAGAATTCAAGCTATCGGGATTCCACCTTCCAAGTATTGCGATTCTCTCGAACTGGACGGCGATGCGAATACTCGAGATCGGCGAAAATATCTTGTTTCAGTTCGCGCGACCGAACGAGACCGATACCTATTTTGCAGGTTACCGTGACGATCTGCGCGCTGGCCTGCCGTACCTCGGGCTCATCAATCTGGTGCGGATCATGCGTCGCGCCTACCGCAGCGACTACGACCTGATCGTGCTGCATCCGCCGCTGTATCCGGGCTGGCATCCGCGCTCCTTCCTTGCCGCGCTGAAATTCAGTCTGTTGCGAGGGAATCCGGCCGGCGTGTTCGGGGCGGTATTCAGTCCATTGTGGTTTGAATTTCTGCGGCTGCTGCCGAACGTGCCGATCATCGCGGTCGACCGCTCGGACAATCCAGGCACGCCGGCCCACCATTTTTTCTTGTTGGACAAAGCGGAGATCTTTTTCAAGCGCGAACTGCCATACGACCACTGGCAGTTGCTTAATGGGACGGCGCATCGCCGCCTGCCCGGCCGGACGTTCCGCCTCCAGGAAAAATGGCGGCGGCGCATGGCGAAGGTGAAACCGATCGGGTTGGGCTTGCCGCACTACCTTTATCAGCCGGCTGACGCGGCCTTTGGACAGCCCAAGACGAGTGACGTGTTCTTTTCAGCGACCACCAGCGGCAACAGTACCGTGCGGAGCAATGTCGGAGCCTTGATCGACCTGCTTTCGAAGGCGGGTGTGAAGGTCGATGTCGCCGAGGGTAGGTTGCCGCAAGAGGAATTCGCAAAGCGTTGCGCGCAGGCCTGGCTCACGCTGTCGCCTGCGGGCCTGGGATGGGAATGCTACCGCCACCTGGAGGCTGCCGTCGCCGGCTCCGTTCCGCTCCTCAGCGCGCCAACGATCCATCGTTACAAACCGCTTGTTATCGGCGAGCATTGTCTTGTTTATTATCCCGATGAGCAGCGGATTGTGGAAATCGTCGAGGCCGCTCTGTCGGACAAGATGCGACTCGCCGATATGGCTATCGCCGCGCGCCAGCACGTCCTGGACTGGCACACCGAGCAGGCAATCTGCCGCTATCTGATCGAAGAGTGCAGAGCGCAGATCTCAAAGCGGTCTGCTTCGCAGCCGACCGGGCGGTCGCAATCGCGCTGAATTGCCAGCCGGGGACCGCATCGACCTGGACGTCATCGCGACCCGCGTTCCCGGGTTCTGCAACATTCGTCGAGGATTGCCTGCGCGGCCCGCTTTGAGGCGCCAGCCGGCCCCATCACTTCGCGAAGTTCAACCGCTGCCGACTTTGCCGCTTCCATGGCTTGGGGATCACCGATCAGTCTTTGAACTTCTCCAGCAAGGGGTTCGGGCAGGAAATCCTCTTGAAGAAATTCATTCGCGATTTTCCTGCCGGCGACAATATTTGCGAGGCCCAGGAAAGGCACCTTGATGAGGCGCTTTGCTATTTGAGCGGTGAGCCACGAGGCACGATAGACGATCACCATCGGCGTGCCGATGAGTGCCGTTTGCAGCGTCGCCGTGCCCGAGGCCACAATAGCCGCATCGCTCAGCGCCATGACGTCGAACGAACGATCGCGAACGATCGTCACCTCGATGCCGGCTTCCGACACGATCTCCCCGATCAGAGCATCCGGAACGGATGCTGCCTGCCCGAGCACGAACCGTAATGGCTGGTTTCCAGCGTCCTCCGACAAACGACGGCAGGCCGCCAGCATTGTCGGCAACAGGCTGCGGATCTCGCCCTTCCTGCTGCCGGGGAACAAGCCGACGACGTTGGCTTCGCCTTCAATTTCATGTTTTCGCCGGAGCTCTTCGCGGTCAAAAGAGCCGGCCAGGTCGTCCATCATGGGATGCCCGACGAATTGACATGCAACTCCGGCATTTTCATAGAACGACTTTTCGAACGGCAGGATGACCAGGACCAGGTCTAGGTAGCGCTGCATGGTCTTGATGCGGCTCTGCCGCCAAGCCCAGATTTGCGGCGCGGCATAGTAGACGACGCGATGACCGGCCTTCTTGGCGGTCCGTGCCAGACGCAGATTCAGACCCGGATTGTCGATCAGGATCACGGCATCGAGGTCCATCTCGCGGAGTCGCTGCGACAGCGACCGGTAGGTGCTGATGGCGCGCTTGAGCTCGGACCAACTCGGTATCCCGATGATGTCCAGCCGCTCGATACCCTGCAGCAGTTGCACGCCCGCTGCCTCCATCCGGGCTCCACCAAGACCGTGCAAAGAGACTTCAGGGTCGAGTGCGCGCAAATCGCGCGCAAG
Source organism: Alphaproteobacteria bacterium (assembly GCA_018830445.1). GTDB lineage: Bacteria > Pseudomonadota > Alphaproteobacteria > Rhizobiales > Hyphomicrobiaceae > Filomicrobium. The sequence continues at coordinate 9,139 of JAHJSN010000174.1, read as the reverse complement.
CCCCGCCCCCAGAATATCGCCGGAAGCCTCTCCGGCCATGATCATGATGCGAGGCATCTTGGCTCATTCATCCCGTTCTGCCATCTTCCATGCCGGCTGGCACCCGCGCCGCGCCGACAAGGTTCGGACTTTTGAAGGTGCCCATAAAATAGGTCGAACACTTGCCTCCGACCCAATTCGGGACTGTCAGGTAGACAAAGCGTGTGATAGTGACACCAATCTCCCAAAACCCGCTGGCGGTATAACCGATGTCTAAAGTCCGCGATATCCGGTTCGCTCTGGAATATGCAGCATTGCGGACGCTGGCGGCAATCTTTCGACGGCTGACTGTCGATCAGGCTTCGGCGCTTTCAGCAGCAATTTGCGGTGCGGTGGGACCGTGGACCAAACTTCATCGTCGCGCCCTGGACAATCTTGCTGCGGCATTTCCGGATGTGGATGAAGCCGAACGCCGACGCATCGCGCATGCCATGTGGCGCAACACCGGCCGCGTCATCGCCGAAACGCTGTTGCTCGATCGTTTGCTGGAAGATCCGACGCGTATCGAGTTGATAGACAGCGCGTATTTTGAGAAATCCATTCGCATCCCGGGTCCTCAGATCGGGATTACGCCGCATTTGGGCAATTGGGAGCTGGTAGCCTGGGCAGCGGAATTGTGTGGCGGAAAACCGGCAGGAGTCTATCGCCCGTTCCGCAATCCTCACATCGATCGCTACGTACACGCTCATCGCCGGCACCTCTATCCGGCTGGATTTCTTCTCAAGGGGAATAGCGAAGGCACCCGTTCGCTCGGCGCCGCCACGCGCAACGCCATCGACTTTCTCCGCAAGGGTGGCCTGCTCGGCTTCGTTGCAGACCAGGTTGCAGATTCGGCACCATTTACTGTCCCTTTCTTCGGCCATGAAGCCACATTCACACCGGCCCCGGCCCTGTTTGCCCGCCGGTTGGGCGCACGCATATGGATCGTCCGCTGCCTCCGGGTCGAGAATAGTTCTCGTTTTCGCGTGGAGTATAGGGAGCTTGAGGTTAGCCGCACAGACATGGTCGAGGCCGATATCAAGGCTGCGACGGCAGCAATGGCTGCCCAGTTCGAGGAGTGGATACGCCAATCTCCCGAGCAGTGGATGTGGTGGCAGCGCCGCTCGATCGGCAAGTGATTCGTCCTAACCAATTGGCCCGGCAGGTCTCGATCGGCATGGAGCAGCGTTGACGAGCCTGCCCTGAGCCGATTATGTCAGCCGGTGGCTTTCGCTGGGAAGTTGAGATTTATGCCCAATTTTTTGGTTTGTGGAATCGGCCGGCTGCGCAGAGATGGAAAGTAATTTATGCAGGCTCCGGTTCGCGTTGCGGTCATTGGCGTAGGGTACTTTGGACGCATCCACGCGATGAAGTATGCCACGAACCCGCGAGCCGAACTTGTTGGTGTCGTCGATTGTGTTGCCGAACGCGCCAGTGCCGTCGCAGCTGAGTTGGGTTGTGCCGCCTATACCCACCATCGTGAGCTTCTCGGCAGGATCGATGCTGCGAGCATCGCAACGCCAACGTCAAAGCATTTCGAAATTGGCAGCGACCTGCTCCAATCCGGCATTGATCTTCTGGTTGAAAAACCGATGTCGAATTGCCTCGCATCGGCGATTGCGCTGGCCGATGTTGCCGCTGCAGCAGGCAGAATTCTGCAGATAGGACATATCGAGCGTTATTCGTCTGCCGTGCGCACTCTTATCGAGCAGGTCAGCCAGCCGCTATATATCGAGAGTTATCGAATAGCTCCGTGGCGCGAGCGTGGTGTGGACGTCGACGTCATCCTGGATTTGATGATTCACGACATTGACATAGTATTGGCGCTGGCCAACTCACCGGTCGTCTCGGTTGACGCCGTCGGTGCTCCCGTGTTGGGAAACAATATCGATCTGGCCAACGCGCGGCTCAGTTTCGAGTCGGGTTGCGTCGCAACCATCACCGCGAGCCGGGTTAGCCACAAGATCGAAAGGTCGATTCGTATCTACCAGGCGAAATGCTACACCGTGGCGGATCTTCACCACAACCAGATCTACTCCTACCGCCTCCAGGGCGACGTCGGCGCACTTGGCGCGCAAGCCGTTGCAAGCGAAACCAGAAGCGTTGCGGCCGAAGATAGCCTGGCAAACGAGATTGACGATTTTCTCGAATGCGTCGTGCATCGACGCAAGCCGATCGTCGGTGCGAGCGCCGGAATCGAAGCCGTGCGCCTAGCCTCACTCATCAACGAGAGCATCGCGCGGCGATCGCAAGCCGCCAGCGCGTCAATCAAGTAGTGCTGGTCTCCTGCGCCGGCAATTTGGCCTCATAGTGCAGTCGCGCTTCATTCCGGGTTGGACCGTCGTCAACTGCGTTGCACGGCAATTCGTTCAATCACGTCGGCGGCGTCGTGCAGCCCCTTGCTGAAATCGTTCCGCGCAGCATAAAGACTGGCGTTTCGTGACCACTCCACAATCTTTCCCGGTTCGCGAACAAGGTCCAGAGCCTCGCTGAGGCGGTCCGCTTCGAAGGGGCCGTCAAGGACGATGCCGGCGCGCGCCCGTCTGACGTGTTCGGAAAAGCCGCAGGCATCGGTGGTTATGACAGGAAGGCCGGACGAGATTGCTTCGAGTATCACCCCGCCTGTCATGTCGTAGCGGGCAGGATGTACGAGGACGTCGGCAGCAGCCATGAGTTCGGGAATATCCTCCCGATGGCCGAGGAATGAGACGCAACTTTCGACGCCCAGTGACTTGGCAAGTCTGTGGGCTCGCAGGCAATCCCGGCTGCTGGGTGCGGCACCGGCAACCAGAACCCTGACGCCCGTTCGCCCAGCCAGCGCATTGAGCAACCGGTCGAGACCCTTGGTGCGAGGGTAGGCCGCCACGAACAGCCAGACTTCATCGCGCGGCGACAGGCCCAGGCCGCGCCGGATGCCGTTTCTTGTTTCCGTCGCGCGAAGATCAGGCCGCATTCGTTCCTTGGCCACGCTTGGCGAAAGAACTGTCATGCGCGATCCCTGGGTTTGCCACGCTGAGCGGTATTCGGCTGCGGCACCAGCCGCCAACATGAGGATATGTGTCGACGAGTTTTTGCCGAAGCACGCCTCCTCCAGGCTGCGCCGGGTCCGATGGCGCCGCATCAAGCGCTTCCACATCGGCACGGGCGTGGCCAGCACGCACCTGTCTGCGCAATAAAGAACGTCGAGCCCAGGTAACTTGTTGAAACCGACCACAACGTCAAAACGGCCTTGGGTTTCAGCGCGCAAAGCCCTGGCAAAGCCCTGATCGCGTCCGTGGTTGGTGAGGTGCAAGCTGGGAAGTACCTGGGGCTCGATGAGCGAGGCCGCTTCTGTGTCGCATCGCGCGGCAATCAGATGGACTTCATTACCCCGTCGACGCAGAATGCGAGCGAGCGAAAGGCAGTCGCGCTGCAGTCCGCCGCTGGCAAACAGGCTGACGATAGCCAGAGCGATCCTCATGCAGTGCTCACAATTTGGTGGTCACGGCGATGCTGCTGTTCGCAATTGGATATCGACAAAGGCGGGACCGGCGGCATGGGGGCGCGATGCAGCACCCTACCAGTGGTTGTTGCAAGCGATAGAGGGCGGCGATGTCTCGGGCAAGTGTGCGGCACTATCTGGAATACTTTGCATTCCGAGTGATGATCGCATTGACGCGGCTGCTGCCGTTTCGGCTTTGCGCCAACGTATTTGCCAGCCTCACCGCGCGCTATTCGATCCGCACGCGTCGCCATCGCCGGGCGTTGGCGAATCTCGCAGTCGCCTTCCCCAATTCTTGCCTCGCCGAGCGTGAGGAGATCGCACGCGGCATGTGGCGAAACGTCGGCAGGGTGATAGCAGAAGCAATCCATATCGACCGGTTTCTGGAAGAACCGCAGCGGCTCGATCTTCTGAGTATGCGCACAATTGATGAACTTGAGGATGACAAAGGGCTTTATATCATCGTCGGGATGCATTCAGGCAACTGGGAAATCGGGCTTCAGCGAACCACCCTGCGTGGATTTCAGCCCGCCGCACTCTATCGGACGGTCGAGAATCCAATGGTTGATGAATACGTCAGGAAATCGCGGTCCAAGACCGTGAGCAGGGGACTGGTACCTCTGCGATCGCGGCCCGATGGCGGCCTGTCACCTGCTCAGAATACGTCCCGGCATTTCGTCAAACTCCTTCGCGAAGGCGGCCCGCTTGGTATCCTGGCGGACATCCATGACCCCGATGGGGTCGAGGTACCGTTTTTCGGCCGAAAAGTGTGGGCGTCTCGCGTCCCCGCGACCCTCGCCTACCAGTTCAATGGCCGCATGTGCATCGCACGGTCCATCAGGGTCGACGGGCAATCGCGCTTTATCGGCGATGCGGTCGTGGTCGATCTGCCCCGCACCGGCAACCAGCGCGCCGACATCGTCACGACGACTGAAATCATCTTTCGCCAGTTCGAGACGTGGATCCGTCAATACCCCGATCAATGGTTGTGGTCACAGGCACCATTCGTTTTTTCCCACCAGGTTTAGCCGCCCATGCGTTTGCCCGATGAGGCTTGCCAGTTCCGATATCTTTGCCGCCTGCTGTCGTTTGCTTCCGATCCACAGGAAGCTGCAATAGATCTTGATGCGCCAGACGGGTCTGACTCCTGGCGGGATGCGGTGTCCATGGCGCTGCTGCCCGGCTTGTTGCCAGCCCTATGCCACCGGCGGCTGCCGCGTTGCATCGCGGCTGACGCCGGCCCATCTCTTGGCGCCGGTTCATACACGGTAGGCCAGGTTCGCGGGTTCATGGCGAACCATACCTATCGCTGCGACAATCAGCAGGCACGTCTCGTCGAAGCCGTGCGCGTGCTGAACGCCGCTGGGATCGTACCGATGCTCATGTCAGGGTCACGAGCAATCTGGCAGGCTGATCCGGCTTGGCAGTTCGTCCATCGATTGGGTCTGGTCGTGCAGCCCCGTCAGGTGAAGCCGGCATCCGAAGCTTTGCGGCAGGCTGGCTACCGTAAGGTTCCCCGTCTCGATCCCAGCGGATTCCGGCGCGAACTTCATTTCTTTCGCCCCGATCTTTCCGGCGTGCTGGCCCTTCGCGATATCGGCTCCATGCCCCGTCTGAAGCGGTTGCTCGGCAGCCTCAAAATTTCTCCACCGAGCCACGTGGATACCAGGCATGGAGCCCAGATCCTGTTGCCGCCGGCGCATATCGCGATCGTCTGTGATCTCCTCCACCGCCACCATCGGCGCCTTGGCTTCGGGTCGTCGAGCATCACCCTGAAAGAGCTTTATGAATTCGCGTCGGCACTCGCCGGCCTCGATGACGCAGAATGCTCCGCACTGGCTGTGCTTTGCGTAGAGCGCAAGGATCTCGGGAACATCATGGTTGCCTGGTATCTTGAAGCGCGCCGGGCGTTCGGACTCGTACTTCCCTGGATGAGCACCGTTGACGAGAAGCTTCGCGACATAACGCGCCCCGCGATCAGAACCGAACTCGTCGCCTCCGAGCCATGGCTGGGAGCGATACCCATCCTGACGCCCTTCTTGTACCGACTGGGCTTGGCCGCTGCAGGCCTGCAGCACAATGTCGGCGCTGCCGAGGCTGGCCGTTTCCAGGCAATAGGTTCAGGCCAGGGCTCCACGCATGACGACAAGCGTCGTCGTGACGAGGTGCCGTGCGAAACAGATGGGGTGGAGCGGAAGTGATTGGCGCCGCCAAGTGGGAGTGGTTGCTCCCGCACAGCAATCGCCTGGGGACGAGAGCCGGAGTCGCGCTGGCGGTTTTCGCCTTGGCGGTATTCCTGCAAGGGTTCTTCACGATTCCGCCGATTGATCGGGACGAACCGCGCTTTGCCCAGTCGACCCGCCAGATGCTGGAAACGGGCGACTATATCGACATCAGGTTCCAGGATAGCGCGCGCTACAAGAAGCCGGTAGGGATCTATTGGCTGCAGGCCGCCAGCGTGAAGACCTGGCAGTACTTCAGCGGGTCGACTGAAACCAGGGTTATCTGGCCCTACCGGCTTCCCTCGCTAATCTCGGCCATTGTAAGTGTCGTGCTTACAGGGGCGATTGGCGCCATGCTGTTCGGCGCCCGGGCCGGCTTGTTTGCCGGAATCCTGCTCGCAATCGCGCTTGTCATGAACTTCGAAGCGCGAGTGGCCAAAACGGACGCGACGCTGCTCGCCTGTGTCCTTGCAGTCCAGTTCGTACTGGCGAAAGCGTTTCTCGGCGATCCTGATGATCCTCCACTGCCAATGTTCGAAAGACTTCTCGGCTGGAGCGCGCTGGGCTTGGGACTTCTGGTCAAGGGGCCGGTCATACTGATCTTCGTGTTCGGCACGCTCCTTGGCTTGGTCGTCTTCAAGGAAGGCCTGAGTTGGGTCCGCAAGTTGCGCCCCTATTCGGGTGCAGGGATTGCGCTTCTGATCGCTCTACCCTGGATCGGTCTCATAACGTTGAGATCGCAAGGCGCCTTCTTGAACGAGTCGGTCGCCCAAGACCTGCTAAGCAAGATATTCGACGGCGCCACCACAGGAAATATCCCACCGGGCTTTCATCTGACCGCATTCTGGCTGGGGTTCTGGCCGGGCTCGCTACTGGTCATGCTGGCCTTGCCTTGGATCTGGGCAAACCGCGCGGATCGCAACATCCGATTTTGCATCGCGTGGGTTGTGCCGGCCTGGATCGTCTTTGAAATCCCTTTGACCAAGCTTCTGCATTACACCTTGCCCTTGTTTCCTCCCCTCGCAATGCTGGCTTCGGCCTGGCTCCTGGATGGCGCGAAACTTCTTTGGCATCGCTATTGGAGGCTTTTCGTACTCGGTGTCTGGTCGACCGTTTCTGTCGTGTTGGCACTCGTCGTGACCGGCTTGCCGGTGATTGCGCAGGAAGGTTTCAGTTTCGCCGCACTTGTGTTGGGACTGGCCGTGGCTTCGGGACTTACGGTGCACCGCGACCTCGATCGCCAGCGACCGGCCCGGGTCGTTGCCTCGTTGGCTTTCGCTGGCGTCGCATTCCAGCTCGCGGTTGGGTACATCGTACCGAATCTGTCGCGGGTTTTTCTGTCTCCAAGAATTGCCGCTGCCGCGCAGTCGTTTACCGGATGCGCGGATCCCCAGTACGTCGGCGCGGGATTTGACGAGCCCAGCCTCGTATTTCTCACCGAGACGCGGATCAGATTCACCGACGGCGCCACAGCGGCCCGCACGATGGCGCAAGCCGACTGCATCATCGCCATCATTCGCAATCGCAACGAGCAGGACTTCCTCGATACGTCGGCACAACTTGGCGTGGCGCCGCGTATGATTCAGCGGATTGACGGACTGAACATCGGCAACACGCGCCGCATGCAGGTCACCGTATACGCAAAGCCCTGAGGCTGCTGCCGGACACGTGTGCCGCCGGCAATCAGTCACTTGTCACCGTTTTGCGCCAGACCATTCGTCGCCGGCCGACTTGCTCGTGCGGACTGCCGCTGCGCGGATCGTCCCGGTTGTGGAATGTCCTTCAAGCAGCGCCACCAGCACGACGCGGCCGCCGTTCGCCTTCACGACATCGCCGCCGACGACTTGATCCTCGGTATAGTCGGCGCCCTTCACCAGAACGTCGGGCCGCAGCGTCTCGATCAGGTCGATCGGCGTATCCTCCGTGAATACGATCACAAGATCTACGACATCGATCGAGGCGATGACCATCGTGCGCGCACTCTCGCCCTGGATGGGCCGTTCGGCTCCCTTCAGACGGCGGACCGACTCATCGGAATTGACCCCGACGATGAGCCGGTCCCCCTCGGCGCGTGCTTGCTGCAGCACATGGACGTGCCCTGGATGCAATAGGTCGAAGCAGCCGTTGGTGAAGACCACCCGCTCTCCGCGCTTTCGCCATCCGCTCGTGCGCGCCAGTGCCGTTTCAAGGCTGACGACCTTCTCGGTCGCCGGCAATAGCGTCTTCATCTGAACGGCGGAGACGAGTTCGCGTGACGTGACTGGCGACGTGCCGCTCTTGCGTACGGCGATGCCGGCGGCGAGATTGGCGATGTGCGCGGCCAACTCGATCGATGCCCCTGAATTCAAGGCAAGCGCCAAAGCGGCAACGACGGTGTCCCCCGCGCCGGCGACATCGCGAACCTCGCGTGCCACCGTCCGCAAGTGCTTCACGACAGAATTTCCGGCAGCATTGTCGAGCACAGTCAGTCCGTCTGCACCGCGGGTAATGACCACGAATTGGCAGTGTGTCTTTTCCGCGATCGACCGTGCAGCCTCCTCGACCTCATGGTCGTTCCTGCACGGCCGGTTGGTAATCTGCGAAGCCTCCTGCAGATTTGGCGTGATGACGGTCGCGGATTGATAGTGCGCGCTATCGGAGTACTTGGGATCGACAACAACAGGCAGTCCGCGCTCACGCGCACACGAAATTGCCGCCTGTATGGTGAAGCGACCCAGGACACCGTTACCGTAATCGCTGCAGATCAGCATGTCGGCATCGTCAAGCGCCTCGCCGAGAGCCGCCATCAGTTCAGCCGCCATCGCCCCATCGACAACGATCGGCTCCTCCGCATCGACGCGCAGCAGTTGCTGCCCCTGGCAGGCAAAGCGCGTCTTGACGGTCGTCTTTCGCGATCCGTCGGTCAACAGGCGTACTTTCAGCCGCGGTTCACCTGCCGCCAGCCGGGCGAGATGTCGGCCGGCATCGTCATCGCCGACGACGGTGACGAGGGTGGCTTGCGCGCCCATCTGCGTGACGTTGCGGGCGGAGTTCCCAGCCCCTCCCAGCATGTAGCTCTCACCGGTGACTCGAAGCACCGGGACAGGGGCCTCGCGCGACATGCGCTCGACCTCGCCATAGACAAATCGGTCGAGTATCAGGTCTCCGACCACCACAATTCTGGATTCCGGAAAGGTCAGGATCGTTTCGAGTTCTGAAGCCATGCGGGAAAGTCAACCCATGCTAGTGTTCCGACTCTGACATATGGTTCCCTGCCGGGAACCTGAATGTCAGTCCGGAACACTAGTGGCCTGTCTCGCCTAAATCGGCGTGCTGGCCGCAACCGCTGACGATTTAGGCGAGACATGAAGGCCACTAGCGAAAACAATGGTTTAGTGTGGCGTTCAGCGCGCCTCAATTGACAAATCCTGTGCGGCAC
>JAHJSN010000173.1 GCA_018830445.1 Alphaproteobacteria bacterium | reverse complement strand
TCCTACTCCCTGTTTAGCCATGTCAAACCAATCGATTTTGCGAGAATACTACGCCTAGTATGGCGTCGCGCCTTAATTGACCTGTTGGTGCCGCACAGGAGTTGTCAATTGAGGCGCGCTGAACGCCACACTAAACCATTGTTTTTGCTAGTGGCCTTCATGTCGCGCCTAAATCGTCAGCGGTTGCGGCCAGCACACCGATTTAGGCGAGACAGGCCACTAGACCCGCCAACGCCCAATCGCGCTCAAGGTTCCATGCGACGCCGATTCCTGCTGCTGCACAACCCTGTCGCCGGCCTTCGCCGGCACCGTCTGGTGCGCCGTGTCGTGCGCGAGCTGGAAGAACGCGGGGCGGAGGTCGTCATGCTGCGGCTGTGGGGGCTAAGCCAGCATCTCTCGCAGGAAGCGCTGGAGCGGATCGTCAAGTTCGACCGTTTCGATGCCCTCATTGCCGCAGGAGGAGACGGCACGATACGGGCGCTGGCCAAGGCGCTCGGCCCCAACGCAAGCGTCCCGATCGGCGTCATCCCTGCTGGCACCGGAAACGTGTTGGCACGCGAGCTGCCGTTGCCATCGCGGCCTCACGAGGTCGCGGAGATGCTGCTCAATGGGCCGGAAACAGAAATCCCAGGGGCACTTGCCGGCGAAGAACCGTTCTTCCTGATGGCCGGCGTCGGGTTCGACGGCGAGATCATTGCCGGTCTCGACCTGGAATTGAAACGGCGGATCGGCAAGGCAGCCTACGTTTGGCCGACGCTGAAGGCTCTGTTCACCCGGCCGAAGCCGTTTTGCGTGTTGATCGACGGAGTGCCCTTTGCGGCAAGCTGGATCGTCGGGGCCAAAGCACGGCGCTATGCCGGCGGGTTCACGATCGCTCATGACATCGCGATTGGCGATGCGCGACTGATCGCGGTGCTATTTGGTGCGACAACCAGGCGGGGACGGCTATTGGAGATGATCGCCCTTGGGCTCGGATTGCATCCACGGCTCAAAAGCGTCCGAACGCTTGCATGCCAGCGGATCGAGGTGCCGGATAAAGGCTTGCCGGTTCAGATCGACGGCGACGATGACGGGCTGACTCCGATTGCGATCGGCATCGGCGGCGGCAATCTCAGGATGATCGTGGCATCACGATGAAATGGTCGGAGTTGACTTGACCCAAAAAGGTCAACTCAAGCCTGCGAGGGACGGCGTCGCCGCAGGCGGCGGATGCGGCGCTTCGGGGCGGCGCGGCCCTGGCGGGCGAACAACGCATTTTCAATATTGGAAACGAACAGGCGGGCAGCCGATTCCCAGCTGTATTCGAGGGCCTTGTCGCGGATGCGGGCGCGGCTGAGCTGAGACGCGTCTCGGGCCGCCGCGGCAATATCCTCGCTCAAAATACCGCTCACGCCATGGTCGATAAGGTCGATCGGACCGGTAACAGGGTAGGCTGCAACCGGCAGCCCGGATGCCATCGCCTCGAGAATCACGATGCCGAACGTCTCCGTCCTCGACGGCATGACGAAGACGTCTGCGGATGCGTAGCATTCGGCGAGGTCTTCACCGGACTGATTGCCGGTAAAAGTTACATCGGGGTAGCGAGCCATCAGTTCATGCAGCTGCGGCCCGTCGCCGACAACGACCTTGCGTCCCGGCAGCCCGGCATTGAGGAAGGCGTCAATGTTCTTCTCGATGGCGACACGGCCGACGTAGAGATAAACCGGGCCTTCGCCGAAGCGGCGAACATTGCGCGGCCGGAACAGTTCGGTATCGACGCCGCGTGTCCACGACAGGATCGACTGGAACCCGCGCGCCTCCAGTTCCCTCCCCAGGCTCGGCGTTGCAACCATGATTCCGGCGCCGGCGTTGTGGAAGCCGCGCAGCATCGACCAGATCCAGCCTTCTGGCAGGTAGAAACGGCTCGATATGTAATCGGGGAAGCGGGTGTGGAAACTCGTCGTGAAGGGAATACCCTTATGCAGGCAGTGCGAGCGCGTCATCCAGCCGAGCGGGCCTTCGGTGGCGATATGCACCGCGTCGGGCCCGATCTCGCGCATGCGGCGGCCGATGTAGCCGTAGCCGGGCAGCGAAAGCCGGATTTCGGGGTAGGTCGGGCAGGCAACGGTCGTAAATTCCCCCGGCGTCAGGAAGACGATTTCAGCGTCAAGGGGCGCGGCTTCCTCGCGCAGACGTTCATACGTCCGCACGACCCCGTTGACCTGCGGCCGCCAAGCATCCGTGGCGACGAGTATCTTCATCAGGCCGCCTCTAGGTTCGAGTTGGCGACGGCCTTGCGGGCCGCCTCTCTTTCGCGAATTACGTCCGTCCAGCGGATCAGCTCGAATTCGCCGTCCTCAGTTTCACCTATTGCCGTGCAGCTTTCCACCCAGTCTCCGCAATTTAGATAATGGATATCGTCAATCTGGTTTGAGGCGGCATGGTGGATGTGGCCGCAGATCACGCCGTCGGCATTGCGCCGCTGCGCCTCCGCCGACAACTTCCGCTCGAATTCGCCGATGAAATTGACTGCCGATTTGACCCGCAGCTTCAAATAGCTCGACAGCGACCAGTAGCCGAGCCCCAGGCGGCGGCGGACGAAATTGATCGGGGCGTTGGCCCACATGGCCATTTGGTAGCTGCGGTCACCGACGAGCGCCAACCACTTGGCATAGCGAACCACGACATCGAGTTCGTCCCCGTGCATGACAAGATACCGCTTGCCATCCGGCGTTACATGGATGGTCTGAAGCTCGATCTCGATCCCGCCGAAGCGCTGACCGCAATACTCGCGCAGACCGTCGTCATGGTTTCCGGGTATGAACACCACGCGTGCGCCCTTCCTGACCTTGCCAAGGATCTTTTGCAGGACGTCGTTGTGGGACTGCGGCCAGACCACGCCGCGGCGGATCCGCCAGAAATCGACGATATCGCCGACGAGGTAGATCGTCTCCGCATCGTGTTCGCGCAGAAAGTCCATCAGCAGCTCGGCCTGACTGCCGCGCGTGCCAAGGTGCACATCGGAAATAAAGAGAGATCTGTATTTCTTCATCCGTCTAGCTCTCCCTGCAGGCCCGGCTGGCGGTCTCCCGGAAAAAATCCATGCGCAGCTGTTTCGGATTCAAGTTACCGGAGTATGACACCATTTGAGTGAATATAGGGCATCCACAGCGCCTTTTCCCGGAAAGTCTCGAATTTCTGGCTGAGGATCATGTCATTGGCTGAAGTCGGGTGGACATAATCGCCCGCCGGGTGGGGCACGGTCCAAGACAAGCCCCCCGTTTCAGTAGAGCCGATAAGGGAAGTAGCGAGTGACAAGTTCGGCAAACCGGCCACTGGCCCTGACTTCCGCCAGTCCGGCGTCGATATCGGCTTTCAACTGGGGGTCGGACTTCGACAGCGCAATGGCGATCCCATCTCCGAAAAACTGGGGCTCCAGGAACGCGCCACCCTTGAAACTGCAGCACTGCTCGGAAACCGTGCCGTTGACCCAGAACGACAGGCCGATCCCGTCGTCGAAGACAACGTCGACCTCACCGGCCTTCAAGGCTTCACGGGCAATGTCGGGATTGTCGTATGGAATTATCCTGCTGCCGCGAAAATACTGACGTATGAAGGCTTCATGGGCCGTCCCCGATGCGACCGCGATACGCTTGCCCTCGAGGCCTTCAGGGGTCGCTTCGGTGGTCGTATCGGCGCGCCGGGCGGCAAACCGCCCGGGCGTATGGAAATACCGCTCAGAAAAAGCCACCTTCAACAGCGCGTCGGCACTGACGGCATGGCCGGCGATGGCGGCCTCGGCTTCATTGCGCTCAAGTGCCGGCAGTAGATCCTCCCAGGCACGCTCGGCCACCTCGCAGGTAACCTCGAGTTGCAGGCAAATCGCCCGGGCAAGGTCGACATTGAAGCCGGTGAGAACTCCGTCCTCGTCATAGAAATTAAACGGCGGATAATCGCTCGTCGTCAAAAACCGCAACACGAGGCGGCTTTGCTTACCCGCTTCGGCGCCGGCACCAGCGACCGCGCCGCCGGCGGCCCCCTGCGCCAAGGCGGGCCAAGTTGGGGCCAAGGTGGCCGCGATGAGCGCCAACAGCGCCGCCACGGCTGGGAGCAGGACCAATCTACGTCTCAAGACAGTCATTCCTTCCGCGATATCGGTTGCAGCTTCCAGGCGCGGCCGGTGCGATGAACCAGAAATTCGCATTCACTTGCGGCAACGTCGGGAGCGGATTTCCGGTTCAAAACCACACTGGCCCGAGACCAACGCTTTCATAATCCGTCCAACGGCCTGCACCAAGATGCTTTGGCTGCCAAGGCGTACTTTTTATCGTGACCGGCCGGTCAGCAGGGCGCGACGCCCACAGGACCCAGGCGGATGGTTTTCGCTCTCCAAGGGCAAGTGCGGGTTGTGTCCCCCCCGGTTTCAATCCATCATTCTTCAGCACTCGATTATTCTTATGTCCGCTTTAATTCGTTCATAGGCTCATGGCATTCGATGCAGGACAACAGGGCAGGTTGCCCGCGCCCGAACAGGGCCGTGCACGCTTCGGCAGCGGAGCGCTCCCGGCAATCCTGGTCGCGAATGCCGCAGACCCCGGCTGCCCGCCGATCCGGCCGGGCGATACGGCGCCGCTGGAGACGCAATTTCCCGACATGTCGGCCCGCAGCCTGCAGGCGTCGGTCCTGGTTCGCTGGTTCCTGTTTGCGGCACTCGGAATAAGTGTCACCGGCTTCGTCGCTCCGTCCACCTTGATGTACACGCTTGCAGCTTTCGTGGCCTTCGCGTTTTTCGCGATCACGATGTTACGCGGCGCGGGGATTTACGAGGTTCTGAGTGCCGGCAGCTTCAGGCGATCCAGTGAGGAGGAACGCCAGTACGAGCGGCATGTGAGGGATGACCTGCCGCGCTACGCGGTACTGGTCGCACTCTATGAGGAAGCCGCCGTCGTCGATCAGATCCTGGCCGCGCTCGATGCCCTCGACTACCCCAAGGACCGCCTTCAAATCTCGTTGATCGTCGAAGAGGCCGATAGCGAAACCCGCATGGCGCTCGGGCGCCACGAACACGGCCCCCACATACGCGTCGTCGTGGTGCCTGAAGGTGTCCCACGAACGAAGCCCAGGGCACTCAATTATGCGCTGACGAGCGCGGTCGGCGAATATGTCGTGGTCTATGATGCCGAAGACCTGCCGGAACCCGACCAGTTGCGCCGCGCGCTCTGGCTACTTGCTAGAGATCCCGATAACACGGCCTGCGTACAGGCACGCCTCGACATCTATAACGCGAAGCAAAGCTTCTTCACCCGGCAATTCACGATCGAATACTGCGCGTTGTTCAAGGCTATTCTGCCGGCGCTCGAGAGGTTCGGACTTCCGGTACCGCTGGGGGGGACCTCGAACCACTTTCCCAGGCACATTCTCGAACTCGCCGGCAGGTGGGACGCCTTCAACGTCACCGAGGACGCCGACCTCGGCATCCGCCTGGCGCGGCTTGGCTACAAGGTGAAAGTGCTGTCATCGACGACCTGGGAAGAGGCGCCCCCGACATTCGCAATCTGGATCGGCCAGCGCACCCGATGGCTGAAAGGATGGATGCAGACCTATCTCGTCCACATGCGGCGACCCGCGAGCCTGTGGCGGGACCTCGGCACGTTCCGGTTCCTGGGGTTTCAGGTCCTGATGGGTGGCATGATCCTTTCGGCGCTGGTCCACCCTTGGTTCTACGTGGGACTTTGCTATTCACTCGTAATCCACGGCGGGCTGCCGTTTGCCGCCCACGGGCGTCCCGATGACTGGCTGTTGCCGCTGGCCGCATTCAATCTGCTCGCCGGATATGTCTCTGCGATGCTGCTCGGGGCTCTTGCCGTTTCCACGCGACGAGGGGATGCAGGTTGCGATCAACTTGCCTGGCGGGTGCTTGCGATGCCGGTCTACTGGCTGCTGATTTCGTTCGCCGGCTACCGCGCCCTATGGCAACTGGCAACGTCGCCATTCGATTGGGAGAAAACTCCGCATGTCGGCTGCGGCGAGCAATAAGCCAGTGCAGGTCTTCAGCTGGCCCGACCACGCCAACGCTCGCGCACTGGTGCCTGAAGCTGGTTGGATCAGCGGCGGCGATTGCCACCTGGACCGCCGGGTCCGCCGGGGCCGCCGCCGGGCGGTCCGGAACGCTGATCCTTGTGGCGGAAATTAATTCGCCCCTTGGTCAGATCGTAAGGGGTCATTTCGATTGTCACACGGTCACCCGCCAGGATGCGGATGCGGTTCTTCTTCATGCGGCCGGACGTATAGGCGACGACTTCGTGCCCGTTGTCGAGTTTCACACGACAGCGAGCGTCGGGGAGCACTTCCTCCACCACGCCTTCGAATTCCAGCACCTCTTCTTTGGCCATCCAAACTCCTTAGTTGTTTGACTGCTTGCAACCGCGATCCGCATATCCCGCGTTGGGTTGCAAAAACACGAATACGTTCCGGGGAGAGCCCTTCGCCCTTCCCGAACGATCACGTCGACTTGCTGCTACGTATTACTCGGCTTGCAGGTTGACGGCAGCGTACTTGCCGTTCCGTCCCTTTTCGAGTTCGTAGCTCACCTTCTGGCCTTCGTTCAGCGACATCAAACCGGCGCGCTCGACGGCTGAAATATGAACGAACACGTCATTGCCGCCTTCATCGGGCTGAATGAAACCGTAGCCCTTTTGCGTGTTGAACCATTTCACGGTCCCGGTAGCCATTCTGTAGTCTCCAACAGCATCGTGACTTTAGGAGCCGTCCATGCGCTTTTCATCAGGACGGATCAAATTCCGCGTTGGAGACGTCCAGTTCCGATGGCAATCCACCGGCATTGCAGCGTGTACCAATGCGTCATCGATCGCCACTATATGGCGCGATGGGCCTAGAAAGGCAAGCTTGGCGGCCACTTCTGGCTATGTATCCTGCACCTATCTGGCCCTGTGCCAGTTCACCCTTGCAGCGGGCACGACGCGTTTTTTTAGCTCCTGCGGTTGCTTGGCGCGACGGCTTCCATCTCGGTGCTGCATAAAGCATGCCCAAACATTTTCGAATCTGCCTGTTTGAATTGCATATTTTAGAGGGGCATTATCGAGAGGGAAGGAAAATCAATGGATTGGCGGATGGCACGCGGCTTGCCGATTGGAAGACCGGAAAAGGGATCTCAGATGGCGAGAAATGACATGTTCAATTGGCTGCTGGGTAAGAAAAAGATGGCTGCGGATGCCGCATCCGCGCCTGAAGCCGGAAACGAACCCGGCGGCGAATATTTGGCCGGCGCGACGGTTCTGGAAGCCGCATCGGCACCGGCGGCAGCCGGAGACGGCGAGCCGTCCGGCGAGGTCCCGACCTCGACGCAGCCCGCCGCACCGCGCGCCATTGCCGCGGCTGCCGCCGCCGCCGCCGCCGCGGCCGCAGTTGCCTCTACAGCCCCCCGCCAGTCATCCTCGCTTGTCGCTGAGCCGGAAGCACTGCCCGAGGATCCGCCCGCTACAAACATCGCTGATCGGTCGGCGACGGCTGGCGCCGATGCTGCCGATGGCCCTTCCGGCGAACGCGCCCAAATCGCTCCCCCGGCCGCTGCCATTGAGACCGGCGAGCCAGCTATTGCCGCCGAGCACGCCAACGACCTTTCTGCGAACAGCCCGCAGCCTAATCCGCAGACGTTGGCTAATGGAGCCAGCCCTGCAGGCGATGGCGAGAAACAGGACATGCTTCCCGTCACAGGAGCAAATAAAGCACTATCGCCGCGACCCGTTGCCGGAATGAGAGTTACCTTGCGCTCGGGGCGCAATCTGCAACCGGCGACGATCGAAGGCGTCAGCGCCAGCGGTCGCAGGCTCCTGGTGTCGGCGCCGGGCAGCAACATTCGCCGCACCTATTCGCTACGCAAGGACGGCAGCTACCGGCTCGAAGGCTCGCCCGACGGTGCCGTGCCATACATCGAGATTTCCTGATGTTTCAATACTGCGGTTCGGGCTTCTTGAAAGCGCCGCGCTGCATACTCTTGCGGTAGGTGAAGCGGCGGCGTTCGCACAGCGTCAAGGTCTTGCACGCAGGCCGGCGCGTCGAAAGTGCGCGGGCTAGCGCGACCGCCTTGGGACAGGGCTCTCGAACCGGCCGACGTCCGGTCACAACGGACCCGATGATGGTGGCGAGCCGTTCGAAATTGCGTTCGCGGATGCCGAGGTCTTCCAGGTGGGCCCACGTATTGACAAGATAGGCGACATTCTGGCCGGACAGACCACTTGAGGTCGCAATCAGGCGCGCCTGCTCGATCAACGGCATTCTCGAGACATAACTCGGATGGGCGCGCTCGGCGACATAGGTCAGGCCGAACACCTGGCGTCTGTCTCCTTCCAGTAGGCTGATCGTCAATCGGGCTTCGCGGTAGACCCCGTTGACCTGCTCGCGTTCGCGCAAATATTGCAAGGTTTGTTCGGCGTTCTTCTGCGACACGCGATAGGCGATGCCGGTGCACGTGCCGCCCCGGTCGAGGCCGAGGACGAGGCCGGGTTTTCCTTCGACGCCGCGGTGATGCACGGAGCGGATGCAAAACGAGCGCGAATAGCCGGGCACCTGCGCGCGGACCTTCTCCTCAAAGGGAAAGCCCGGCCGCCACATCAGCGACCCGTAGCCGAAGATCCAAAGTTCGTGTGGGCTGTCGTGGCTCATGAACCGTTCGTGATATCTGCCGCCAATCCACTCGTGTTCTGGATCAAACATTTGATTCCCGGGTGGAGGTCGTCAAATGTTTGTGAATCCAGAACACAATCAAAAGGTTGCCTAGTGTTCCGGGCTGACATTCAGGTTCCCGGCAGGGAACC
>JAHJSN010000172.1 GCA_018830445.1 Alphaproteobacteria bacterium | reverse complement strand
CTGGCCGCAACCGCTGACGATTTAGGCGAGACATGAAGGCCACTAGCGAAAACAATGGCTTAGTGTGGCGTTCAGCGCGCCTCAATTGACAACTCCTGTGCGGCACCAACAGGTCAATTAAGGCGCGACGCCACACTAGTCGCGAGGGTGCGCCGGAACGATGATCTCGGCTGTTTCCGGCTGCAGGCAGATGCTGTCCGAACACGCCTGCAGGCTGAGCGTCAGCCGGTCCGGAGCGTCTCCAGAGCCTACTCCGGCAGCCGGCGGCGGCAGTTCGATGGTAACGCGGCCTTCGTAGAGTTGCAGCGCAGTGTCGTGGAACCCGAGTTTCCTTGTCATTGCCTGCGGATAAGTAATGCCCGCCGGCTCCCGCCCATCCGCGGTCAATATCGTCGGAACGAGAAATTCCTCGCTGGGGGTGCGCGAATTGATGTGCCAGCCGGGCGCCAGGTCGAGTTCCACCCGAACCGTTCGGTTTGCGCTGTCACGCCGGGCCGCGACCCGCACCGCGCCCTTGCCGAGCCATAACCTTGATGCGACATCGCCATTGGCGTGGTTGTCGATGGCAACGAGAGAGCCGGCCATCGCCACTGGAGTACGCTGGGCAAGCCCCGACAACGCAGCAGACAAGGCATCGGCCGCATGGTTCCAGCCCGGATCGGGGTCGCGCCGCGACAACTTGGTGAAGAGTTCGAGTGCCGCCGCATTGCCGCCGCTGAGGTCGCCGTCGTCATACTGCTTGGAGCGGACAAAGCTCGTCGCCTCGGCGGTCAGATAGAAGTCTCCCGTCGCGGCATCCGCGAAGCGTTCGATGAGCACCTTGGCGGATCCTGACGCCAGCTCCAGCCATCGTTTCTCACCGGTCGCATCATGAAGAGCCAGCGCGGCGAGCCCGACGCCCGCGTGATCGGCCTGCGTCGCCTCTAGTCCTGTCACCTGCTCGAAATGGGATCGCTTCATCGCCGCCGTGCCCGCGCCGAGCTTGCCGGTAAGCAGCCCCATCGCCGTTTCCGCCGCTGCAAGATAACGCGGCTCGTCGAAGACCGCTGACGCTTCGGCCAGCGTCAGGATCATCGCCGCGTTCCAGTCGGCGATCACCTTGTCGTCGCGCAGAAGTTTGGGGCGCTTGACACGCGCCTCGCGAAGTTTTCCGAATATGCCTTCGAGCCTGTCATTGAAACCCGCAACATCGAGGCCGCTTGCAGCCGCCATCTCCGCGACAGGCGCGATGAGCCGCAGCGTATTGACCCCCTCGTGATTGCCCTTTTCGCTGACGCCGAGCACCTTCGCGGCAAATTCCGCCTCGCCCCCCAGAGCGGCATCGAAATCGGCTTTGGACCACAGGTAATAAATCCCCTCCTTGCCGTCCGTCTCGGCGTCGAACGCGGAGGCGAACCCGCCTTCGGCCGTCGTCATGTCGGACAGTACGAAATCCAGCGCGCTGCGCGCGGCATCCGCGTATTGCCGCTTGCCGGTCAACTCGTAGGCTTTGACCAGCAGCCTGCCGATCAGCGCCTGATTGTAGAGCATCTTCTCGAAGTGCGGCACCGCCCAGTCGTTGTCGACCGCATAGCGGTGGAACCCGCCGCCGACGTGATCGTGAATGCCGCCGCGCACGATATTGTCGAGGGTCAGTTCGAATGCTTCGCGCGCCAGCGGGTCGCCGCTGCGCACTGCGCGCATGTAGAGATACGCCAGCACGTGCTCGCGCGGGAATTTCGGGGCGGTTCCGATGCCGCCGTGGAACACGTCGAAGCCGGACAGGATCGCAAGCGTCGCCCGGGTCATAAACTGCGGCGTGATTTCGACGGCGGTCTGCTTGCGCTTGTTGATCCGACCGATGAGTCCCGCGACGCGGTCCGCGTCTGCCCTGAGTGCTGCTTCCTCGCTCCTCCAGGTACTGGCCACGCGCCCGACGATCTCGCTGAACTGTTCGGCCGGCGCATAGGTGAGCGCGAAGAACGGTTTCAGCTCAGGTGTGAGAAAGACCGAGTTCGGCCAGCCGCCCGACTGGGCAATGAGTTCGGTTGCCAGCATGTAGGTGGCATCGACGTCGGGGCGCCGCTCGCGATCCACCTTGATGGCGATGACGGTGGCGTTGAGGAGCTTGGCGACGGCCTCGTTCTCGAAGCTTTCCCGCTTCATCACGTGGCACCAGTAGCAGGTCGAATATCCGACCGACAGGAAGATAGGCTTGTTTTCCTTGCGCGCGCGCGCGAAGGCTTCCTCGCCCCACGGAAACCACTCGACCGGATTGCCCGCATGCTGACGCAGGTAGGGCGAAGCTTCGGCCGCGAGCCGGTAGCCGCCTGGGCGCTGGCTTTGCACGGCCGCCGTCGCGGCTGTGGTTTGCTGCGCCCACCCCGGCTGCACGGCGGCGGACGCGGCAATCGCCATGACGAGGACGATGAGAAGAAGAAAGCGCATGTCGGCTCCAAGCTTCGTTTCGAATCTGCTCCTGAACCATAGATCCTTGGCTTCGGATGCCGGGAACTTTCTGGCCCGCCTCCGCACCTTGTGAAGTCGCGTGAACGCGCCGCTTCCACCTTTCCGCACTCGTTTTGCCTACAGTTCCTTTGCTCAACACTGCGCAAGCTTGTGTTGACGATCTAAGGTTTTGTTGGGCCACTGTACGGGGAGCAGGAGAGGTTGAGGGCAGCCTCGACACTTCTCAATCTGCCAAGCGGCGCCGCCACTACACCACTGTCATCGAGTTCGGTCACGCTGCGGTCCACCCACTGTCGTCATCCCCGCCCTCCGGCGGGATGACGCTGGTGGGTATGGTTGCCGGCCGGGCAACGGACGGTTCGAGTGGCCCGGACAGCGGTGACAGAAACCGGCGGATGAGATGTGGAGTGTCAATACGGGTTGCAACACCCCAAGCTGTCATCCCAGGCCTTGCGCCTGGAACCCATGGAGCGGCAGGAGCATCTGTCGATAGGGCATGCGCGGCGCGCGATTGCCTCCGACAGAAGGCTCAACTCCCAATCAGAATTGGGTCCTCGGGTCGTACTTTTTTGCTCGCCTTCGACAAAACGCCCGAGGATGACACTTCGCGGATCAGTTCAAAACTCGACTTCGAGGCTCCATTTGAGCGTGTTGTCGGGCGTGTTGTCATTGAGGCCGAACAGCATGCCGACTCCGAGCGTGACGACCATCTCATCGTCGTCATCGGCCTCGGCTTCACCGTGCTCGGCTTCGTCGCTGTCGCCGTCTTTGAGCCCTCGCGCGGCACCGATCGCGTGCCCGCCCGGTTTCCAGGAATAATAAACGAGCGGCCCTGCGCGGTGCAGGTGGTGATCGCCGAAGGCTGCGCGCTCCTCGCCCGGCGTTCCGCTGTTGCCGATCCGGTCGAACGTGCCGTAGCCTTCGAGCGCGAACATCCAGTTGTCATTCAGCGTATACGAAAGCTGCGTCGCATACGCGAGATCCCACTTCTGGTCGCGTTCGGGCTCCGGCCCGCCGCGCTCGCCGTTGCCGAAGTGATGCACGAAGGTCAGATTGCCGACGGCGCCCCACGGCCCGAATTTCGCTTCGACGATCGGCCCCAGCACGATGGAATTGAGTTCGCCAGCTTCAAGGGGATGTTCGAATTCGGCCAGCGCCCCGAAACCGATGCCGCCTGATTCCGGCACGCGCTTAAAAATCGTCACCACCTCGACTGCGACTTCGTCGAGCTTCAAGTCGCCGAACGAGTCCCCGAACCTGATGTCGTCAACTTCGTCGAGCCGCTCCTTTTCGTACTCGATGCCGACGCGCATGCGCAGGAAGGTCGACAGCGTCGCTTCCATTTCGAGCGCGTGGCGCTGGCGCACGACGGAGTTGTCGTCAAAGATCGGTTCGCCGTCCTCGTCGCGGGCGGACTTGCGGCGCGGCTGACTCCACGAGTGCGCGTTCTGGCTTTGGAATTCGAGATTGCCCGGTTCGGCTTCGAGATCCTTCAGTTCGAACTGCCCGATGGCCGGGCCTGCATGCGCCGGTAACGCGGCGGCGATGGCAAACATCGCGCTGGCGATTGCGGGCAGGTACCAGAAATTGCAGGGGGTCGGAGAATTCTCGGAGGGCATTGAACTGCTCGATCGGTGGAGTTTTCAACGACCCTACGCAGGCGCGCAGTCTGCGGGAATGTTTGGCAATCTTCAGCGGGAAGTTTTGTCGATATGCGATGAATTTCCGACACACTCGTCAGTCTGCCGGCGTGCTCGAATCGGGCGGAACCAAGGCATCAAAACGACCGAAGGAAGGCGCGGAAACTACTGTAAACATTCAGCTTAGCGCGGGCGACTAAGGTGGTGACAACGATACTTTGAAAGTGTATCAAAGTCCTCGGGGAGGGGTTGACCGAAAGGGGAGCCCCAAATGTTTTCACGCCAGTCGCCGGCCCATCGGGCCGATCCGCAACCACTTCATGCCGCTTCGATGCAGGAGCAGCCGCCACCTGTGATTGCGGCTGCATCACCGCCGGACATCGAAATATCCGCGCCGCCGACCCATTCGGTGATCGGCCAGGACCTGAAAATCCTGGGCGGTGGATTACGCCTTATATCGGAAGGCAATCTTACCGTCGATGGTATCGTCGAAGGCGATGTGCTGGGTGCAAATGTCATCATCGGCAAGCATGGCCAGGTTAACGGCCTCGTGCACGGCGAGACGGTTTCCATCCAGGGGCAGGTCTCCGGCATGGTTCGCGCCGTCGATGTTACGCTGAAGAGCGGTGCCAACGTCGAAGCGGAAGTTCATCACAACACCTTGAGCCTCGAACTCGGCGCCAATTTCGAAGGCCGGTCGCGGCGTTACCTGGAACGCGAGGAACTCGTACCGGATTTGGTGCGCGCTGCATCAGAAGGCCGTATCGAACCTGCCCAGCCGAATGCCGGTCCCGTGCCCCTCACTAGGCAAGGGTAACTTCACCAGATTGCCGCTCCGTCCTTATCCGAAGCCGGTCAACGGCTGGGGTCGCCGGGCATTGAAGCTTGACAGCTGCGGCTGCGGGGCGCTGAATTGCGTCAAGCGGGTGTTGGTCGGCAGCAGCCATTGAACGTGTGTCTGACAAGTTGCAAGTTTGTTTGAGTATGAGTGCTATGAGTGAGACCGAGACCGGCGATGTCACGCTGGAAGATTCCCTGCCGCTACCCGGCCCGACGACGACAGTTCTAGGACCGCATGTCGACATCGAAGGTGACGTCTTTATCGACGGTGACGTGATGCTGATCGGCCGTATCAGCGGCACCCTGCGATGCAAGCGATTCGTTCTCGACCGCGAAGGCGAACTCGAAGGCATGCTGGTGGCTGAAACGGCGGCCATCTGGGGTTACGTCAACGCCGACATGTATGCCCCAGTGATCGAACTGCATGCCGGATGTTCGGTCGAGGGCGCCGCCTACCATGAGCGGTTTATCCTCGACCGGGAAGCGTTCTTCGAAGGTAAATCGCGGCGCTATGACAATCCGCAGGCGATGGCGCCGACCGGGTAGCCGTCAGAAAGACCGTGCCGGGCGGCTCGACAAGCAAGATGGGGGCGGATTTGCCCGCTGGCCGAAGGGTCGTGACAAATTCATTGCCGCCCGCATCGTTTTGACGTCCTCTTCATCTGCAATGACTTGTCTGAGCACCACAACCCGTCCTTGAAAATTCGGAGATGCCACCATGATGCGCGTTAGCCTCGTTTCTGGACTGATCCTGTCGGCAGCAATGTTTTTTCCTGCCGCCGCGCAGAACTACGTTGCAGTCGGCACATTGACCTGTACCGGTGGCGAAGGTGTCGGGCTGATCCTTGGATCGAAGAAGTCCTACCGGTGCACGTTCTCAGCCAACGCAGGTCCGACCGAGAGGTATTCGGCGACGGTCACCAAGATCGGACTGGATATCGGCATCACCGGTGAAACGGTCATGCTCTGGACGGTGCTTGCCGCTACCAACGACGTCCGCGAGGGCATGCTCGCCGGCAACTACGCCGGGGCTGCGGCCGATGCGGCCATTGGGATCGGTGGCGGCGCCAATGTCCTCGTCGGCGGCTCGACCGATTCGGTTGTCCTGCAGCCGGTCAGCGTGCAGGGCCAGACCGGCCTCAACATCGCTGTCGGCATCGCCGGCATGACGCTGCGGTGAACAGGCTCTTGAGGCACCACAACTCGTGCTCCGACTCTGACATATGATTCCCTGCCGGGAACCTGAATGTCAGCCCAGAAGACTAGGCAACCTTTTGATTGTGTTCTGGATTCACAAACATTTGACGACCTCCACCCGGGAATCAAATGTTTGAGCCAGAACACTAGCCGCCCGCCACCTTCGTGGCCAGCTTGTAGTCCTTCAGTTCCTTCGGAGTGAAAACATAGAGCTGGTCGCTCGGCGTCTTCATGGCGTGCAGCCAGGCGCGCGTGTCGACGCCCATGTCGGCGAGATGCTGCTGGACTTCCGCCGTGATCGCCTGGGCTTGCGACATGCCGTCTGCCAGATCGCCGGGCGATTTCTGCGTTGCATATATCTGATGGACTCCGACCCAGGCATTACTGCCGACGGTCCGCTCATTGCCGCCGGAGAAAAGGATCGGGCATGACGATGCGCAGTAGGCGTCATCGGGAATGCGCGTATCGATTTTCTTCTCACGCAGGAGTTTGGACATGGCCAGCGCATCCTGCACCGAGCCGCCGGGCGAATGCAGATAGAGCATCTTCACTTCCCCGCCCTGGCCTTCGATAAACTCCACGAAATCCGAAGCCGTTCCCGGTTCGATACGTCCGACTGCGCTGACGGCCCCCTTGGCGCCGCGCACGAATGTCATTTTCTGACCGATTATTTCGTGCTTGGGCGGCTTCGCATAGCCGGGCATAGCCGGTCCCTTGCTGGAACGGCGCAACGGCGTGGCGCGCGGCAGATAGGGACGCAAATGATCGCGCTCTTTCGGCGGGGCCATGATGAGCGGTTCTTCGCGCTCTGTCTCACCGGGGAGCGGCACGTTGGCGGCTTCATAGATCGTCTTGTAGTCGTAGACGAGAAACGCCGCCGTGATGACGATGAGCAGCCGGAAGACGGAATTGAGAATCAACTCTTCGCTCGGCAATTTCCAGCCGCCACGCGCCGGTTTCCGGGCAGGCGAGCCTTCCGCCGCCGCCACAGCTTCGGCGGTGTCAATTGAATTTTCAGGAGCATTGGAGGTGCTCAACGAATCACTCCTTGCGCCAGCTCCACACGGGCTTGCCCAGTGTGGACCAAGAGATCCAGCTCCACACGGGCTTGCCCGGTGTGGACCAAATGACAATGCGGCCCGCACTGCCCGGCTCGAACAAAGTTTCGACGCGCGACAATGACCTACTCCTTGCGCCGCATTCCCGGTGGCATAGTGATCGGCGTCACCTTGTCGTCGTCCGGCTCGGAGCCGGGCGGAGCGGGCGGCAACGGCGGCTCGGCTGCCCTGTGGCCGAAGCGCTCTTCCATCTGCCGGTAGATTTCCGCACCGCGCATCACGTCGGCGGCGCTCATGGATTCGGCGTCGAGATCGACCCCGCCATGCTTCCGGATCGCGCCTTCGACGATGATCATGATGAAGATGAGCACGGCGGGTAAAAGGTCGATGGAGATGGCGCCCGCCCAGCTGGGCAGAAAATCGGTCGCGTAAAGCAGCACGGCTTCGGGCGGCGACAGCGGCTGGAAGCGTGCCGGCTTCACCGGTTCACGCTGCAGGATCTCGTCGGCCGCACTCGCCAGTGCCCGGGACTGCGCCCTGAGCGCGGTCTCGACCCGGCTCACCACTTCCGTCTGGCGTTGCTGCAATCCGGCATCCTGGCCGTCGGCGATCGGTGCGATGAACGTCTTGCCGAGGTCTTCTGCGGCGCGCTTCACCGATGGCGCAACCGAGGTCTGCTGAAGACCGGTGATCTGTCCGATCAGTTTCAAAGTTTCTTCGCCGAAAGCGTTGGCGCGCGCTTCGATCGGTCCTGAATTCGAGATCAGTTCGCGCATGCGTGCCAGATTGCGCCCGCCGCTCTCATAGTGGCGCTTGACCTCGTCGCGGCTCTCTTCGACTTCGAGCGCCAGCCGGTTCAATTCCGTCGACATCTGAGCGAGCAATTGTACGACCGTGCCGGAGCCTGATGTGCCAGTCAGCGCACCGGTTGACTTTTCCTGTTCGGCGAGGCTTGCGAAACGTTTCGAGGCAAGCTGGATATCCGGCAGGAGACTTTGCGCGGCAAGCGCATTGGCGTGTGATTCGTCGAGCTGCTGCTGGTAGGTTTCCGTGGCGTTCGCCATGTGCTGCTCAAGGGCGGCCGAACCGGCAAGGGCGGCCGCGTTGAGCCAACTCGACATGGCGATGATCATGCACGAGCCGATCAACATCGCCAGAAACAGCCAACCGCGCGCCGCTGCACTTTCGACATGCGGCAGGAAACGCATCAGGTAGGACCAGAACGCGTAGATGGCGACCGACACCGCCACCGAATAGATTACGGCCCCGAAAAACACCAGCGCCGGATCGCCGTTGAGCAGCCCCCGTACGCCCAGATACGTGTAGACGCCGCTGGCAAGCGCCAGGGTCGCGAGGGTCACCTTGGTCGTCGTCTCAAGGCGCGCCTGACCGAGTTTCAGCTTTTCAGCCATGAATTCCCCTGTGTCGCTGGACTTGAAGCATTTTTGCACGATTGGCGCTGAGAGGGCGTCGAAGTGAGCGCCGTTGAAGCGATGGCCGGCAACATCGGCGGCACACATACAACGCAAGAAATGCTAGAAAGTCGACAACGGTGCTTCAACATGGTTTTGACGCGATCCTCCTAAACGGAGAACAGAATGAAAATGAGGCGCCGATTGGGAAGTTGGGGGTCTACAACTATGCCGGGGATGACGTTTGCGACGATTTTGGCCTGCTGCCTGGGCCGCTGCGGCAATCCGTGCAGCGTTGTCAGGTCAGGCGGTCCGGCCTGGATTGCATTCTTCTCCTGCATCGGGCTGTCGGCCGTGTGCGTGGCGATATGCATGCCGGCACCGGCAAGCGCGCAGGCCGAAGCCCAGGCTGCCCAGGGCCCGCCAATGAGCGTTGCCGTGCTTCTGAGTTCCAGTCCTGATGCTTGTTACGATCGCGGCTATGATGATGCGATCCGCAAGCTGACGCTGCGCGAACAAGAAAACGTCAATCGCCGCGGCGGTGTCGGCGGCCGGCCCATCGAGATAAACTTCCTCGACGATGCCCGCGACCCGAAGAAGGCGATCGCGAACGTCAAGGCGGCGCTTGCCGATCCGCAGCTGGTCGGCATCATCGGTCTGACGAGTTCCGATCTCGGCAAGGCAGTGTTCAACGGCTCGGAGAAAGACGGCGTCGCAGGAATGGGCGAAGAGATCGGCGCCAGCGGCGTGCCGTTCATCACCGACATGTCGGTTTCCAACAACTTCGCAGGGTTGAAGAACGTGTTCTCGACGCGACCCTCCCAGGATGAGGGCAACGCTCCGGTCGTTACCGAATTCATCAAGGAGAGCGGCTATGCGAAGGTCGCGCTGATCGTCAACAACGACAGGCTCTATTCGAAGACATTCGGCGACGCCGTCGCTGCAGGGCTCGGTGCTGAAAAAGTGGTTGCCGATCACCGGGTCAGCGAAAAGGGCAGCGATTCTCTCGACCCGGCGGGCATCGTCGCCGCGATCGCGGACTTCAAGCAGAAGTCGCCCGACATCGTTGTCATTGCGGTCGGTTCCTCGCGCTCGGCGGCCGCGCTGACGGAGATCCGCAACGCCGGGTTGAGCCCCGCGATCTTCCTTATCGGATCGCTGGAGCGAATTCCTCCAGAGGTGCGAAACTCCTACCCGGGCCCGATATTCGAACTGACGCTGAGCGACCTGCCCGAAGTCTATAACGCCACCCTCGGCGATCTTGTCCGCCAGGGCGAACCGGACGACTGGCTCTTCGATGGCAAAAAGAACGCCGCCGCACCCGGCTGGACAGACGGCTCCTGCAAGCCGGTCGAAACCCCCGAGTTCCGCGATCCGCTCGCCGGCGACAACCGCCGGGCCATCGAGCGCGGCAGCCAGTTCGCCGATATGATCGCCCTGCTGGCGGCAGGCGCCAACGCCGCGCCACAGGGTAGCGACATTGCCGTTCGCCGGAAGGCCGTCGTCGATGCCTTGAGCGAGACTTACGCGGCCGGGAATGGCGCTTTCCGCGGCACCTTCAACAACTGGTCGTTCGATAAGGCGAGCCGCGTCGCCGTGCGCCCGCTGTTGCTGATTATTCTACCTACGGGAGCCAAGGAGCGCCGCCGCCAGCTTGCTCCCTTCCAGTTCCTGCGGCTGCGCGACGGCTCGCTGCGCCGCATCGATACGCTCTACCTCGACATCGATCTGGTGCGGGCTCACCGCGCTGACGACAACGACAAAACGTTCCTTGCCGAATTCTATTTATCGATGCGCGCCAACGAGAACGCCGATATCAAGCGGCTCGACTTCACCAATGCCTACGTCGACCCGCGTTCCGGCGGCCGCCAGATAACGATCGAGGCAATCCACGACGGCGGCGAAGACCGCGCCTATCCCGACCAGATGAAGATTTATCGCGTCTCGGGGCGCTTTCTATTCAAGCCGGACCTCAGGAGTTATCCCTTCGATACCCAGCGCTTCTACATCGAGGTCAAGCCCTTGAGCGGCACCGCGTTCATCGTGCAGCCGCCGCCTCAGTCCCTGCGTGACCGCGATGTCGCTTCCGACGACTGGCAGCCGAAGGGACAGTACGTCGGCCTCGGCGAGGACTTCATCCCGGTCGTCGATGCCTATACCCACGCTCCCAGCGTCGTGCCGTTCTACCGCGCGCAATACGTCTGGCTGATGAAGCGCGAAGTGAACGACTATATGCTGCGGGTGGTCGCCCCGCTGCTGTTCATCCTCGTCGTCGCCTACGTGTCGATCTTCATTCCCGCAACGCACTTCGAGGCGATCGTCACCATCCAGGTGACAGCGCTGCTCTCGGCGGTCGCGCTCTATCTGTCGCTGCCGCAACTCGACTCCGATACCGCGACGCTCTCCGACCGGCTGTTCCTGTTCTATTACATGATGGTGAGCGTGATGATCATGATCACCATTGCCCGCATCAACAGGCACGTCGCGGCCAGGAAATGGCTGAAGCTGGCGCTCGGCTTCATCCACACTCTCGGCGTACCGCTCGCCGTTGCGGCCATGGCCTGGCACGTCGTGGCGCTCAGTCAGGCCGGGGCTTGATGGCGGCCGGCCGACATCAATCCACCGGGTCGTCGCCGGAGAACACGGAATAAAGGCACACCAGCGAATAGAATGCGACTGCCACCGCAGCGAGGCCATAGTGTTCCGACTCTGACATATGGTTCCCTGCCGGGAACCTGAATGTCAGCCCGGATCACTAGGCAACCTTTTGATTGTGTTCTGGATTCACAAACATTTGACGACCTCCACCCGGGAATCAAATGTTTGATCCAGAACAATAGAAGTAGAACTGGAACGATTGCGGACCGTTCTCATATGCGACCAGGGCGCAGCCCACTGCGACAACAGCGGTCAGAACGAACAGCAGAAACGACTTTATGCGCACCACGAACAGCGCCAGGAACATCAGTGCCCCCCAGGCGATAAAGGCGAGGCCGATCTCGAAATAATAGGGTAGCTCCGCACGCAATTCCGCAATCGGCGCGAAGCTGATCAGCAAACCGGCCGAGATCGATCCGATAGCGCCAGCCACGATTTTGAACTTGTCGAACGCAGATAATTTCGCGGCCATCGCGGCGCTCCGATTGAAAATCGTTTCTCTTGCAATCCGAACACCGTACCCGCGCAATCTGCGGCCGGCAATTGTCGCATCATGCGGTAAGGATTCCAGCCCGCTGCGATCAGCAATTCAAAACTGCAACGGCCCCTGCACGGTGCTATAGTGAGCCGCAGGCAACGGGTGAGGGCTTGAAACCGAGGCGAAGCAGGCGCTTCGCCCGACCAATTGTCGAGGTTGCAGGACATGGCTATTCGCACTGTGGGCGTGGCGATTGTGTTGCTGGCGCTTCTGATCGGCGCGGCCTTCGGCATCGGCGTGCTCGATCTGGAAGGCGTCTTCGGCTCGTTCGGCGACACCCAACGAACGGCGCAGCAATCCGCCGGACCGGATACACGCGCCAACCCGGCAGGCGCCAAATCCACGGCTTCGAAGGCGATCGCTGATAACCTTTCCGAACTTGCCGGTCCGCTCGACGGCGGTCCGGGAAAAGGAGCGGCGGGAAAATCCGAGCGGCCCACCTTCGACATCGCCCGATTGTCTCCCCACGGCGTTTCAGTTTTTGCCGGCCGTGCCAAACCCTTTGAGCGAGTCAACGTGCACGTCGGCGATGCCGTCGTAGGTACTGCCAGCGCCGATGGTGAAGGCAACTGGACTCTCGTGACCGAGGAGAAGATCCCCGACATTGCAGCCGAACTGCAGTTGACGACCGGCGGTTTGGCAGAAACCGATAAAGTCCGCGAACTCGCCCAGCCGGGAGCAACCGCCGCTCGGGATGCGTCCACCGCCTCCGCCGTGCCGTCCTCCCGCAACAAGTCTGGGGGCGTCCGGTCCGCCGCCACCCCAGCGACCGCCGCGGAGGTCAACAAGCAGTTGTTTGCAACACTCAAGGGCCTCGTCGAGGACGCGCGCGCGCAAAGCCAAGGCAGCGCTTCGGGCGAACTGCGCAGCGCCGCGGCTGGCGGCAACGCCACAGGAGTAGGGACCGCAACACAAATCGACAATTCTGGCAGGCCGGAAAAATCCGTCCAAAACGCGCCGGCCGCGCGCGACTTGCAGCGGTTTGCGGAAGTCGCCCCGGTGGACGACCGCGCATCAGTCCCCGACAGCGCTTCGGTCTCGGTCGGCGCATCCGCCTCCGCCTCCGCGCCGCCGAAGGCCAGCTCCAGGACGATCCCGATCCCTGTCCAATTCGTTTATCGCGAAGCCGAGTTCACGGAGGAAGGCCGCGAAGCCGTGGAACTGCTGCTGGAATACGTCAAGCTGAGCAAATTCGATCGGGTTACGCTATCGGGCCACGCCGACGAGCGCGGCTCGAGGGAACTCAATATCCAACTCTCGCGCGACCGCCTGAATGCCGTGCGCGATATCCTGATGGAGGGGGGATTTACCGGCGACGTCGTCCTCCTGCCCAAAGGCGAGTCCGAGCCTTTCATCGGGATCGATCGTTCCACCTTGCCGCGCGAGGAACTCTACCAGCTCGACCGGCGGGTTGAACTGCGCCTGGAGGGTTGAAACCCGTTCCAGGCGGGTCGCTCACTCGGCGGACTGCTTGCGGCCGTTGATATGATAGCTCAGTTCGTCGCGGATATTCATCGCCGCCTGCCGCCAGTCGCCGCCGCGTGAGGCGTACGCTTCGCGGGTTTCGCCTTCAGCGGCGTCATCATCGGGAAGCGGCGGCGGCACCTCGCCGGTTTCGTAATACGGCAGGTCGAGATGGCCCTGGCCATCGATCCGGTTCCCGCCATCTTCAGAGATCGGGAAGGCGCCGATCCGTGCGGCAAGGGTCTGCAACTCCGCAAGGATCAAGCCGCGGCGGGTTTCGTGCTCGATGGTCAGGCTGCGGACATCGTCGAGCAGCTTCCTGTCGGCAAGACTCAAGGCTTCGCCAAGCGCCGCAATCAGGACGCTTTCCCGATTGGAAATCTCGGCAAGCTTCGCGTGCATTCCCTCGATGTGGGATTTCGAAGTTTTCATTGGCGCCCCCAGTCGACAAATCTCCAGCCCCCATCGTTTCAACCGGGGTCGGATAAAAATCTCAATCGAATCACCAACGAATACAAACGCTTGCAGTATTCACAGGAAAATTGCGGTAACAATGGGACGATCATCTTTTTTCGAAAATGAGATTAATTGAATTGCGTCCGGAATGGTGGTGAGCATTCCTGCCGAATTGAATAATTGTTCGGTGGGTGTTGATTGCGGGGGCAATAGATAAATGCCTGCCGAGCATTAAAGCTCGCTTCGACACATGATCACGCCTTCGCGCTTCTGGCCACCTTCCACATTTCCTCTTCGACACGGATATCGGCGAGGATGCGGTCGATCAGCAGGCACGTGCGGTCGAACAGGTCCGAACCGCGCCGGTAATCGGCAGGCGCAAAGAAGTCGATGCGCCCGGCGTTGAACAGGTCGACGCATTTCTTGCGCGATTTGCCCGGCGGGTAGACGGCAATCGCGTGGCCGCCGTTCTTGCGCGTCACCGCCATCGAGGGCACGTCGGTTTCACCGTCGCCGAAATAGATCATGTTCGAGAACGGGATCGGCCGCTCGGCTTCGGACATGTGTTCGTTGATCGTCTCTCCGAGATCCTCGACGCCCTTGTTGATGCGGAACAGGTACTGCGTCTTCCCGGTGTCCGTGATGACCCGCTTGGGATAGGGCAGGTCATAGGCCTCGAACCAGTATTCGGAGGCAAACACGTTATGGAAGTGGTGATAGATCGGGGTGCCTTCGACGATCTCCGTCAGGCCGGAAGAGATGAGGTAGTGACGCAGCGATATGCCGTGGCTTTCCGCGCGGATCCTGGTGTAGTCCTCGATTGCTTCGAACCATTCGAGCACGCCGGGGAACAGTTCCACATCGCGGCCCTGCGCGACGAGGTCCTCCCGGTCGATCCGAACCCCGGCTTCCTTGGCCTTCTTGTAGAGAAGGTGCATGTAGGTGATCAGCGGATCAGCCTTGTGCTCCTTGGCGACCCGGTTCGATTCCTTCCAGAACTGGGCCGGGTCGATACCGATCTTGGGCAGGAACGCATATTCCTGCATCGGCCGCGGTGAAAGGGTGCCGTCGAAATCGTAGACGAGCGCGATTGTCTTTTTGGCGAACTTGCTTGTGCTGGAAGACTTCGCGCCCTGCGGATTGGCTCTGGAGGATTTGCCCGCGGGCTTCGCATTGCGCTTGCGGCCGCCCGGCCCGTCATTGCCGCCGCCAGCATTCTGCCCGCGTGTCGCGCGCTCTGCCATGACCTCGTCCACCTCGGTGCGTTCTACCGGTATGGGTGCGTTCTGCCGGTATGATTTGACTTGCTTCGCGGGAAGCTGCCTGATTCGTCCGGGCGGAATAAGGCGCCGCAGTGCCATAGCTTGTGCGCAAGCCCGGTTGGCCGCGGCACTTGACAGGAGGTGTGCGAAAAGCCAAACGCCTCGTTGACAATAAGCGCTTTTTTGCGAGGGACGAAACCATGCCGCTGCCGCAATTCCCGACCCCGGAACAAGCCCGCGACGAGCTGATCGGCATCGTCACCTCCCTGTCCTACGTGACGGGTACGGAACTTCGCCTGGCTTCCGGCCAGACCTCATCCTACTACTTCAACATGAAGCCGACCATGCTCGATGCGCGAGGCGCATTCCTGATCGGCCTGCTCATTCTCGACCGCATCGAACCCATGCAGGTAAGCCTCGTCGGCGGACTCGAAATGGGTGCTGTACCGCTGGCGACCGCCGTGGCGGCCGTCAGCGCCGCCAAGGGCGAGCCGGTCTCGGCCTTCTTCGTTCGCAAACAGGCAAAAGACCACGGCACCCAGTCGCTGATCGAAGGTCTTGCCAAGGATGAGACCATGGAGCAGCGCCGTGTCGTCATTCTCGAAGACGTGACGACGACCGGCGGCTCGGCCTTGAAGGCCGTCGAGACCGTCCGCGCCGCAGGTGCCGAGGTCGCCGCGGTGATCACCGTACTCGACCGTCAAGAGGGCGCCGGTGCGGTATTCACGAAGGCCGGCGTTCCATTCCACGCGCTGATGACCAAAGCCGACATCGTCGGGGCGGCGTAGACCGCAAGCCGTCCGGGCAAAACAAAACCGCCGGGTCGGGTGACCCGGCGGCAAGATTTATTGCAAGTCAGAGCGAACTTATTCAGCGGCCGCCCTGCGGCCCGCTAAAGGGGCGGCGGACAGAACCTCCGCGTCCACATGCTCTGAGAATTTTTCGAAATTCGAAACGAACATGCCGGCGAGCTTGTGGGCCATTGCGTCGTACTCGGCCGCATCCGCCCAGGTCTGCCGCGGATTGAGGATTGAGGGCTCGACGCCTTCGAGCGCCAACGGCACTTTGAACCCGAACACCTCATCGGTGCGCATTTCCGCGTTGGCAAGCGAACCCGATAGTGCCGCGTTCAGAAGCGCGCGCGTCGCCTTGATCGGCATGCGGTGCCCGACGCCGTACTTGCCGCCGGTCCAACCCGTGTTGACAAGCCAGCAGTCGACGCCGTGCTCGGCGATCAGCTTGCGCAGCAGGTTGCCGTAGACGGAGGGGTGGCGCGGCATGAACGGAGCGCCAAAGCAGGTCGAGAAAGTCGCCTGCGGTTCCTTGCCCATGCCTTTCTCGGTGCCCGCCACCTTGGCTGTGTAACCCGAAAGGAAGTGATACATTGCCTGTGCTGGCGTCAGCTTGGCGATCGGCGGCATTACGCCAAAGGCATCGGCGGTCAGCATCACGATGTTTTTCGGGTGCCCGGCGGTACCGGTCGGGCTGGCGTTGGCAATGGCTTCAAGCGGATAGGCCGAACGCGCGTTCTCCGTCAGGCTTCCGTCGTCGAAGTCCGGCGTGCGGTCGTCGCGCAGGACGACATTTTCGAGAACGGTCGCGAAACGATTGGAGGCGGCATAGATCTCCGGTTCGGCTTCTTTCGAAAGCCGGATTGTCTTGGCGTAGCAGCCGCCTTCGAAGTTGAAGATGCCCGCAGGCGACCAGCCGTGCTCGTCATCGCCCAACAGAGTGCGCGAGGGTTCGGCGGAAAGTGTCGTCTTGCCGGTACCCGAAAGGCCGAAGAATACCGCACTGTCATCGTTGTCGCCGACGTTCGCCGAGCAGTGCATCGGCATGATGCCCTGTTCGGGCAGCATATAGTTGAGGAACGAGAAGACGCTCTTCTTGGTCTCGCCGGCATACGATGTGCCTCCGATGAGGACGATGCGCCGCGAGAAGTCACAGGCGATCACGGTTTCCGAACTGGTGCCGTGGTATTCGGGCGCGGCGCGGAAGCTCGGCAGGTTCACCACCGTGAACTGCGGCCGGAAGCCGTCGAGTTCGTCGGCGAGCGGACGGCGCAACATGTGCCGGATGAACAGCGAATGCCAGGAAAGTTCGGTAACGATCCGCGTCGGCAGCCGGTATTCTGCGTCAGCTCCCGCGAATAGATCCTGCACAAACAGTTCCTTGTCGGCGGCGAAGGCGCAGAAATCCTGGAATAGCTGGTCGAACTGCTCGCGGGACATGCGCTTGGCGTTATCCCACCAGATCGACTTTTCGGTTTCGCCGTCGACGACAACATACTTGTCATTGGGGGAGCGCCCGGTGTGCTGGCCGGTTTCAGCAGTAAAAGCCCCACTTGCCGACAAAACGCCTTCGTTACGTCGCAGCGCGATTTCGATGAGCTCGGCATCCGATTTGTTGGAGATGATCGAGCGGGCCGCCGTCAGCGGGAAGGTCATGAGGGTCATTTGCCTGCTTTCGAATTCCACATTTGGAGATATCGTCGGTTAGGACGGGTTGGCGCCTAATTCCAGCAAGAATCGTGCAAAATCCATGGTTAAGGCGACGGCCGCACCTTCCGTGCCATTGCGCTTTTGATGGCGAGCAAGGGCAATCTTTTTTTATCGGCCTGCGGGCGGCGGTTAGCGCCCGGCGGGCGGCGATAGTCAACTCAGGGCTGACGCGCGGCAACCGGCTGATCCAACTTCGATCCCGGACTCAACCAAACCGCCCAGCGACAGGTGTAAAAAGCACCTATCACTCATACAAGATATACGTAGGTCGGACGACCTACGTACATGTCCATCAGCGCAGTCGCGCAGGGTTATCAACGACGAAGCTGCGCCCGAGCGCTCATAATATTGCCTGTGGCAGACTTAAGTCAGTGATCCTTCGGGCGATTGACTTCAAATTCCGCCAGCTTTTCAGCATTGGCTTCCTTTTGATATTTTTCCTGCCACTGAGCATACGGCTCCCCGTAGATGATTTCCCGTGAGCCGTCCTTGCTGATCTCGATACCTTTTTCGGCCGCCGCTTCCTGGTACCAGCGCGACAGGCAGTTGCGGCAGAACCCGGACAAGTTCATCAGATCGATATTCTGCACGTCCGTGCGCTGACGCAAATGTGCGACGAGCCGGCGGAAAGCCGCAGCTTCCAGTTCGGTACGCGTCTTTTCGTCGATCTGTGGATTGGAAGGTGCGTTCATTTGTCCAGCCTTTCGTTGCGGTCGTCTTGCCCATTAGATAGGCCGCCCGCCGTTGCGGCGCCAGTCCTCGGACTTTGCCTGCCTGACGGTCGGCTCGTTGCCAAAAAGCGGCCGTGACGCCATGGCAGTCAACGGCGGTGATCGCTCAAGATGCATTGGCGGCCGGTTGATCCGCGACGGGCGCTGTGACGAGAAAAGCAGACAGTCACACGCCTGAAGAACCTCTATTTATGGACCTGAGACGCTTGACTGGCCGCCCCACTTCGACGCAGATCAGGGCCAACGAATTTCCGACGAAAGTACGAGGAACGAATGACGACGCCATTCGCCGGTGAACGCGCCAGACTGCTGCAGTATTTCGAGGCGGCGGTCGCGGCGGCTCATCCAGCCACGTGTGTGCCTCGCCACCTGCCGGAGGTGCCTGCTGAAGGCCGGATCGTGATCGTCGGCGCCGGCAAGGCATGCGCGGCAATGGCCCTGGCCACCGAGCGCCATTACATCGAACGCGGTCAGGGCGACCGCATTTCCGGGTTCGTGACGACCCGCCACGGCTTCGGACTTCCCACTAAGATCATCGAGATCGTCGAGGCCGGCCATCCGGTACCCGACGAAAACTCGGTCGCAAGCGCGCGTCGCGCACTCGAATTGGTTGCCTCCGCCAGACCTCAGGACCTGATATTGTGCCTCTTGTCCGGCGGTGCATCGGCCTTGTGGTCGGCCCCCGCCGACGGCATCGGGTTCGACGCCAAACAGGCCCTGACCAAATCGATGCTGCGCTCGGGCGCGCGAATTTCCGAGATGAACTGCGTGCGCAAGCATCTCTCCCGCATCAAGGGCGGCCGTCTGGCCGCCGCCGCAGCTGGCAAGGAAGTCCTGACCCTGGCCATTTCAGACGTGCCGAACGATACTCCTGATGCGATCGGATCGGGTCCGACCGTCGCCGACACCACGACACTTGCCCAGGCTCGCGCGATCCTGACGCACTACAAGATCACGCCGCCTGCTGAAATCGCCCGTGCCCTCGAAAACCCCGAGAATGAAACGCTGTCTCCCGGCAGCGCCGCATTGAGCCGCTCGCGGTTTGTCCTGGCGGCTTACCCGATGGGATCGTTGCAGGCAGCTGCTGCTCTGGCGAGGCAGGCAGGCTACCGCGTCGATATACTCGGCGACTCGCTCGAAGGCGAGGCCCGCGACGTCGCCGCGTTCCATGCCGCCATGGCCAAGGATGCCATGCGCCGCGGCGATCGCGTGGCGCTGATGTCCGGCGGTGAGCTGACCGTAACTGTGCGCGGCAACGGATCGGGCGGTCCCAATCAGGAATACGCGATGGGCCTTGCAATTGCGCTCGATGGAGCCGCAGGCATCGTCGGCATCGCCTGCGATACAGACGGTATCGACGGCGGCGGCGGCAAGGCTGACGATCCAGCCGGCGCCATCGTTCTTCCCGACACCCTGCTCCGTGCCCGCGATGCCGGTTTGGATGCATCCGACTTGCTTTCGAATAACGACTCTACGGGGTTCTTTCGGCAAATCGGCGATCTGGTCACGCCCGGCCCAACTCAGACCAACGCCAACGACTTTCGTGTGATACTGGTTGATCCATGAACCACCCGTCGCCGGATTGCGACGGCCAGCCCGCGATGGATATTGCTTCCGGCCTTGCGACGCTGCAACGAGATATGAGCGATCAATAGAATGTCACAGTGCGACCGCAGACGAACCGAAACGCGCAGGAGCCGGCCCGCGGCGCAATCCCCGGCCCTTGCGGCAGGACTTGCCGCTTTAGCGTTCGGTGTCGTGGCTGGCTCACCGTTTCCCGCGATGGCTGAGTTGAAGCTCTGCAATGACACTGCAAGCCGCATCGGGGTAGCAATCGGATACCGGGACAAGAGCGGCGAGCCTGCTACGGAAGGGTGGTGGACGATCGCCTCTCAAACTTGCGAAGTTCTGCTTCGCAGCGAAGTTCCGAGCCGGCTGATCTACGTGCGCGCCATCGACTACGACCAGGGCGGCAGTTGGACCGGCTCAACGCAATTATGTACCCGCAAGGATGCATTCGCTGTGACGGGGGTTCGCGATTGCAGGGCCAACGGCTATCAGAGCGAAGGCTTCATGGAGGTCGATACCGGGGGATCCAGGAAGTGGATTCTGCGCTTGACGGATCAAGACAAGAAAGAGGGACGCTAATCCATGAGACGCAATAGGAGAGTGAAGCTGGTCGCAACGATCGGTCCTGCTTCCGAGTCCCCGGAAATGCTGGAGAAGCTGTTCGAAGCCGGCGTGGACGTCTTCCGCATCAACATGAGCCACGCCAGCCACGAACTGGCCGGCCAGCTGCACGAGCGTGTGCGAGAGATTTCCGCACGCCGCAAACACCCTATCGGCATCCTCGGCGATCTCCAGGGCCCGAAGTTCCGCCTTGGCGAATTCGAGGGCGAACGGGTGACGGTCGCCCAGGGCAGCGAGTTCGTCTTCGACCGCGATGAGAAGAAGTTAGGCACCGCCAAACGCGTATTCCTGCCGCATCCCCAGATCTTCGAGGCCGTCGAGCCGGGCCACACTCTACTGCTCGACGACGGCAAGCTGCGCATGCGCGTCACGAAGGCCGGCGCCGACCGCATCGTTGCCGAGGTCCAGGTCGGCGGGCCGCTTGCAAGCCGCAAGGGGATCAGCCTGCCTGATACCTTGTTGCCCATCAGCCCGCTGACGGAGAAGGACCACAAGGATCTACAGTTCCTGCTCGGCATCGGCGTCGACTGGATAGCACTATCGTTCGTGCAGCGCGGCCAGGACGTGGAGGAAGCCCGCGAGATTATCGGCGACCGCGCAGCGATCATGGTCAAGGTCGAAAAGCCCCAGGCGATCGACGACCTCAACGCCATCATTTCCTCGGCTGACGGTTTCATGGTTGCACGTGGCGATCTCGGCGTCGAAATGCCGATCGAGAAGGTGCCCGGCCTGCAGAAGAAGATCACCCGCAAGGCACGCGCCGCCGGTAAGCCGGTGGTCGTTGCAACCCAGA
Organism: Alphaproteobacteria bacterium; assembly: GCA_018830445.1. Lineage (GTDB taxonomy): Bacteria > Pseudomonadota > Alphaproteobacteria > Rhizobiales > Hyphomicrobiaceae > Filomicrobium. The sequence continues at coordinate 2,349 of JAHJSN010000172.1, read as the reverse complement.
TGCTGGAAAGCATGATCACAAGCCCGGTGCCCACCCGCGCCGAGGTGTCAGATGTGGCGACCGCAGTTTTCGAGGGCGCCGACGCGGTGATGCTGTCGGCCGAATCGGCCGTCGGAAAATACCCCATCGAAGCTATCCGGATGATGGACCGCATCGCCGACGAGGTGGAAAGCGACAAGGGCTATGAGGCGATCCTCTATGCCTGGCAGACCGAACCTCTGCCGACACCCGCCGACGCGATTGCCGCCGCGGCCCACGCCATCGCCGACACCGTCCAGCTCGCCGCGATCGTCTGCTACACCGCGACCGGTTCGACGGCGCTGCGTGTTGCCCGCGAACGCCCCGGTCTGCCGGTCATCGGCCTGACGCCGATCCCCTCGACCGCGCATCGGCTCGCCGTCGTATGGGGGCTGCACTCGGTGATCCTTGAAGACGACCCCTCGTCAGTCACGGATATGGTCAATCAGGCCTGTCGCATTGCTTTCGATGAGGGCTTCGTAAAGGCTGGAGAAGGAATCCTCGTCACCGGCGGCGTGCCACTCGGCCAGTCCGGCACGACCAACATGATCCGCATCGCCTTCATCGACGAGAATGGCGAGCCGGTAGCCTCGAGCTGATCCGGAACGGAGGCCATGGCGTAGAATTCATACGCCTGCACCATGGCGAACCGGCAATACCAGGGAAGAGAAGACGTGAGCAATCGAAGCAAGAACGACAACAAGAAGGATGCGCAGCAAGCAAATGACGGGCCTGGTTCAAGCCTGCAAAAGCCGCCGCGCGAGGAAGCCGAAAATGCAATCAGGACGCTGATCGGCTGGGCGGGGGACGATCCCGCCCGCGATGGCCTGATCGAGACACCCAAGCGCGTTGCAAAAGCCTTCGAGGAATGGTTCCGCGGCTACGACGAAGACCCGGAAGTCATCCTGCAGAAGACCTTCGAGGAAATCGAAGGCTATGACGAGATGATCACGCTACAGGGCATCCGCTTCGAGAGCCACTGCGAGCACCACATGGCGCCGATCATTGGGCGCGCGTGGGTCGGCTACATCCCCAATGGCCGCGTTGTGGGAATATCCAAGCTTGCCCGCGTCGTCGACGTGTTCGCCAAGCGCCTGCAGATTCAGGAGAAGATGACGGCCCAGATCGCCAACGTCATCAACGAAGTCTTGCAGCCGCAGGGCGTGGCCGTGGTGATCAAGGCCGAACACCACTGCATGACGACACGCGGTGTCATGAAGCCGGGTGCGGAATTGATGACGAGCCGCATGCTCGGTTGCTTCCGTGATAGCGAAATCACCCGCCAGGAATTCCTTTCGATGGTCGACTGAGGCGTCCCGCCCGGTGCCTCAACAGCCGTCCGGATAATCGACCCGCGTCAGATAGAGCCCCGATGCCGGTGCGACCGGTCCGCAAGCCGGGCGGTGACGGGCTTCAAGTGCGTCACGCAAGTCGCGTGCCGTCCATTTTCCATCGCCGACGAGTTTGAGGGATCCCACCATCGAGCGTACCTGGTTGTGCAGGAACGAGCGCGCCGATGCGGTTACATGGATTTCGCCGCCCACGCGCGAGACATCGAGCCGGTCGAGCGTCCGCATCGGCGAATTGGCCTGGCAGGCCGACGCGCGGAAGGTCGTAAAGTCATGGTGTCCGACGAGCGCCTGCGCGGCTTCGTGCATTGCACCTGCTTCAAGGGGAACCCCGACCCACCAGACCCGATTCCGCTCCAGCGCCGGCGGCGCGCGGCGGTTCAGGATGCGGTAGAGATAGTGCCGCGCCGTCGCGGTGAACCGCGCGTCGAAGTCGTCGGCGGCAGTGGCCGCTTCGAGCACAGCGACCGGCGCCGGCTTCAGGTGGAAATTCAACGCTTCCCGGAGGCGGTAAGGGTCCCACTGCCTGGCAGAATCGAAATGTGCGACCTGCCCAAGCGCATGCACTCCCGAGTCCGTTCGCCCCGCGCCGCGCAAGCTGACCGTTTCGCCGGAAGCCTTGAAGATCGCCTCGACGAGATGATCCTGCACGGCTTCGCCGCCGGACTGGCTCTGCCAGCCGAAGAAGGGAGTCCCGTCGTATTCGATGGTGAGGCGGTAGCGCGGCATGTGCGGAGGTGGCGATCTCTGTGGACGAAAAAGGGCGACAACGCAACGAGCGTCGTCGCCCTATCCCTATCGGGTAGCATCGGCGATCTCAACGGCCGACCGGACCGGACCGCCTAGTGTTCTGGATCAAACATTTGATTCCCGGGTGGAGGTCGTCAAATGTTTGTGAATCCAGAACACAATCAAAAGGTTGCCTAGTCTTCTGGGCTGAGTGTTCCGGGCTGACATTCAGGTTCCCGGCAGGGAACCATAT
>JAHJSN010000171.1 GCA_018830445.1 Alphaproteobacteria bacterium | reverse complement strand
GTTCTGGATCAAACATTTGATTCCCGGGCGGAGGTCGTCAAATGTTTGTGAATCCAGAACACAATCAAAAGGTTGCCTAGTGTTCCGGGCTGACATTCAGGTTCCCGGCAGGGAACCATATGTCAGAGTCGGAACACTAGGTCCTGGCAGCGCCGGGATGAATCCACTCCTGCACGAGCCGAATAGGCAGCTCCGCCCAGATCTTGACTCATTCATTGCCAACAACGGCATGCGGGTCGGTTCGTCGGGGGCGTTCGGGCCGATGACGCGTGGATTGGGACGGGGTGGAAATGGGATTCATGACAAGAAACACGGCCGTCACATCGGCGCTGGTTGTGGGATGTTTGGTATTTTCAGGCTTAGGTGGCTCAGTTGGCGCGGCCGAACAAGAGCAGAAATCTTCGGCAAACGCAGCCGGGAGCGGTTGGAGCGCGGAAGTCGCTTCGGATGGCAACAGTGCCATCACCCTTGACGAGAACCAGACCAAGACGGTCGAGAAGATCAATACCTACTTCAACGGGATGAAGACTCTCCAGGGCCGGTTCGTGCAAACGGCCGCCGATGGCGAGGTCATGAAGGGCAAGTTCATGATGAAGCGGCCAGGGATGTTCCGTTTCGATTATGCGCGCCCATCGATGCAGGTGATCATTTCCGACGGCACTTATCTGGCAATCCAGGACCATGACCTGAAGAACGAGGACCGGGTGGCGCTGGACCAGACCCCTTTCCGGGTGCTGTTGCGCGATGATGTCGATCTTTTGAGGGATTCGTTGATCACCGAGGTGCAGGAGAACGACACGTCGCTGTTGCTTGCTCTGAGAGACAAGAGTCCCGACACGCCGGGCCGCATCCGCCTCGTTCTCGACAAGGCAGCGGAAAACCTTGAATTAAAAGAATGGGTTACGACCGATGCGCAGGGTCTCGATACGCGCGTGGAAGTCGGAAATGTCGAGAAGGACACGGAAATTGACGCGAGCCTGTTTGTGATCACGTCACCGAAAAACCCTTTTCCACAATAAGTTGCGGCGTCAGTCTGCGAATCAATTCCGCTGTGGCGGAAAAAGCGCATGGCAACGCTTTATCCCCGGACAAAGTGCAACCTTTTGTTCACAAGTTTGTGAAGTAGGTGGGGGGGGGCTATTGACCAAAGGGAAAGAGTGTCTAGATTGGTAGACAGCAGGCTCGTCATACTCAATCGGTAGTGCCCCCCGTCTAGCCGAAGACGAAGCCTGAGATGTCGGTTTCCCTCCCGACATCACGCGCGAGAGCGCTAACGCCCAGTCTCTCCCCCCGAGGCTGGGCGTTTCTCGTTTTTATGGCAATGGCACTTTTATGCATAATTCTGCCGGGACCGGCGTGTTGGCATAGCTGTAGACAATTACAAATGCTGCGGTCAAGTTGGGAGCACGGTCTCAACAGCATTGAAGTGCGGGGGACTGGCAAATCCGCCACTTAATGCAGTTGGGAGTTGATACTCCAGCGCCCAAGTGCCTGATCGGCCTTCTTCAGATCTTCGGCGAGAGAGCGCAGGCGGCCGGAAATGCGTTCAAGGAAATGCTCCGCCAGGGAATGATCTTCCGCCATCTGTTCATGCATCTCTGCGCGCGTGATGCGCAATGCCTTGACGTTGCCGCGGGCGATCACGGTCGATGAATGGATGGATTCAACCAACATGGCCATTTCTCCGACGAGCGCGCCTGCTTTTACAGGTTCGGGCGGACCGTCGTGCTCGGGGCCGGAGATGCGTACCGCGTCACCGGATACGATCAGGACCGCCGCATCCCCGATGGCGTCTTCCTCGATGATGATGTCGCCGGGGCGGTAGATGATGCGCTCGGCGCGGCGGGCGATTTCGGTGATCTGGAGTGGTTTCAGCCCGCGAAAAATCGCGAGCGGAAGCATCGGCTTCACCAGGGCGTCTATGGCCATTGACACGTCCTACTTCGAATCTCAGCGATAACTGACGCGATGAACTGCGTCGCGGCCGACAGACAAAACGGAACGAGTTGAGCGCGCGAACTGACCGGATGGTGCTTTGATTCGCGGGCCTCCGTCCAGGAAGCTTCGTTGCCAGGAAGGAGGTGTGGGTTGGGTGTGGGGAAATCCTGCGGATAGTCCGCGAAAGTTCCTATTTCTTGTTCAATATCAGTTTGTTAATTCTATTCCATCGTCGTGACGACCAGATATGCGGCGTAGACGAGTACGGCTGAAAGCAACAGGCGGAGCAGCCAATCGGGGATCGTCGAGGTGAGGCGGGCGCCGAGCATGATTCCAGGAAGTGAGCCGGCCAGGAGGGCACCGAGGATCGTGAAATCGATGTTGCCGAGCGACATGTGGCCGAGTCCCGCCAGCAGTGTCAGCGGCACGGCGTGGACGATGTCGGTTCCAACGATGAGGCGGGCTCTCAGTGTCGGGTAGAGCAGCGTCAGGACGGCAACGCCAATTGCTCCCGCGCCGACAGAAGTGACGGTGACAACCACGCCAAGCAGCAATCCGAACAACGCCGTCGTCAGGGGACGCAACTTGAGTGGGCGCAGAGGCGCCTTCACCGTTCGGATGATGATCAAGGGTATGAGCGGGGCGGCGATTGCGCTGATAATGAGCGCGGCGGACAAGACCCAGCGTATCGTGGGGCCGAGGTCGAAGTGCCCTGCGGCCAGGTAGTGGATGGCGCCCAGCGTGATCAGCGTCGCAGTTATGCTGCCTGCGGCCAGCGTCGCGAAGATTTGCCAATTGACGTTTCCTAACCCGTGATGCCGCCAGGCGCCCCCGGATTTGGTCAAGCCGGCAAAGATCAGATCGGTTCCGACAGCGACGGCAGGGGGAACCGCGAACCCCGTTATCAGCAGCGGCGTCGTAAGCGCTCCCGCGCCGACACCGGTCATGCCAACCAAAAATCCGATCGCGAACCCGCTTGCCGCAAGCAAAAGCGGAACTGCCAAAGCGTAGATGTCGGGGAGCATGACCGCGTTATTCCTATCGATATGGAAAGGAGGTCGGGGGGGGTACGGAACCCGGACGACAGTACCGCAAGCCGCCATCATGCAAGTTTTGCACTATTTATATATTGAATTCAACTATTATGGGTTTCCCTCCACGACACTTGGTTCGCAATCGACCCTGACTTGGCGACCTATGCCCGGTATCAAAGGTCAGATCCCGACGATCAGGTCTTAAAAATCTCGGAGGCTATCGAGGGACCGTGGGCAGAGTGAATTCATCAAGGCTGGGTCAGCGCCTCGGTTTAGATTTATTCCAATGTAAAACTTGAATAGTTCCAATGTATTGGCTGATGCAAATTGGCATATTGACTTGCTCGCAAGCGCTGCTTTACTTGTCAGGCCGGTGTAGATCTCCGGTGATTAACTAAAGCATCCATTGCGGGGCCTTGACCCCCGTTGATCGGAGGACACAATGACGTTTGGACGGGCCGCTACCAGCGGTGGACTTGCGCTTGCGGCAATCGCGGCGTGGACCGGAATTTCCCTTTTACAGGCGCAAGCCGGGGAAGAGGTCAATATCTACTCCTATCGAGAGCCGGGCCTGATGGAACCGCTGCTCGATTCATTCACCAAAAAGACCGGGATCAAGGCGAACGTCGTCTTCGCCAAGGATGGCCTTATCGAACGGGCGGCGGCGGAAGGCCGGAACAGCCCGGTCGACGTGATACTGACGACGGATATCGCGCGGCTGACCGACGCGCAGAAGAAGGGCATCACGCAGCCGGTTCCCATGTCGCCCGAGCTTGAGAAAATTCCGGCGAATTACCGCGACTCCGGTGCGCATTGGATCGGGCTGTCGCAGCGTGCGCGGCTCGTTTACGCATCGAAGGATCGCGTCAAGCAAGACTCGATCACCTACGAGGACCTGGCTGATCCCAAGTGGAAGGGGAAAATCTGCTCACGCTCCGGCCAGCACCCCTACAACGTCGGCCTACTGGCGTCGATGGTGGCTCACCTTGGGGCCGACAAGGCGGAAGCATGGGCGCGCGGGGTGAAAAATAATCTGGCCCGCAAACCAGCTGGCGGTGACCGCGATCAGGTCAAAGGCATCTATTCGGGCGAATGCGATATCGCGATCGGCAACAGCTACTACATGGCCGCGATGCAGACCAACGATAAGAAGCCAGAACAGCAGGAATGGGCGAAATCAGTGAAACTGCTGTTCCCGAACTCCGGTGACAGAGGCACCCATGTCAACGTCTCGGGTGCCGTGCTTGCAAAGTCGGCGCCGCACAAGGATGCCGGTGCACGATTGATAGCGTTCCTGGCCTCAGAAGACGGACAGAAAATCTACGCCGAGGCGGTGAACGAGTATCCGCTCGTCGAAGGTGTGCCGGCATCCGAATTGGTCAGAAGCTGGGGTACGTTGACGCCCGACAAGCTGCCGCTGTCCACAATCGCCGAGAACGCCGCGAAGGCGTCCGAGATCATGGACAAGGTGCAATTCGACCTCGGTCCGCAAAGCTGAGCCAATCGTTCGAATTCAGCTCAATCGAAAAGCCGCCCGGATGTGTCTCCGGGCGGCTTTTTTGGAATTCACGGGCGATCCATTTCGGCTCTCAACCGCCGAGGTTCGCTGGACCGATATATGTCACGCGGACCTTTGCGGTGCCTTTGGTGCGAAAGCCGAGGCGATCGGCGGCAGCGCGCGAAAGGTCGATGATGCGGTCATGGACGAAGGGCCCGCGGTCGTTGACGCGCAGGACGACGCTCGTGCCGTTTTCCAGATTGGTTACGCGCACCATGGATGGCAGCGGCAATGTCGGATGGGCGGCGCTGATCTGGTGCATGTCGAAGACTTCGCCGTTGGATGTCAGGCGGCCGTGAAAATCGTCGCCATACCAGGAGGCAATTCCCGACCTGTCGTAGTCGGGCTCGTGGCGCGGCACATAGGTGCGGCCGGCGACCCGATAGGGGTTGCCGAGTTTGTAGACGCCGCGGCGGGTTTTCACAGAGCCACCGCTCCAGACGCGGGGACTTGCCTCAGTCCCGGTAAACGATGGCGAAAACCCGCGCGATCGTTCGGCTGCTCCATTCGAGCATGACGCCAATGCGAGAGCGGCGAGCGCCACGATCGAGCGCGCAGCAACTGTGCCAAATGGTGCCGAATATTTCGGCTGCAATTCCCCGTCAAACATATTGCCCCACTGTTTCTCCGGCTCTTGTTTTTCCCGCCGGTCCCTCATTAGGCGGTGCAATGGGGAAACAAGATGTTGAAACAGCGAAGTATTTTGGGCGTCACGGTGAACGCTGGATGAGCAAGGCCAATCGAATAAATTTCAAGGTGGGATCAAATCTAGTTTGCATTTGAATCTAATCGAAAGGCCGCCGCCGGGAATGCCCAGCGGCGGCCTTTTGCGGCGGTTCTCGCGGTGCGTCTTCAGCCCTCTGCGGGTGCTTCGGCTGCGGTCTTGGCAGCGTCTTCGGCGTCGCGCTTCTTTTGTTCCGCCGCAGCCGTGCGCTCCTGCGCCTTCTTCTTCGGCTTCGACTTGTCGGGGTTATTGCGAGCGTCGCGCTTCAAGACGTCGGCGGCGTCAAGAAAGCGGGCGACACGATCGGTCGGAAGTGCGCCAACCGACAACCAGTGCTTGATGCGCTCGACGTCAAGCTTGACGCGGTCCTCGGAGTCCTTGGGCAACATCGGGTTATAGGTACCGACGCGCTCGATGTAGCGGCCATCTCGCGGCGAGCGAACATCGGAGGCGACGATGTAGTAGTAGGGACGTTTTTTCGAGCCGCCGCGGGCAAGTCTGATCTTTACTGACAAGTTCGAGTTCCTTTCGTGTGGAGTTCAGGGATTGGGTTCTAGGTTCTGGGGTTTAAGTTCTGGGTTCTGGGTTCTGGGTTCTCGGTCTTAGGGATTGGTGCCGGGATGAGGCCTACTTCCTCTTCTTCTTTTTCTTGCCGCCGTGCCCCGGCATCGGGGGCATGCCGCCCAAGCCGGGAAGGCCGCCGCCGCCGAGACCGGGAAGGAGACCACCAGGGGGGCCGCCGAGGCCTGGTAGGCCCGGGGCCCTTCCGGAAGCAGGCTTGGCTTTGCCGCCGGCGCCGGGCAAGGCATCGCGAAGTTCAGGCGGCAGCTGTTCGAGGGCCCTCGGATCGAGACGGCTCAATTCCTCCTGCATGGCGGCGAGTTCGGCTTCGCTCGGTCCGCCACCGCCGCCCAGGCCGGGAATGCCCATGCCCTGGCCCATGCCGCCCATCATGCGGCCCATCATGCCCTTCTTGCCCATCGACTTCATCATGTCGGCCATCTGGCGGTGCATCTTGAGGAGCTTGTTGATCTCCTGGACGTCGGTGCCGGAGCCCTTGGCGATGCGGCGCTTGCGTTTGGCGTCGAGCACCTTGGGGGCGCGGCGCTCCTTCGGCGTCATGGACTGGATGATGGCGCGCTGGCGCTTGATGACCTTTTCGCCGGCGCTGAGGTCGCCGAGCTGGTTTTTCAATTTGCCCATGCCTGGAAGCATGCCCATCAGGCCCTGCATGCCGCCCATGCGTTCCATCTGCGTCAGTTGTTCGGCGAGGTCCTCCAGGTCGAACGAACCTTTGCGCATCTTTTGCGCGATTTTCGTCGCCTTCTCGGCATCGATCGTCTGGGCGGCTTTCTCGACGAGGCTGACGACGTCGCCCATGCCGAGAATGCGCCCGGCGATGCGGCCGGGATGGAAGTCTTCGAGTTCGTCCCACTTTTCGCCGGTGCCGAGGAGCTTGATCGGCTTGCCGGTCACCGCGCGCATGGATAGCGCGGCGCCGCCGCGGCCGTCGCCGTCGGCGCGGGTGAGAACGATGCCGGTGATGCCGATGCGACTGTCGAAGGCGGTCGCCGTATTTACGGCGTCCTGACCGGTGAGGCTGTCGGCGACCAGCAGGACTTCATGAGGGTTTGTGGCTGCCTTGACCTCGGCGACTTCGGCCATGAGAGCTTCGTCAACGGTGACGCGGCCGGCGGTGTCGAGGAGGACGGCGTCGTAGCCGCCAAGCTTGGCGGCTTCCATGGCGCGTCTGGCGATTTGAAGCGGCGACTGTCCGGCCACAATGGGAAGCGTATCGATGCCGGTCTGCTCGCCGAGGACGCGCAACTGCTCCTGCGCCGCGGGACGGCGCGTGTCGAGGGAGGCCATCAGCGGCTTCTTGCGGTCCTTGGTCTTCAGCCGGTAGGCGATCTTGGCGGTGGACGTCGTCTTGCCCGAGCCCTGCAGGCCAACCATCAGAATAGCAACCGGCGGGACCGCGTGCAGGTCGATCGGTTCGGAGCCGGAACCGAGCATGGCGACGAGTTCATCGTGGACGAGCTTGACCACCATCTGGCCGGGGGTCACGGATTTGAGAACCTCTCGACCGACCGCCTTCTCCCGGACACGATCGACGAACGACTTGACGACCTCCAAGGCAACGTCAGCTTCCAGCAGAGCGCGGCGGATTTCGCGCATGGCCTCGTTGACGTCGGACTCGCTCAGGGCACCGCGTTTGGTGAGCTTGTCGAGGACGCCTGAGAGGCGGTCTTGCAGCGATTGAAACATCAAGTCACTTTATGCTGGCCCACACTTCCATTTGCTCAACACTGCGTAGACTTGTGTTGAAGAGCTAAAGTCGTGTGGGGCTGTTTCTTAGTGGCCCACACTTCCGTTTGCTCAACACTACGTAGACTTGTGTTGAAGAGCTGAAGTCGTGTGGGTCAGTTTCTTAGTGGCCCACACTTCCGTTTGCTCAACACTGCGTAGACTTGTGTTGAAGAGCTGAAGTCGTGTGGGGCAGTTCCTATGTGGCCCACACTTCCTGAAGTCGTGTGGGGCTGGATTCCTACAAACGGTTGCGATCGAACGGGTTCATCATGCACCGGGGATCTTCATGAGTGTCCAATCCTGCATGACGTGCTTGCGGTAGGCGGGCCGCGTCGACAGACGCTCGTACCAGGCCGCGACATTGGGAAGATCGGGGCGGCCGATCGGCATGGTGAAGTAGCGGTGCAACAAAGTGCCGATTTCAATATCCGCGACCGACAGCTGGTTGCCGACAAGAAAATCGTGTCCGTGCAGCGCCGGGTCAAGGATCTCGAAGGACTTGCCGACGCGTCCGGCCGCAGCGGCCACGGCAGCATCGTCGCGTTCGGCGGCGGTGACGCGGATGAGCGGCTGGAATGCTCCGACGATAAGGTCGCTATAGACGTTGATGTGGCACCAGCGGGCCCATTGGGAGACCAGCGCGCGCTGTTTTACGTTTTCCGGCCACAGCCGGCCGGCACCATATGCGTCGGCGAGGTATTGGATGATTGCGCCGGATTCCCAGACCGAGTAGTCACCGTCTTCGAGAACAGGGATCTTTCTGTTTGGGTTGAGCGTGGCGTATTCGGGCGTATCAAGGCCGCCAAACGCACCACCGGCGTCGATGCGCTCATAGGGCAATGAGAGCTCGTCCAGCGCCCACAGAACCTTTTGCACATTGATGGACGTGTCACGTCCCCATACCTTCAGCATCATCGAAGCCTTCAAAGCTTGCGGCGGATCGAATTCGCGCCAACACTTCCTTTGCTCAACACTGCCCTGTTCAACGCCCGGCAGGCCGGTGTTTCGATGCAAGCTTGTGTTGACGAACTAAAGTCGCGTTGGGCCGTCTTATTCGCCAACACTTCCTTTGCTCAACACTGCGCAAGCTTGTGTTGACGAACTAAAGTCGTGTTGGGCCGTCTTATTCGCCAACACTTCCTTTGCTCAACACTGCGCAAGCTTGTGTTGACGAACTAAAGTCGTGTTGGGCCGTCTTATTCGCCAACACTTCCTAAAGTCGTGTTGGGCCAAACAAAAACGCACCCGCGGGCGAAACTCGCCGGCGGATGGGGACCCATTTGCATCAAATCATCGGGTTGCCGTTTTTGCGCCCCAAGGAAAACCGTGCAAAAGGGTGGCTCGTCTTTGTCGGGCCATTTCGCGGTTAAGTGCCAGTTTCTGGGTGATCTTCGCGGCGATGTCAACAGTCGCGGCGGAAGCGCCGGGTTGAGAAGGGGCATGGACAGGCGCCTGGAACGGCGTTAATCGGCAATCGGGCGGGGAATTCAAGGAAGGACGTTGGGATAATGGCGCGGACCTCAGTGGTATTGCCGATTGGCGTTTGTGCGGCTCTTGCTGTGGCAGGGTGCGGCGGATTGCCCTCGTTTACCGGCGGCGGGTCGGCATTCTCCAATGTTTCCTCGAATGAACTGCTGTTCGTCAGCGCGGCGCCGACGTGGGACCTCGACAAGAACAATGCCGTCACCTGCGAGGAATGGCAGCGATATACAACCGAATTGTTCACTGAGGGCGACGCCAACAAGGACGGTGCGTTGAGCAAGGAAGAGTATCAGACCGTTATCAAGTCGGACCGGCTGTTCGAATCCGCCGATCACGCCTATTTCGACGCCAACAAGGACGGGAAGGTCATGCTCCAGGAGATGACCTCCAAGCCCAATCCGGCGTTTGCCATTCTCGACAAGAACAAGGATTGCCAGATCGGCTCCGACGAGATCGTGCAGACGCGGCAGGTGCAGCAGCTGAAATCCACCTCAGGCGACCCAGCCGATCTGCCTGGAGGCGGCCCCGGAGGCCCAGGGTCGCCCGGCGGCATATGAGGGATCCGGCCCCCGTCGCGATGTCGTCAGCCCGGCGACAGCCGCAGGAGGTGGCCGGAGGGGTCGTCGGTCAAAACATAGATGGCGCCATCGGGTCCCTGGCGGACGTCGCGGATGCGGTCGCCTCGATCGGTCAGCAGCTTTTCTTCCGCAGTCACTTCGCCGTTTTCCAATACCAGACGGGACAGTTGGGCTCCAGCCATGCCACCGACGAGCAGGTTGCCCTTCCAGCCGGCGAACAGGTCGCCGGTGTAGAGTTCAAGGCCGGACGTGGCGATCGAAGGATCCCAGTAGTAGACAGGCTGTTCCAAGCCTGCCTTGCTGGTGCCGACGCCGATCTTACCGCCAGAGTAGTGGCGGCCGTAGCTGATGACCGGCCAGCCGTAATTCCTGCCGGCTTCAGGGTGGTTGAGTTCGTCGCCGCCGCGCGCGCCATGTTCGACCGTCCATAGCCGGTTGTTCTGCCGATCGAAAACGGCACCTTGCAGGTTGCGGTGGCCCATCGACCAGACTTGCGGGCCCCAGCCGGCTTTGCCGTCCTGTGCAGGATTGCCGGGGGCCGGTTCGCCTTCAGCGGTGATGTGCAGAACCTTGCCGATGGGCACGCCTGGATCCTGCGCCTTGTCGCTCTGGCTGCCGCGGTCGCCGGTCGTGACGAAAAGCGAGCCGTCATTGGCAATCACGATGCGGGAGCCGAAGTGATGGCCGGAGCGGATCGCCGGCTCCTGACGGTAGATCACCTTGAGGTTTTCGAGGCGTCCCGATTCACCGTCAAGGATCAGTTTCGCGCGGCCGACCGAAGTTGCCGCCTTGCCGCCCTGCCGCGGCTCGGCAAACGAGAAGAACAGCATTCCTGTTGAAGCAAAATCCCCGGCGAGGCGGATGTCGAGCAGGCCGCCCTGGCCACTGGCATAGACTTTCGGGAGGCCTGCGACCGGTGGCGAAATCCTGCCGTCGGAGGTTACGATGCGAAGGCGGCCGGGGCGCTCGGTAACCAGCATGCGGCCGTCGGGGAGGAATTGCAGCGACCAGGGATTGACGAGGCCGGTGGCGATTTCCTCGACCTTGAGTGCTGTAGCCGGCGCCTTCGGGGCGTCGGTTTGAGCGGAAAGTGCCGGCGCGGAGTTGAGACCCGCCAAACACAGCGCCGCGGCGATTGCGGGTGCGTTTCGCGCGATGCCGGACAATGGCACGGGACGCCGGAGCGTTGATTGGTTAAATGCGTTCATAGCAAGCGAAGGGTCCTTCTTCGTTGGTGGGCGGTCGATCGATCAACTCCCGATATACGTCAAAGGTTCGGCGTCAGAGCGCCGGCGGCAGGCTCAACCCTTCGTGATCGGGGCCAAGCGCACAGATCCGTTGGACGATCCTGTCGGGTCCGCTGAGGTGAACATGCTCATACCGAATCGGCGTGAGTTTGTCCGATACCGCCTGCAGAAGTTCGCCCGGCTGCAACAGGAAATCCGGGTTCGAGGGTCTGCCGAAGCGCTCATTGCCGTCAGCGAAGGTTTCGTAGAGGAGGACGCCGGAGTGGTTTACGGCAGCCACGATGTGCGGAAGCAATGGCCGCCAGAGGTAGTTTGCAACGATGACGGCATCGAAGGCTGCCGGCTCGAATGGCCAGGGTGAGCCGGATTCGAGGTCCATTTCGATCAGTTCGACGCCGGGACGACCGGCGAGCGGGCGAGCCGCGGAAATGTCGCGGTCGATACCGGTTACAACGAGGCCGCTGTGCGAGGCGGCGAGAATATGCCGGCCAGAGCCGCAGGCGACGTCGAGCGCCCGGCCGCCTTGGGCGACAATGGGCAGAAAGCGTTCAATCCAGGGTGATGGCGGGCTTGGTTCGAGCAATTCAGCGGGTCCTTGATGTCGCGCGGAACTTAAGCGGCGTTGCCAAGGGCAAAGGGCTCCGCCATATAACGGCGTTATGACCTCATCGACAAAGCCCATTACATTTCAAAAGATGAACGGACTCGGCAACGAGATCCTGGTGGTCGACTTGCGCGGCCGATCCAAGGTGTTCACGCCCAAGGAAGTCGCCGAGATCGCGGGTCGCCCGGAAACCCATTTCGACCAGATGATGGTGCTGCACAACCCAATGACGCCTGGAACGGCGGCCTACATGCGCATCTACAATGCCGACGGTAGCGAGGTTTCGGCGTGCGGCAACGGCACGCGCTGCGTCGGCCTCAGCGTCGCGCAGGCGACAGGGGACCGTGAATTGACGCTGGAAAGCGGGGCGGGGCTGCTCACCGTCAAGGTCGGGGGGGCCGACCGGATTACGGTCGATATGGGGGAACCGAAGTTCGGGTGGGAGGATATTCCGCTGAACGAGCCGTTCCGAGACACGCGGGGCATCGAATTGCAGGTGGGGCCGATCGACAACCCGGTGCTGCATTCGCCCTCGGTGGTCAACGTCGGCAACCCTCATGCGGTGTTCTGGGTCGATGACGTCAACGCGCACGATCTCGGCCGCGTCGGACCCTTCCTGGAGAATCATCCACGATTCCCCGAGGGAGCCAACATTTCATTGGCGCAGATCGCTGCGCGCGACCGCATCATTCTTAGGACGTGGGAACGCGGCGCCGGGCTGACCAAGGCGTGCGGATCGGCTGCCTGCGCGGCGGCGGTGTGCGCGGTGCGCAAGAAGTTCGTCGACCGCAAGGTGACGGTGGCGCTTCCTGGCGGTGAACTCGAGATCGAGTGGACGCCAGCCGGGCGAATCCTGATGACCGGACCGGCGGAATTCGAGAACGAAGGCTTGCTTCCCGAACAGGGAGCGCCGCAGTGAGCGACAGCGTGACAACAAAGAAGGCCCCGGAAGCGACGGAGCAGGCCGGGCCGGGCCTGCCGTCGATCATTACGCTGGGCTGCCGCCTCAATACCTACGAGTCGGAAGTGATGCGCGGCCACGCCGAAACGGCGGGTCTCGCAGATGCGGTGATCATCAATACCTGCGCCGTCACGGGCGAAGCGGTGCGCCAGGCCATGCAGACGATCCGCCGGGTGCGGCGAGAGCGGCCGGATGCGAAGATCATCGTGACCGGATGTGCAGCCCAGATCGAACCGGAGCGGTTCGCCGATCTCGACGCGGTCGATCACGTCATCGGCAACGCCGAGAAAATGCGGGCGGAAACTTTTCTGGCGCTGGCGGTCGGCGAAAGCGAACGCGTGGCCGTCAACGATATCATGAGCGTGACGGAAACCGCTTCACACATGATTGACGGCTTCGGGTCACGGGCGCGGGCTTACGTGCAGATTCAAAACGGTTGCGATCACCGCTGCACATTCTGCATCATCCCATTCGGTCGCGGACCGTCGCGTTCGGTGGCGGCCGGGGAGATCGTCACCGAGATCCGCCGGCTGGTTGAAAACGGTTACAGCGAAATCGTGCTGACCGGTGTCGACATCACGTCCTATGGGAAGGATCTGCCAGGGCAGCCGTCGCTCGGCAAACTGGTGCGGCAGGTGTTGAAGCTGGTTCCCGAATTGAGTCGTCTGCGGTTGTCGTCGATCGACCAGGTGGAGGTGGACAGGGATCTGTTGATCGCGCTTACCGAAGAGGAGCGGCTGATGCCGCATCTGCATTTGTCGATGCAGTCGGGGGACGACATGATACTGAAGCGCATGAAGCGCCGGCATCTGCGCGAGGATGCGATACGTTTCTGCGATGAAGCACGCCGGCAGCGCCCGGATGTCGTGTTCGGGGCGGATCTCATTGCGGGGTTTCCAACCGAAACAGAGGACATGTTCGGGAGGACAATCGATATCGTCAGCGCCTGCGGGCTTACCTATCTGCACGTTTTTCCGTTTTCCCCGCGCCACGGCACGCCGGCGGCCAAGATGCCCCAGGTCGAGAGGGGGGTGGTGAAGGCAAGGGCACAGCGGCTGCGCGAAGTCGGCGAATTGGCGCTGACGCGATTTCTCGACAGCCAGGTCGGCCAGGAATGTGCAATCCTGTTCGAGCGCGGTCACTTCGGGAGAACGGCGCAATTCGCTGAGACCAGGGCGGATATCTCAGGTGAGCCAGGTCAAGTTGTGCGGGCGAGGCTTACCGGCCATGACGGCCGCAGATTGATTGCGGAGGTGTTGCGTTGAGCCAGCCGGGACAGAAATCGCGCGGGTTTTTCAGCCGCATTCTCGGTGGCGGTAGTGGGTCGGCCGATCGGGAACACCGTGCCGACCAGCAAACAACCGAAGCCGGACCGGCTGAGATCGAGGGCGGGCAGGCCGAAGAAGCGACAGACGGCCGGATGATCGCCGAGCCAGCGCAGGTCGAGAGTTCCGGGACTGGTGCCGGAGCGGTCGCACCAGAGGATCACGCGCCACCGGAGGCTGAGCCGAAGGCTGGCAAAGGCGGCTGGTTCAGCCGTTTGACCGCGGGGCTGTCAAAAACTTCGTCCAAGATCACGGATGGCATCACCGGGATTTTTACGCGCAAGAAGCTCGATGCCTCGACGCTTGAGGATTTCGAGGACCTGCTGCTGCAGGCCGATCTCGGCGTCGAAACGGCATCCAGAATTACGGACCGGCTCTCCAAGGGACGATTCGACAAAGGCATCGCGCCTGCGGACGTCCGGAAGATTCTGGCGGAGGAAGTCGAGATCGTGCTGGCGCCGGTGGCCAGGCGGCTTGAAATCGATCCTGCCAACAAGCCGCACGTCATCCTCATGGTGGGGGTGAACGGTACCGGGAAGACGACCACGATCGGCAAGCTTGCGGCCCAATTCGCCCGCGAGGGTAAGAAGGTCATGGTCGCCGCAGGCGATACGTTCCGCGCTGCCGCGATCGATCAGCTCAAGGTCTGGGGCGAGCGAGCCGGGGCGACGGTGATTGCGAGGGATGTCGGTGCCGATGCGGCCGGTGTCGCTTTTGACGCCTTGAAACAGGCCAAGGCGGAACAATATGACGTGTTGCTGATCGATACCGCCGGGCGCCTGCAAAACAAGCAAGTGCTGATGGAGGAACTGGAGAAGGTGGTGAGAGTGCTTGGAAAATTCGATTCGAGCGCTCCCCATGAATGCGTTCTGGTGCTCGACGCCACGACCGGGCAAAACGCGATGCAGCAGGTCGATGTGTTCCGGGAACGGGCGGGAGTTAGCGGATTGGTCATGACCAAACTCGACGGGACGGCGCGCGGGGGCATACTCGTGTCCATCGCAGCCCGTCATAAATTGCCGGTCTATGCGATCGGTATCGGCGAGGGGGTCGATGATTTGCAGCCGTTCGACGCGCGCGAATTTGCCAGTGCAATCGCCAGCGGAGGCTGAGGAGTACGTCATACGTCATACGTCGAACGCATGCCGGCTGTTAAAGGGATGTATAAGGCATGTAGGTAGGGTATGCGGATATGCGGTGACAAGGCTGGCTGATCGCCAGAATGCCATGCCGCCGGGCACGGCGCCCTGAAACAGGATTGGTGACATATGAGCTCGCAGAAAAGCTGGTTTCCGTTCAACGCCAAGCAAACTGTCAATATTCTCAGTGAGTTCGGCCCTCTCGTTGCGATGTTTATCGTCAATGCGGCAGCCGGCATCAACGCGGGCACATGGGCGCTTATCATTGCGACCGGCGTGGCGATGGTGGTCATGCAGATCGTGCTGGGGCGGCTGCCGGTGTTTCCGGTCATCGCTTCATCGGTCACCGTGCTGTTCGGCATCATGACCCTGGTCACCGGCGATGCAATGTGGATCCAGATCAAGGTGACGATCTTCAACGTGATGTTTGCCCTATTCCTGTTCGGCGGGCTGCTTTTCAATAAGAACTTCTTCCAGCACATCTTCGAAGGGACGTTCCACTACACAAAGAAGGGTTGGGACAGTTTTACCTGGAGCTTTGCATGGTTTTTCGTACTGACGGCGGTGTTGAATGAGGTCGTCAGGCAATTTTTCGTAAAAGACGGCATGTATCCGGCAATTGGCTCGTCGCTGTACGACCTGCTTGGTTTTCAGATGGATGGCGTCAACGTCTGGATTCTGTTCAAGATTGCGTTCATCATGCCGCTCTCCGGGCTTTATGCCTGGTATCTGACGAAGTTGATGGCAAAGCATCAAATTCCCGATAGTGAAGTTGTGGAAGGTGCGGCGGCAGCACCGCTCAAGGCGAGTGTCGGCAAGGCCGGCACGGAATTTTCTTCAAGCGGAAGCGATCCGCTGCTTGCAAGAGCTGTAGGCGGTGCGGGCAAGGCCGGCCCGGCCAACTCGCGCCTGTCCTGAGGTCCACCGCGTCCGCCACCGATTTGCCTCCGGTCACTGGCATTGATGTGATTTTGAAAAGGGTTTGGTTTCAATGAGTAAGGGCCAAGAAGACGATGACGGCAGTCTGGGCGAACAGGTGTCGCTCGATTGGCGTCAGCTCGTCAAGTTCCTGGTCGAGCTCGGACCGCTGGTAATTTTCTTCGTTGTCAATTCGCAGGCCGGAATCATCGTTGGGACCGGCTGGTTCATGACGGCGACCGTCGTGGCGCTGGTTGTCTCGAAGCTTGTGCTCGGCAAGGTGCCGGTGATGCCGCTGATTTCAGGGGTATTCATACTTGGCTTTGGTGCATTGACGGTATGGCTTCAAGATTCGTTTTTTATCAAGATCAAGCCAACGATCGTGAATTTGATGTTCTCTACTATTTTATTTACTGGACTCGCTTTGCGGCAATCGCTTTTGAAGCATGTTCTGGGTGAGGCGTTCAGTCTTACTGATGAAGGGTGGAGAATTCTCACAATCCGGTGGGCTTTATTCTTTCTTTTTCTTGCGGGGCTCAACGAAGTTATCTGGCGCAATTTCTCCGAGGATTTCTGGGTCAGCTTCAAGTTATGGGGTTTGATGCCATTGACGATGATTTTCGCGATGTCCCAGCTGGGTCTTTTGCAGCGGTATGAGAAGAGCAGCAGTCAAGCGCCGTAATTGTCATCTGTGCGCGGACCGTTATTGAGATCAGGTTATTTTTGCGTACGGAATATCTTTGCCATGAGCAAAACCGCGCGTCACAACCTGGCACATAATTTTATTGGATTTAATCCCTCCGGTGACGTGGGATGTAGACGAACGGTGCAAATTCGTATTTTCTTCTATGTAAAATGGCACCTTCCTGTGAATGGAGAAGGATGCTTTAGTTGTCTTTGAACATCCTAAATAAGAAATCTAATGGCAAACAAGAAAACACCGAGAGCCAAGCCGGCTAAGAATGACAAACCGGGTACCCAGAAGGAGTCCAAGGTCGTGCAACTCGAACAGTCGCCGATACACCTGCTTCACCGCGCAGGGCAGTGCGCGGGCGATGTCTTCCAATCGGAAATGCGAACGGAGGATCTGACACCGCGCCAGTACGCGGTGCTTGTGGCAGTCTCCGAAAAGGAGGGTCTCAGCCAGACCGACCTGGTGGAGATGACCGGCATCGACCGGTCGACACTTGCGGATATCATACGCCGCATGCTCAAGAAGGGGCTCGTGCAGCGCCGCCGGACCAAGGAAGACGCCCGCGCCTACGCGGTGAAGCTGACCGAGGAAGGCCGCCGCATCCTGCAGACAGCAGAGCCGATGGCCAGGAAGGTGGACGCGCGAATACTCGAGGCGTTGCCTGCCCCGGAGCGCGAGCGCTTCTTGTCAGACCTGAATATGATCGTCGAAGCTCTCGGGCGGCTCGAATCGGCGGTCGAACCGGTCAAGGCGAAGGTATCGGGCCGGCGGAAGGCTTGAAATCCGGGCAGCGAACGAAGCATCAAACCAACCGGCATAGCGCGCTCTAGTGTTCTGGATCAAACATTTGATTCCCGGGTGGAGGTCGTCAAATGTTTGTGAATCCAGAACACAATCAAAAGGTTGCCTAGTGTTCCGGGCTGACATTCAGGTTCCCGGCAGGGAACCATACGTCAGAGTCGGAACACTAGCCCGCGCGGAGGCCGCGCGCTGCGCTGCTGACCAGAAATTCGATCTGACGGTGGGTTTCGACCTGGTCGAAATCGCCAAGTTTGCGGTCGAGTGCGAGAGACACTATGCCGTGAACCGAGGCGAAGAGGGCGCGCGCGGCGCTGCGCCGTTGGGTGACATCGGGCAGATCGTCAGTCAGGCAGTCTTCGACCAGCGCAAAGAGCCGGTCTTGATCTTCGCGGTATTCAAGCGGAGCCTTGACCCCTTCCGGCAGGTGGTGCTCGAAGATCGCCCGCCACAGTTTCTTGTTGTGGGCCGCAAATTGAAAGTAGGCTTCGGCCAGCGCCATCAAGCGGGGCAGCGTCGGTGCGTGGCGGTTTAATTCGTGGGCTGATTTCAGGCTTCGTCCAAGTTCGCTCAACGTCGCCATGTTGAGGGCGATGATGAGGTGATCCAGGTCCTGGAAGACATTATAGATCGAGCCCACCGCGCAACCGGCCTGCGTTGCGATGCGGCGCGCCTGAACACTCGAAAGGCCCTCATCGATGATGAGTTGGCGGCCGATCTTCAGGACAGTACCGCGCAACTTATCGCGGAAGGCCGGGTCGGTTTTCGGTTTGGTCGGTATTTTTGATAATCCTCTAGCTCGCCTTTTTCACAGGGATGCGCAGATCGATCTCGCTCCGTTATGAAGGCAATGGGTCAAGGACCACTTAACATGAGTGAACTGAGTTCACAATTGCTTGTTGCGAAGTTGGCCGGGTGTCGACTGGCAGGTGTGCCGGGTGTCTGCTGCTAGTGTTCCGACTCTGACATATGGTTCCCTGCCGGGAACCTGAATGTCAGCCCGGAACACTAGGCAACCTTTTGATTGTGCTCTGGATTCACAAACATTTGACGACCTCCGCCCGGGAATCAAATGTTTGATCCAGAACACTAGTGGCCTGACTCATCTAAATTGCTGGATACAGGCTCTTGAGTTTTACACGGGCGTCGGCGCAGGTGAAGTGCCAGTTTGCCGTGACGTTGTGCTGGTTGCGGCGGGCGACCCAGGCAGCGACCTCGCGTTCGAGG
>JAHJSN010000020.1 GCA_018830445.1 Alphaproteobacteria bacterium | reverse complement strand
ATTCCGGGCGTGGCCTCCAGGATTCTCTAGAAAAGCCCGTAACATCACGATTTCGAAGCTTTCTGCCATCCCGCCTTTTCGGGCAATACCAAGCGCGGCGACTTATCCTTCCTGCGGTGCAAGGTTAGGGCTTCAACTTCTCGGCGGCTTCTGCTATCAAGCGCGCCTTGGCCCGTTCACACAGGCGACGGAGGACCGCTTTTCCGTCACTAGGCTTTGACTGGTTCCTGTCGGCCAGGAATTATTCCGCAGTAGCTCAGCGGTAGAGCATCCGACTGTTAATCGGACGGTCGTAGGTTCGAATCCTACCTGCGGAGCCATTCTCCCCTGTCTTCCTGGATGATTTTGGCTTTACCGCCCGCCCGGCTAGAGTGGGCCGGCTCGACACGCGGCCCAACCCGACGGCGGATGGTTCAACGACATGCCCAAGACTTCAAACGGCAACGACCGCCGCCCACCCCGCGGCGACAGGCAAGGCCCCCGCTCCGGCAAGCCCGGCCAGGGCAAGTCGGGCTCCGGCGCGCCGCGCGGCGGCCATCCGATGTCGCGCAAGGCCGCGATCCGCGCGCTCGCCGAAATCAAGACGAAAGCCCGCAACCGCGCCGAACAAAAATCGGCCGCTACCGCCATTGAACCGGCGAAGGACAAGGACGGCGGCGAGCGGCCAGTCGCAAAACCGCAACGCTCCCCCGCAGGCAGGCGCCCGGCGGGACCCACCACCACCACCCGCGCTCAGCGCAAACCCGGCGTCGATACCCCGAAGCGCATTTCGCGCCCCCGCAACGCCGCCGAGAAACGCGCCATGCAGGTTGCCGCGGCGGAAGAAAAACGCGCCGCTGCCGCAACTGGCCTCCCGCAACGCAACGGCACAACTGCGCCGCCGCAAACACGCCAGCGCACGTTCCGCATACCGAACCCAGCATCTTCCGGCCCGCCGGGCCCCACCGAGCCGATGCGCATCGCCCGCGCCATCGCCCGCGCCGGGCTCTGCTCGCGCCGCGAAGCCGAGCGCTGGATCGAGGAAGGCCGCGTCACGGTCAATGGCAAGCGCCTCACGACGCCGGCGATCGAGGTCGCCCCCGGCGACAAGATCCTCGTTGACGGCCACCCGCTGCCCGCCGCCGAGCCGGTCAAGATGTGGCGCTACCACAAGCCCAAGGGCCTCGTCACGACCAACTCCGATCCCGAAGGCCGCCCGACTGTTTTCGACAACCTCCCCCCCGACATGCCGCGAGTCGTCTCCGTCGGCCGCCTCGACTTCAATACAGAGGGGTTGCTCCTGCTGACCAACGACGGTGCGCTTTCGCGGCATCTGGAATTGCCCGCAACAGGGTGGCTCAGACGCTACCGCGTGCGCGCCTGGGGCGGCGTCAGCCAGCAGAAACTCGACGAACTCAAGGACGGCATGGAATACGAAGGCGTGCGCTACGGCCCGATGGAAGCCACCCTCGACAGCACCCAGGGCCATAACGTCTGGGTGACCATCGGCCTGCGCGAAGGCAAGAACCGCGAAGTCCGCAACGTCATGTCCGCCCTCGGCCTCGAAGTAAACCGGCTGATCCGCGTATCCTATGGCCCGTTTCAGCTCCTCGACCTGAAGCCCGGCGAAACCGACCCCGTCAAGCGGCGCGTCCTGGCCGACCAGCTCGGTGCGGATATCGCTAAGGAACTCGGCCTCGACCGGCCCGAAGACGAGCCCAGCGCGCCCCGCCGCCAAAGCCGCCGCCCGAAACGCGAAACTGCGGACAAGTGATGCGCATTGTCGGCGGCAGGTTCCGCGGCCGTCCGCTGGCCGCCCCGAAAGGCGCGTCCACCAGGCCGACATCGAATCGCGTCCGGGAATCCGTTTTCAACGTCCTCGCCCACTCCCCCGAATGCCCGCCGCTCGAAGGCGCCCGCATCATCGACCTGTTCGCCGGCACCGGCGCGCTCGGCCTCGAAGCGCTTTCGCGTGGCGCCGCCTTTGCTCTATTCGTCGAGACCGATGCTTCCGCCCGCGCCGCTGTCCAGGAGAATATCGAAGCCTTCGGACTGCAGGGCGTAACGCGCCTGTTCCGCCGGGATGCCACCGATCTGGGCCCTGCCAACGCGCGTGATCGCTACGACATCGCCTTCCTCGATCCGCCCTACGGTAACGGCCTCGGCGAACGCGCGTTGCGTGCATTGCAAACAGGCGGCTGGCTGAAAAGCGGAGCAATCGCCATCCTCGAAGAACGCGCAGGCACGGCCCTCGAACTTCCCCAAGCATTCCAAACGTTCGATGAGCGCAGCTATGGCGACACCACCATCACGTTTGTGAAGTCCGTCCTGCCTGTCGACGGCGGTACGGACACGGCCCCATGACGTTCACCTTGCGCGACGACTTGCGCGGCGGCCTCAACGGCTGGGTCGAAGCCGGCCTGTTCGTCTTCGCCATATCCGCACTCACCGTCGTCTACGCGATCGCCCAGCACCAGGGCGCGCATATCGTCGTCTTCATCCTCTTTGCGATGGGGTTTGCAGCAGCCGCAATGCTGATCATCACCGGCCCCGGCGAACGTGCCCTCCAGGTCGCCTTCGCCCGCCAGTCGCTCGCCTTCGGTTTTTCGACCGTCATGCTCGAAGCTTTCTATTTCCTTCTTCTAGGCTTCCTGTCTCCTGCCGAAACGAGCCTCGCACTGCGCCTGTCGGTCCCCGTATCACTTGTGCTGGGCTGGCTCTTTTACGCCCGCTCAATGAGCCGCAGACTGTGGCTCGGCAACGCGATAATCGTTGCCGCGGTTGTCCCGGTCCTCTGGAATGTCGCGCCGCACCAGCGCACCGCAGCAATTGTACTGGCGCTGATCTGCTCGCTCATCGTTTCGGTCAAGACGTTCGCCAGCGAGTTTCACCCTGCGAACCGCGCCGCCCGCTCCATCCACGACAAATTGCGGGTGACGGGATTGGTCGTAGCATCGACCACGCTGATCGGGGCTACGGCCATTTTTCCCCTCGTCTTCCTTTCCGAACTCGGCGTCTACCAGCCGACCGCGCTCATCCCGCCGCTTGCAGCCTTCTGGCATACCCCGACCCTCGTGACGGCGATCCTCCTTGGCGCACCTGTCTTCGTTGCGATGACCTATCTGACGTTCTCATCGGTGGTGAAGATCGGAACGGAGAGCTTCCTGGCAACAAGCGCATTCACGCCGTTCTCGGTGCTCGCCATCGAAGCCCTCGCCGCAGCCTTCGGCCTGCTCGACGTCACCGCCTTCGACACCGGCCTGATCCCGTTCATCGCGATCGGGATTGTCGGCGTGCTCGTCGTCGTTCACGCCCGCCACCGTCGCGTGACTTGACCTGCCTGAGATCCCGCCGCCGTGGCGGAGCCATGCTCACGGCTTGCCTGCAGAACAACCGAGCGATCCCTCCTGCTCTTGAACCGTGGCAGGATCGGCTGTTGGCGGGAAAAGCTACTTCCGCCCGAACAGCCGCTCGATATCGCCGAGCTTCAACTCGACGTAGGTCGGGCGGCCGTGATTGCACTGCCCCGAAAACGGTGTCGCTTCCATCTCGCGAAGCAGCGCGTTCATTTCCGCCGGCGTCAGGCGGCGCCCCGCGCGCACGCTCCCGTGACACGCCATGCGCGAAGCAACCGCTTCGAGACGTTCGCTCAATGCTCCCTGCTCGCGCTCGTCCAGGATTTCGGCGGCAAGGTCCCGCACCAGCCCTTTGACGTCGCACTGTCCGAGAAGCGCCGGCACCTCGCGCACCGCAATCGCCTCCGCTCCGAAACCGTCGACCACGAGCCCAAGGTCTTCCAGTTCGCCCGCCCGTTCGAGAACTGCTTCCACTTCTTCCGGCAGCATCTCGACGATTTCCGGAATGAGCAGGCCCTGCCTCGCGACTCCGCCGTTGCCGAGCATCGTCTTCAGCCGTTCGAAAACCAGCCTCTCGTGGGCCGCGTGCTGGTCGACGATCACCACCGCATCGCGCGTCTGCGCCACGATATAGGTTTCGTGAAGCTGCGCCCGCGCTGCTCCGAGCGGCTTGTCCAGAATATCTTCGCTCACCGGCTCGATATGCGCGCTGGCTTCGGCCGATGTCGCCTCGAAGGACGCAAACGGCGCCTGCACGGCTTCGCCCATCCCGCCCGGTGACTGCATCCGGGCAGCGAACGCGTAGCTCGTCCGCGCAATGCCTCCGCCCGCCACCGGCGCACGAGTGACCGAAACCCGATGATGGCCGCTTCCTGACTGACTTGTGCCGACCGCTGCGAAAGCTTCTATCGTCTCGCGCCCGCCCCGCGAAGAGGCGCGCATCGCGCTGTCCTCGAGCACGTGCCGCACCGCCCCGATCACGAGCGAGCGCACCGCGCCGGAGTCCCTGAAGCGCACTTCGGTCTTGGCGGGATGCACGTTGACGTCCACGTCGCGTGGTTCGAGATCGATGAACAGCGCCAGATAGGGATGCCGCCCGCGCGGCAGCGTATCGCCGTAGGCCGCGCGCAACGCACCGATCAGCAGCCGGTCTTTGACCGGCCGCCCGTTGACGAACAGGAACTGCTGGCTGGCATCGCCCCGGTTGAATGTCGGCAGACCGATGAAGCCTGCGATTCTGATTCCTTCCTTTTCGCCCGCCACCTCGACGGCATCGGCCTGAAAATCACGCCCCATGATGCGGGCCAACCGCTCCAGAAGTCCGTTTGGAGTTGTTTCCTGCGCCGGCAGCTTCAGGCTTGCCCGTTCGCCGGTCACCAGCGTGAAGGCGACTTCCGGATGCGCCATCGCCAATCGCTTGACGGTATCCGTCGTCGCCTGGTTTTCGGCCCTTTCCGATTTGAGGAATTTCAATCGCGCCGGTGTCGCTGAAAAAAGATCGCGTACTTCCACCCGCGATCCGCGATTGACCGCCGCAGGTCGCAACGCCTGCTTGGCGCCCTTGTCGACGACGATGGCGAAGGCTTCATTTGTCCCCGTCGCCCGGCTCGCGATTTCCAGCCGCGCCACCGACCCGATCGAGGGCAAAGCTTCGCCGCGAAACCCGAAACTGCGGATGTCGAATAGATCGTCCTCGCGAAGTTTCGAGGTTGCATGCCTCTCCACGCAGAGCGCCAGATCGCCCGGCGCCATGCCGGAGCCGTCGTCGCTCACCCGGATCAGCGATAGCCCGCCGCCTGCGGTGACGACTTCGATATCGCGCGCGCCTGCGTCGACCGCGTTCTCGACGAGTTCCTTGACGACGCTGGCCGGCCGCTCGATCACCTCGCCGGCTGCAATCCGGTTGATCGTCTCTGGTGAAAGCTGGCGGATCGGCAATTCGGGCCTCTTGGTGTGGACGGACTATCCCGGCGGAGCAACCAGCCGCTCGCGGGTCAGCACCTTGGCAAGTTCAACAGCCGGCTGATCGAATGGATCGATGCCGAGCATCCGCCCGGCGAGAATCGTTTCGATCATGAAATGCATCATAACCCCGCCGATCGCTGACTCGTCCAGGCTGTGGATATCGATGCTGCGAACCGGCCGCCCGGCCTTTGCCAACGCCTCCGGCAACGCTTTGGCCTGCGCCGCGACCACATCGCCGATCGTCCGCCCGCCCATGTAATCAGCCCCGGCAAGCCTTGCCATGTCCGGATCGATCACCGGCCCGGTCCCGGCCGTCTCTATCCGCATCAGCGTCACCAGATGCTCGCGCGGACCGTCCATGAACAGCTGCAACTGGCTATGCTGGTCGAGCGGCCCCATCGCCGCGATCGGCGTCGTGCCCTCGCCACGCTTGCCGAGGCTTTCCGCCCACAACTGTACGAACCAGCGCGCCAGGTATCCGAGCTTATCGGCATAGGGCATCAGCACGAGAACCCGCGCACCCCGTACTCGCGACATCCCAACCGACACCGCTGCGGATAGCGCCGCCGGGCAATCGGCTGCAGTTTCCGCCGCAGCAAGCTGATCGATGACCTCCTGTGCGCCTTCGCGGATCTTCACCGGGTCGAGGCCGCGTGCCAGCGCGGGCAACAGGCCGACGATCGACAGGCATGAAAAGCGCCCGCCGATGTCATCGGGATGCGGCAGCATCGCAATACCATGCTCCGCCAGCAGCGACCGCAACCCGTTCTTCTTTCCCGGCGCCGCTTCTTCCGTGATGCCAAGGAACATGCGCGGGATCCGGTCTCCCAACCCCGCTGCCTTGACCGCATCCAGAGTCGCAATTGCCTGCGCCAGCGTCTCCGCCGTACCGCCCGACTTGGACGTGATCACGAAACGCGATTCCTCGAAGTCGATCGTCGAGAGAAGTCCTCCCAGCGTCGAAGGATCGAGATTGTCGTAGAACCGCGTGCGCGGGCGCTTCATCTGCCCTGGCATTGAAACCCCGGCAATGTTCCAGCCTGCGAGCTGCGCCAGCGCCTGTCCGCCAAGACCCGATCCGCCGGTGCCGAAGAAGACGACCACGCGGGCATCTTGCGACAGTGCGGCAAACGCCTTGCCCGCTGCGGCGATATCCTCGCGCGCCTCGGTGATCTTCAGGATCGGCAGCCCGCCGGTCCGCGCTTCTTCCTGCATCTGCCGGAAACCGGGTTCGATCTGCCCGCACGCCGTTTCGAGTTCGGCGGAAGAAAGACCATGCACTCCGATCGCCCCGCTGAGGCAGCCGGCTATATCGAGTGTGTAGGCCGAAGTTCTGATCTGCTTCGGAAAGTCTGCCATGCCGCTGTCTCAGCCTCTTTGGTGAGGGATGTTTAGAAGACAGCTTTAGACGGCGTAGGCCTTTTCCAGTCAAGCCCGCGAAGCCGCGCAACACCGGGAGCCATGAGGGCGGGGCAATTCCCCCGTCCGAAATGCACGTGAAACCATGGCGCTGTTGCACCCGGCCACGCCGGCGCCCCCAAAACCTGGAACCTATCCCCTCGCCCCTGGAACCTAGTCCCTGGAACCTGACCCCTGACCCCTAGATTCCCTTCAACCCGGTCGGCTTGCCGACCACCACCACCAGCAGACCCTCCGGCGCCAGGAACCTTTTCGCCGCCCGCTTCAGGTCTTCGACGGTCAGCGCATCGACGTCCGCGTTGCGCGTCTTGATGTAGTCGATACCCATATCCTCCACCATGATCCCCAGCAGCTGGCTGGCAATCTTGGAATTGGTGTCGAAGCGCAAGGCATAGCTTCCCGTCAGGTAGCTCTTGGCGTTTTTCAGATCGTCTTCGCTGACCCCATCCTTGGCGATGCGGGCAAGCTCGCTGCGGATAATCTCCAGCGACTCCGCGATCGAATCGTTCTTGGTTGCAACGCTTCCCAGATAAACCGCGGCATGGTCCATCGGGCTCAAATAGCTGTAGACCGAATACGCAAGGCCGCGCTTCTCGCGAACTTCCTCCATCAGTATGGCCGAAAACCCGCCGCCGCCGATGATGTGGTTCAACACGAAACCAGCCATGAAATCGGGGTCTTTGCGTTTCAGTCCGCCCATGCCGAACACCGCGACCGACTGCGGCACGTCCATCTCGACGACTTCGACGCCGTTACCCTTCTTCGGTTCGATTTCAGGAAGTTCGTTGAGCTGTGCCTGCTCGGGCAGATCGCCGAAAACATCGTCGAGCAGCTTCCCCAGCGTTGCTTCGTCGATGTCACCGACGACTGCCACCTTGAGGTTGCTCTTGGCGAAGTTCTTCGTCCGGAAGGCTTCGAGATCCTCGCGCGTAATCGAGGCAATGGTAGCGTCCGTCCCTGTCGGCGACAAGCCATAGGCGTGCCCCTTGAACGCCGTCTCATACCAGGTGCGCGAAGCGAGCCGCTCCGGCGACTTCGACTCGTAGGCGAGGTTTGCAAGAAGCTGCCGGCGAATGCGGTCCAAGGCTTCCTGATCGAAGCGCGGCTTCGTCAAGGCGAGCTTCAACAGCTCGACAGCTTCGTCGCGGTATTTCGTCAAGGTCGTAAAGTCGCCGTAGAAAGTATCCCGGCTATCCTCGAACTGCATGCGCATGGCGATGTCTTCCATCCGCTCCTGGAAGGTCGCCGAAACGAGATCTCCGGCTCCCTCATCCAGCATGCCAGATACGAAATTCGCCACACCGGGCTTGCCCTCCGGGTCCTGCGTGCTGCCGCCATGGAAGGCAAAACGGATCGACACCAGGGGCACCTGATGGGATTCTACCAGCCAGGCTTCGATTCCACCGGGGCTTTTGACTTGCTTGATATCCATGGCGCTCGCGCGGCCCATCAGGCCAAAAAGAATGAAAAGGGTGACAAGAGACAAGGCCATGGCACCGATCACGCGCGCCGTGGTCTTCGCGGCCATCGCCGCCTTCGCTTTTGTTTTCATCTATGGTCCTCAGCCCTTGTCGGCAGGTGTTGCGTCGTGCGCGCGCTGCGCTGTCGGCGCGGCGCTTTCCGGCACAAGGTAGCCCGTCACCGACTGGGTAATCCGCAGATGCTTTTCAGCCGCCGCCCTGACTTGTTCGGCGGTAACCGCGTTGATGTCGTCCGGCCAGGACTCCACGTCCGCCGCCGACTGCCCGACGACCGCTGCCCATCCGTAACGCCTCGCCAAGGTCTGTTGACTGTCCATCCCGTAGATGTATTCGGCCGCCAGGCTGTTCTTGGCCCGTTTGAGCTCGGCCTCGGTAACGCCGTCGCTGATGATTCCAGCGATCAGCGCATCCATCTCGGCCTCGATGGTTTCAAGCTTCACCCCGTCGGCGGATACGGCGTAGAAACCGATCTTGCCGCTATCGTAGCCGTCTCCGTAGAACCAGCCGCCCGCACTTGAGGCGAGTTGCTTTTCCACGACGAGCTTCTTGTAGAAGCGGCTCGTCGACCCCGACGACAGGATCTTGATCAGCACATCGAGCGCTTCCGCCTCGCCCTTTGCCGCCGTCACATAGCTCGGCGTCAGGTAGGAGCGGTGCACCGATGCCTTGCCGGCCCTGGGATCGTTGAGTTGCATGCGCCGCGCCACCAGATGCGGCGGTTCCTGCGGCCGTTCCCGCTTCAGCTTCATGCCGTTGTTCGCAGGGATCGTGCCGTAGGTATCCTGCGCCAGCCGCTTGACTTCCTCGACCGTGACGTCGCCGGCCACGACCAGGATCGCGTTGTTGGGCGCATAGAACAGTTTATAGAAGCCGATGGCATCGTCCTGATCGAGCGCGGCGATCTCGTGCATCCAGCCGATCACCGGCGTGCCGTAGGGGTGCGAATAATAAAGCGCCGCATCCATCTGTTCGGACAGGATCGCCCCAGGATTGTTGTCCGTCCGCGAGCGCCGCTCTTCCAGGATGACATCGCGCTCGGTCAGGACTTCCTTTTCCGTCAGGCGCAGGTTGACCATCCGGTCGGCCTCCATCGCCATCACGTCGGCGAGCCGGTCCTTGGCGATCCGCTGGAAATAGGCGGTGGCGTCATGGCTGGTAAACGCGTTGTCCTGGCCGCCCATCTTGGCGACGATCTTCGAGAACTCGCCGACGGCGATCTTCTCGGTCGATTTGAACATCAGGTGCTCGAGGAAGTGGGCGACACCCGAGGAACCCTTTGGCTCATCCGAAGCCCCGACCCGGTACCACACCATATGCGTCACGACGGGTGCGCGGGTATCCGGGATGACGATGACTTCCATGCCGTTGTCGAGCGTGAAGCTGCTCGCGATGGCTTTGGTTTCCTCGGCTACCGTGGGGGTGGAACTTTGCAATGCTGTGATCATGAGGCTCAGGAGAAAGGTTGAAGCGACGTGCGAAATGCGGCGACTGCCGATACTGCGCATGAATTGCGATCCTCGAAGTCCGGTTGGGCCGTAGACAATGGCCGGCACGGTTGCACGCTGCCGAGCCGGCAGCAACTAATCCGGCTACGCACCCGCGAGCCGAAACGATCGAAAATGAGATTTGGCGGTCGGCACGGAGAAGTCAAATGACAACGGGTTCATGATACGGGGCCAGGGACTGATCACAACAGCCATACCCCCCAGGCTTCAAGCCTGTAGCGCACCATAGAAGCTGGTGGATTAATTCTAATTCATCATGCCGCCGACGGCCGTTAACACGGACCTGCGGCACGGGCCGAGCGGCCCTTTCATATTGAGGGCTTCCGCCTCGTCACCGCGCGCCACGACAAGGTCGTAGCTCTTGCAGGCTTCAGCTTGCTGAGCGGCGAGCTGTTCCTTGCTGAGTTGCCGCGCGCGGTCCGGATCGTTGATGAGGTCCAGGGCCGCATCGGCATGGTTAACCACAGCCGGCTGGTCGGGATCGGGAAGCTTCGTGAGATCGGGCGGCACCACGAGGCCGGTACGTTCATCGAGTTCCGGGGCTTGGCCCTTCTTGCCGACGTTGTTGAGCCCGGCCAATTCGAACAGCTTGCCGTTCAATTCGACATCGCCTGCCGAACAACCGCCAAGACACAGGCCCACAACCGCCGCAGCCATGGCGACCCGGCGAACACCAGCGAATTGTTTCGCGAAAACCCCCGAAATCATATGGCTGTCTCCTGCCGAGCCGGCCAAGCCGGCATTGTCGAGCACGAACCCCGACCCCAACGCGCTAAGTCGCTTTTGTGTCAGCATTGCGACTCGGCCAGATAGAGTCATACAGAAGCCCGATAACTCCGGCAACTATGGCAATGTCAGCGATATTGAAGACATACCAGGAAAAGCCGAATCCGTAGAGCAGGAAGAAGTCTGCAACCCCGCCGAGCAATATTCGGTCGATTCCATTGCCGATTGCACCGCCGATGATGAGCCCCAGGCTCAACGCCATCAGCGCCCCCGTGCCCGACCGCGACAGCCACATCCAGAGCGCCGCGCTGACCAGGACGGCAAATGCGGCAAGCGAGAGCTGCCATTCCACCGCCGAGCTATCGAACATCGAATAGCTGATACCGGTATTCTTGACGTAGACGATATCGAGAAACGGCAGGGCGTTGAACCGCTCGCCCTCTTTCATGCCGACTCCGGCGATCATCCACCACTTATGCGCCTGATCGAGCATAAGGGTAAGAAGCGCCGCCCACAGCCCGAGCCGCGACCACCGCCCCCAGATCCAGCGGTTCTCGGCAGCGTCGATGGATGCAGGCTGTTCCCCCTCCGCCATCACGCCGCCTTCCCGTCGATCTCGCGCATGGCCGCCGCATCGCGCGCCGAAAGCTCCGGATAGTCCGGGTCGCTGCCGACGTCGCTCGTCACCCGCCAGGACCGTGCGCACTTGGTCCCCTCGGCACGCTTCGGGACCACCCCGACGCCCGGCACCTCGGCCAGCGTGAAGGCACCGGCGGGCGCATCGCCTGCAACGATTTCGATCCCGCTGGTAATGCACACTTCGGCCATGTCGACATTTACGATCGCCGCTCTCAGCGCATCGTCGGCGATGTGGACGACCGGTGCCGCTTCCAGGCTCGAACCGATCCGCTTGTCGGCCCGCTCCAGTTCCAACGCCCCCGTCACCACGCGGCGCACCATCCGCACCTTGTCCCAGCGCTCGTCGACATCCTCGTTACGCCACGTCCGCGGGATCAGCGGGAAGTCCTGCAAATGGACCGAACCGTCTTCGGAGGGATAACGCGACAGCCACGCTTCTTCCGCCGTGAACGAAAGGATGGGCGCCAGCCACAACGCGGTGGCCTTGAAGATCTCGTCGATCACGCTCAGCGCCGCCTTGCGCCGCATGCTCGACGGCGCATCGCAATAGAGCGCATCTTTGCGGATATCGAAGTAGAACGCCGACAGGTCCGTGTTGAGGAACTGGCTCATCAGCGCGACCACCTTGCGGTAATCGTAGGCCGCATAAGCGGTGCGAACCTCCGGACCGATTTCGGACAACCGGTGCAGCATCAGCTTTTCCAGTTCCGGCATGTCGGCAATCTCGACCCGGTCCGCCTCGTCGAAATGCGCCAGCGCACCCAACATCCAGCGCACGGTATTGCGCATCTTGCGGTAGGTTTCCGAGAACGTCTTCATGATCTCCGGCCCGATCCGAAGATCGTCCGAATAATCCGATGCCGCCACCCATAGCCGCAGGATATCGGCGCCCGCCTTCTCGATGACGTCCTGCGGCGCCGTCACGTTCTTCTCCGATTTCGACATCTTCTGCCCCTTTTCGTCGAGGACGAAACCGTGGGTCAGAACGACGTCATAAGGCGCATGCCCGCGCGTGCCGCAGGCTTCCAGCAGCGACGAGTGGAACCAGCCGCGATGCTGGTCGGAACCTTCAAGATACATCACCCGGTCGTGGCCGCCGTCCTGGGTGCGCTTGATCCCGGCGAGGCCGGGGAACTGAACCGGGTCTTCCAGCGTGAAGGCATGTGTGGAACCTGAATCGAACCACACGTCGAGCACGTCGCGCACCTGCTCCCACTGGCCCGGGTCGTCGACCAGGCCATTAAGGAAGCCCTCTTTGGCGCCGTCCTCGAACCACACATCCGCGCCCTTTTCGGCGAACGCGTCGTGGATGCGCCGGCTCAATTCGGCGGACTTCGCAAATCCCGGCCCCGGAATGATTTGGTCGGTTTCCGGATTACGGAACACGGCGATCGGCACGCCCCATGCGCGCTGCCGCGAGACGACCCAGTCGGGCCGGTTGGCGATCATGCCGGTGATGCGCTTTTCACCCGCAGCCGGCACCCATTCGACCCGCTTGATCTCATCGAGCGCGATCTCACGCAGGGAGCGGTTGCCGCCTGCGCTGCGACGCACACCTTCGGCATTCCCGCCCCTACCTTCGTCATCCCCGCCCACACTCTCGTCATCCCCGCCCACACTCTCGTCATCCCCGCGAAGGCGGGGATCCGTCCGAGTTTCCGTCTTGGCGGCATCGGTTGCCCCAGGTCGAGACGTGGACAGATCCCCGGCCAAGCCGGGGATGACGGTGTCGGGGAGGCCACCGATCCCACCATCCATGCGGATGAACCATTGCGGCGTGTTGCGGAAGATGACCGGCTTCTTCGAGCGCCACGAATGCGGGTACTGGTGCTTGAGGCGCGCCCGCGCCACCATCATGCCTGCATCGGCAAGTGCCTTGATGACGGCTTCGTTGGCCGAATCTTCCCGGCCTGGCTTGTCGCCGTTTTCCTTGAGTACGCGCTTGCCGGTGAACCCCGGCGCCTGTTCGGTCATGACGCCGTCGGCGTTGACCGTGAACGGGATCGTCGTGTCGATGCCGCGTTCGCGCAGCATCTTCTGCGAATTCATCCAGATGATGTAGTCGTCGGCACCGTGCCCCGGCGCGGTATGCACGAAACCCGTACCGGTATCGTCGGTGACGTGGTCGCCATCGAGAAGAGGAACATCGAACTGATAACCGCCATCCAGCCCGCGCAACGGGTGGGCACATGCAAGGCCACTCAGCGTTTCAGCGTCAATGGAAGAACGCCGCTCGAAAGCTTCCACCTTGCCGGCCTTCATCACCTGCTCAGCCAGCTTGTCGGCCAGAACGTACTTTTCACCGACCGCCGCCCAGTTTCCCTCGGGCGCAGCCGTCACTTCATACAATCCGTATTCGATTTTGTGAGAATAGGAGATCGCCCGGTTGCCCGGAATGGTCCAGGGAGTCGTTGTCCAGATCACCACTTTGGCACCTGTGGGCATCCCACTGTCAGTGCCTGCCGTGCTTACGGCAAACTTCACCCACACCTGATCCGACTGGTAGTCGTGATACTCGACCTCGGCTTCCGCCAGCGCCGTCTTCTCGACCACCGACCACATCACCGGTTTCGAACCGCGATAAAGCTGGCCCGACATCGCGAACTTCATGATCTCGGCAGCAATCGTCGCTTCCGCCGGGAAGGCCATCGTCAGGTACGGATTGCCCCAGTCGCCAACGACGCCGAGCCGCTTGAATTCCTGGCGCTGGATATCGACCCACTTCGCCGCAAACTCGCGGCACTCGGCGCGGAATTCATTGACCGGGATCTCGTCCTTGTTCCGGCCCTTGGCGCGGTACTGTTCCTCGATCTTCCATTCGATCGGCAGGCCGTGGCAGTCCCAGCCCGGCACGTAGTTGGAATCGTGCCCCAGCATCTGCTGCGACTTCACCACCAGGTCTTTCAGGATCTTGTTGAGCGCGTGCCCGATGTGGATGTTGCCGTTGGCATAAGGAGGCCCGTCGTGCAGCACGAACTTGTGCCGGCCCTTGCCCGCTTCCCGCAGCTTGTCGTAGAGACCTATTTTTTCCCAGCGCGCCAGCAGTTCGGGCTCGAGCTTCGGCAGCCCGGCACGCATGGGGAATTCGGTCTGCGGTAGGTACAGCGTCTTGCCCCAGTCGCGGCCCTCGGCCTCGCTGCCGCCTTGAGCCCCAGTTCCGGCTCGGTCTTTCTTTGCCATCTGTCTTTCAGCCAAATCGATTCATGATGTCTTCGAGGCGCGTTCTAGCACGCCCGCGCGACAACGCCAGCCGCCGCGCCGAAAGTGCCGCTGACAGATGGCTTGCCACCTCCAACGCTCAGGTTTCCCCGGGTTCCTTGAGTTTTGCGCCCCGCCTGCGCTTGCTGCCGCCCTCAGCACGCTGCGGCTCGGAGGAGGACTCCACGGCGCCGGGAAAAAACGCCATCCTGAGGCCGCCGAGGCGCTGATCGGCGGCGTCGTGGGCGTGCTTCACCGCCTGCGTCCAGATCGGCGAGAACAACAGCGACAGCACCACTACCGAAATCGCGAGCTTGTAGCCGACCGGATCGAGCACCCCGTTCGCCAGCCCCACGGCCGCCAGGACGAAGGAGAATTCGCCGATCTGCCCCATGATGAGCCCGGCCTGATAGGCTGTCGGCCAGTCCATCCCGACAAGGCGCAGGATCAGGATATTGGCCGCCGACTTCAACAATAGCGCACCCAAGACGAACACCGCCACCAGCGCAAAGTTGGCCATGATGAAGCCGACGTCGAGCAACAGGCCGATCGCCACGAAGAAACAAACCATCAGCACACCCTGGATCGGCTCCATGGCGTGGATCGCTTCGCCCCTCAGCGTCGTCTTGCCGATGATGAGCCCGGCAATGAACGCGCCATAAGCCGGCGACATGCCGGCAACCCCCGTCAACACCGCCGACGTGCAGCACACCAGCAAGGCCACCAGCGTCACCATCTCCACCCGGCCGAGGATTTTCTCCTGCCAGGGAAAATGCAACTTCCCCTTGGGGCCCACGTACGCGATGAACGCAGCAAGGAATGCGATCGCCAGCGCCACCGTGACAAGCGTCGAGATTTCGAACGTGCCGCCGTTGTCGAACGCGTTGGCGATGATCAGCATCGGCACGATGGCGATATCCTGCGCGATCATGATCGCGACCACCAACCGCCCCAGTTCGCCGCGCAACTCGCCGATGTCGTCGAGTATCTTCAAGGCGACCGCCGTCGACGACATGGTGACGACGAAGGCCAGCAGCACGATCTGTTCCGGCCGCCAGTTCAAGACGACCCCGAACACCATCATCAGACTGAGCGCAATCGCCAGCTGACCGATAACGGTCAGGACCGCAGGCCTTAGATCGGCGATGAAAGCTTTGAGACTGATCTCCATGCCGATGACGAACAACAAGAACAGCACGCCGAATTCGGCGATCAGCGGCACCGCATCGACACTCGGCATGAACCCGATGCCCGCCGGCCCCAGCGCCAGCCCGGCCAGGATGTAACCCACCATCGGCGGCTGCTTCAGCCACGCCATGAACAGCCCCGCCAGGACTGCAGCCAGCGTCACGATCGCGATCAGCAAAAGAAACGGCAGCTGCTCTTCCATATCGTCTCCAGTTGAAAACGCCCGCTTGCGTCGGGCGCTATTTATCGTGAAGGTTGAAAGGCAGATTTTGTTGCCCGGCGGGAATTCCGGCAATGCTGCTCAGCTTAGCAGCCCTGCGCGTCCGCCGCGAGTGGCGAGGCGGGCGCCGTCACCAGAATTTCACGCACCCGTTCGCAATCCCGCTGCATCTGCTCGGCCATCGAATCGAGTTGATCGAAGTGCTGGTCTTCCCGCACGAAACCTATGAAGTCGACCGCGATATCCTTGCCGTAGATGTCCCCATTGAAGTCGAGGATGAAGACTTCGAGCCGTACCGGACCGTTATCGACAGTTGGCCGCCCGCCGAAATAAGCAGCCCCCTGCAACGGCTGCTCACCGCCAATCGCACTGTCCCCTCCGCCAACCCCTACGCGCACCGCGTAGATCCCGTGCTTGAGCGAAGTCCCAGCCGGCAGTTCTATGTTGGCCGTTGGAAAACCGAGATCCCGCCCGACCCTGTTGCCGCCGGCCACCGTTCCGCTGATCCTCCACCAGTGGCCCAGCAACCGCGCGGCCCCAGCCACATCGCCTTGCGCCAGATGCAGCCGGATCGCGGTCGACGAGAACACCTCGCCGTCTTCTGCCTGTTGTCTCACGATACTCGTTTCGAACCCCTTCGCGCGGCCTGCGTCCCGCATCGACTCGGCAGTGCCGCTGCGCTTGCGGCCGTAGAAGAAGTCGTAGCCGATGACGACATGGGAAACACAAAGCCGACCAACCAGGATTTCGTCGACGAACTGTTCCGCGCTCATGCCGGACAGCGCTGCATTGAAATCGAGCACGACCGTGAAGTCGAGCCCAAGCGTTTCCAGTAGGCGAAGTTTTTCGGGCAGCGGCGTCAGCCGGAAGTGCGGCTCGTCGGGACGAAAGAATGCGCTTGGATGCGGTTCGAAAATTATCACCCCGGCAGGACGCTTGCGGCCATCAAGGTTGGTGTCTGCCGCAACGTCGATTGCTTCGGCGATCAACGCCTTGTGGCCCCGGTGCACGCCGTCGAAATTGCCGATCGCCACGACGCCGCCGCGCAAAGCTTCGGGAACAGTTTCGCCATTGCGCAGAACAAGCATGATGCCGGGAGTTGCCTCGCGTCGGAGTTGAAGAAATCGGCGAACGGGTATCACACCAACCGCCCCACGCGGCGCAATAAATCCTCCCCCAGACCGCCTTGCAAGGCCTGGACACCATGCCGACGGAGTAAACTACTCAGGCCGGGTCGGCACCATCATGATCGCCTCGCCGTCGAGCACCACCTTGCCATTTACGGTACAGATGCAGTCGAACCGTGCACGCCGCTTGGCCGGCATCAGGTCCACGACGACCACGCGTGCCAGCACCTCGTCGCCGACCCTGACGGGCGCCTTGAAGTTCAAGGACTGCGCCACGTAGATCGCTCCGGGGCC
This sequence comes from Alphaproteobacteria bacterium, assembly GCA_018830445.1. Taxonomy (GTDB): domain Bacteria; phylum Pseudomonadota; class Alphaproteobacteria; order Rhizobiales; family Hyphomicrobiaceae; genus Filomicrobium. Next base: position 9,549 of record JAHJSN010000020.1, on the reverse strand, counting down.
CGGCATTTTCATCCCGAACACGGTCGAAATGTAGCTTGCCGTAAGCAGGCCGTGCGCGATGACGTCCTTGAAGATCGTTCCGGCGGCGTATTCCCTGTCGAGATGCACCGGGTTGTAGTCGCCCGAAACGCTGGCGAACTTCACGATGTCCTCCATGGTCACCGTCTTCGACACGGTTGCATCCATGCCGAGTTCGAGATCCTCGAAGAAGTAGGTCCGCCCAGTCTCAACCTTCAATTTGCATCGCTCCAGGCCGCCCAGCGCCGAAGTGCGGCCTTCGATTCGAGCGCGCACTGAGTTGACCACACTAGTTCCGGCTCCGACACTTGGTTTTCCGGCTCCGACACTTGGTTTCCCTCGCAGCACACTATCGTCCAAGTGTCGGAGCCACAAGGAACACGAGTAACACTATGATTCTAGTGTAGCTTTTGCACCAAACGTTTGGCATCGAGCCAAGCCGCAAGTGGCGACCAAACGTTAGGTGCCTTACACTAGTGTTCCGACTCCGACATATGGTTCCCTGCCGGGAACCTGAATGTCAGCCCGGAACACTAGGCAACCTTTTGATTGCGTTCTGGATTCACAAACATTTGACGACCTCCACCCGGGAATCAAATGTTTGAGCCGGAACACTAGTTATGGACGCTGCTGCGCACAACCGGGGCATTAGTCCCAATCTGGAAATTCCCGGCCCCTGCGACCAAACGCCTTGCAAATTGGGCCGCTACGGGATTATGTATCGGTCTTCCCTGAAGCCTCGAAATCCGAATCATTGGTCTGCCGGCGTGAGTTTCACCCGCCAGTGGACCGGAAAAGAGAATTTATGAGCGATCGCAAGCCCCTCATGCCCAAGGCGACAGCCGTTTGGCTCGTCGACAACACCGCCCTGACATTCGACCAGATCGCTGACCTGTGCGGCCTGCACCCCCTTGAGGTGAAAGGCATCGCCGACGGCGACGTCGCCCAAGGTATCAAGGGCATGGACCCGGTATCGTCCGGCCAGCTCACCCGCGACGAGATCGAGCGCGGCGAAGCCGACTCCAGCCATAAATTGCGCATGGCCGAGCAGAAGGTCGTCCTTCCCCAGGCGTCGACGCGCAAGAAGCGGCCCCGCTACACGCCGGTTTCGCGCCGTCACGACCGGCCCAACGCGGTGCTCTGGCTGCTGCGCCAGCACCCCGAACTGAAGGATAGCCAGATCATCCGGCTCGTTGGCACGACCAAGCCGACCATTACCCAGATCCGCGACCGCACCCATTGGAACTCGGCGAACCTCGTCCCCCAGGACCCGGTAACGCTTGGGTTGTGCAAGCAGATCGATCTCGACGCCGAGGTCAAGAAGGCGGCCAAGCGCGCCGAAGCAAACCGCCCTCCTGGCGCCCCCGAACCCGGCGGCGGACTGCTGCCCGCCTCCGAAACTGTCCCTGGCCTCGGCCCGCAACCCGGTCTCGAACCGGTCCGCGAGCGCTCGGAAGCCGAAGAGGAAGCCGAAGTGTTCGCCAATCTCCAGAAGCTCACGAGCGGGCAGGAAGTCGACGGCGAGTCCGAAAACGACCAGCCCGACGTGGTCTTCCCGGAGCTTTCTGACGACGACGAGTCAGAACTCCCCGCCGAGTCGGCAGACGAGACCACCGCAGCGGAAGCTGGCGAAGAAACCTCCGACGAAGCCGCCCCCGCCGAGGACTATGGCCTCAGCGCCTACATCGACCCCTTTGACGCCGACGCGGTCAAGGCCATCGTCAAATTCTGCGGCATAGCACTCAGAAGCGCCGATGGTTCGCTCGTATCCTGCTCAAGCAAGGACGAACTGAACCGGGTTCGCGAAAGCTTCCTCAAGAAGAAGCTTGCCCGTACCGAGGACGACGAAGCCCTCGACGCGGCAATCGCAGACATCTGCGAACGCATGAAGGACAACCGCCGCAAGCACCGCGTCGTGTTCTACTATCTGCTCGCCGAGAAGTTCGAGATGCTCGAAGCTCTAAAAGGCTGAGACGACTCGACCCATGCGCACCGACGATGAAAAAAGGCCGGCTGGCAGATCTGCCAACCGGCCTTCGTTCTTTCATGACGAGGCGTTGATCGGCCTCACACGCCAAGTCCACGCGCGGCCATCGCACCCTTTATTTCTTCCAGGATCGCCGGATCGTCGATCGTTGCCGGCGTCGTCCACGCTTCCCCATCGGCCATCTTGCGCATCGTCCCGCGCAGGATCTTGCCCGAACGCGTTTTCGGCAGGCGCTGCACGACCATGACGTTCTTGAAGGCGGCCACCGGACCGATCTCGCTGCGCACGAGTGCCACGACTTCGTCCTCGATCGCCTTTTGCTCCTTCGACACGCCAGCATTCAGCACCAGGAAGCCGACCGGCAGTTGCCCCTTGAGCTTGTCGGCCGCACCGATCACCGCGCATTCAGCCACATCCGGATGACGCGCGACGACCTCCTCCATCTGCCCCGTTGAGAGCCGGTGACCGGCGACATTGATGACGTCGTCGGTTCGCCCCATGACGAAGACGTATCCGTCCTCATCGAGATATCCGCCATCCGAAGTCGAGTAGTAGCCCTTGAACTCTGTCAGGTAGCTTTCGCGGAACCGCTCGTCGTTGCCCCACAGCGTCGGCAGGCAACCCGGCGGCATCGGCAGCGCAATGGCAATCGTGCCCTGCACGTTTGGCCCCAGACGCTTGCCGGTCTCATCGAGAACGTGCAGTTCGAATCCAGGCATCGCTACCGTCGGCGAACCGTGCTTGACGGGCAGGATACCGAGACCAACCGGATTTCCGGCAATGCACCAGCCTGTTTCGGTCTGCCACCAGTGGTCGATCACAGGCACCTTTAGCTTGTCCTCGGCCCATTTGAGCGTTTCGGGATCGGCCCTCTCGCCGGCCAGAAACAGCGCTCGCAGGCACGAAAGGTCGTACTTGCCGACGTAGCTGCCCGCCGGGTCTTCCTTCTTGATCGCCCGGAACGCCGTCGGCGCAGTGAACAGCGAAACCACGTTATGTTGCGAGATGACCCTCCAGAACGCGCCGGGATCGGGCGTCCCCACGGGCTTGCCTTCATAGACGAGCGTCGTCGCGCCGTGCAGCAGCGGCGCATAGCAGATGTAGGAGTGACCGACCACCCAGCCGACGTCTGAGGCCGCCCAGAACACTTCGCCCGGCTCGATGTTGTAGAAGTTCTTCATGGTCCACTTCAGCGCCACCATGTGCCCGCCGTTGTCGCGAACCACCCCCTTCGGCTTGCCGGTCGTCCCGGAGGTGTAGAGGATGTAGAGCGGATCCGTCGCCTTCACGACCACAGGCTCTGCCTTGCGCCCGCGGGATCTGTTGAGCGCCATCGCCTCCGCCCAGTCGTAATCGCGGTCGGCGATCATCGAGGCTTCCGCCTGCGGACGCTGCAGAATGAGGCAGGACGCGGGCTTCGACTTGGCCGCCTCAATGGCCTTGTCGAGCAGCGGCTTATAGGCAATCACCCGCGCGCCCTCGATGCCGCAGGAAGCCGAAATGATGGCTACCGGCTTGGCGTCATCGATGCGAGTCGCCAGTTCGTTGGCCGCAAACCCGCCGAAAACCACCGAATGCACGGCACCGATGCGCGCGCAGGCGAGCATCGCCATCACCGCTTCCGGGATCATCGGCATGTAGATCAGCACCCGGTCGCCGACCTTCACCCCGAGGTCCACCAGCACGGCGGCAAGCGTTGCGACTTCGTCGGTCAACTCGCTGTAGGTATAGGTTTTGGTCGTTTGCGTCACCGCGCTGTCATAGATCAGCGCCGCCTGATCGCCGCGCCCGGCTTCGACGTGACGGTCGAGGCAGTTGTAGGCGGTGTTGCATTCCGCTCCGGCAAACCAGCGTCCGTATTGGCCGGAATACGGATCGAATACCCTGTCCCAGCCCTTGTACCAGGAAACGTCCTTGGCCGCTTCCCCCCAGAACGACTGCGGATCGTCTTTCCAGGATTGGTAGACCTCCTGATACCTGCTTTCTGTGGCGGCCATGAACGCGGTCCTTCCCTGATTTATCGCTTTGATATTTTATGAATCATTGATCATTTTTGACCAGGGTCGCGCAAGTAGCGTTGCGCTAGGTCATTCGTCTCAAATCGCCCTGAAACGCGCCAGCTGCAGCACTACTGTATCGTAATCGTCCCCACCATTCCCATGTCCTTGTGGCTGGCCCCACCCTCTTCCTTCACGTGGCAGTGCAGGTCGCTGAACGTGCCGGTGGCGACCGGCACGAACCACCACTCCGAATGGCCGCCCGGGAAGACCTCGATCTCGGCAATGTTGCCTTTGATCTCGGCGAGCTTCTTGCCGTCATGCTTGACTTCGGCTTTCCGGGTGAAAACTTTCGAGGCAAGCGTCGGAGACGTGAAATAATGCTTATGAGGACTGGGATTGACGAGGACAAGCTTATAGAGCTTACCGGTTTCGAACTCGAGGCGGTCCGGTACAAAACGCATCTCACCATCCTTTGTGCCCAGTTCCACCACGACCTCGATGGGCTTTTGCCGGGTCAAATCGCCGGCGGCATGGGCAGGCATGGGCAGACCGGCAATTATCAAGCAAACAAGCGCGGCGACAGAAATTCGCATTTTCCTCGCTCCCCTCGGGATAAATTCCCGACCCCTGCGGTCGGAATATATCGAGGAGATACGCTCGCACATCCAAACGTCAAGAGCCCGCTCCGAATGTCACTGGGATAAGCCAGATGAGAACGAAGCCCTACCCATCTTGAGGCCTTCCTCAACATCGTCCAATCGCTCCTTAAGACACCCCGATGATCACCGACCCTGCATTCTACGCCCTCGCGATCCCCGCCGTTATCCTCACCGGACTAGCCAAAGGCGGCTTTCTGGGTGCCCTCGGCGGGTTCGCCGTCCCCCTCATGAGCCTCGTCATTTCCCCCATCGAGGCGGCCGGTATCATGCTTCCGATCCTGATCGCGATGGATATGGTCGGACTTGCGGCCTACCGCGGCGAATTCCACCGCGCCAACCTGGAGATTCTCCTCCCCGCCGCCGTCGCCGGGATCGCACTCGGCTGGATGACCGCAGCATATGTCAGCGAAGCCCATGTCCGCCTCATCGTCGGCCTGGTCGGCTTCGTCTATGCCGCGCGCTATTGGATTTCCCACAAACTGCACGGACACCCAGGCCCAAGTCGGGTAAAGGGCACGTTCTGGGGCCTCGTCGCGGGCTTCACCAGTTTCGTCAGCCACACCGGCGCCCCGCCGTTCCAGGTCTATATGCTGCCCCAGCGCCTCCCAAATACGATTTACGCGGGCACTGCCGTCGTCTTTTTTGCTGTCGTCAACCTGATCAAGGTGGTCCCCTATTTCGCACTGGGACAATTCAGCGTCGCTAACCTTTCGACGGTCGCAGTGCTCATTCCTCTGGCCCCGCTGGCCATGCTCGCCGGGGTATGGCTGACCCGCCGGGTTCCCCAGCAACCGTTTTACCTGATCCTCCACGCCGCACTTCTGATCGTATCGCTCAAACTGATTTACGACGCTCTCGCGATATTGCTGTGAGGCTGGTCGGGAAGGCGCAACCAAACAAGGCCGCATCGGTCGATGCGGCCTCGCGAAACTTCAACTATCGGTATTACCGTCGCAGGGTCCCGTTGAACCGGCCTACCAGTAAAGAACCGGCACCAGCCCGATCATTGTCAACAGGATCCAGAGGGCGAAAATCTGCTTAGAGGAATCAGTCATATCGAGCCTCCGCCGCCAATGTGTTTCTGTCTTAACCGACTTGATACAGGCACCAAACAGAACTGCTCAATTGCCGCAGGTAAGATGCCCCTAAATAATCACATTCGAACTGATTCCGCGAGTCGAATCATGACGGATCCCCGATCACTTGTTGATTCGGCTGACCGATCAGGGCACGTGGCATCTGCCGCGATGCAACCGATATCCAATTGATGCGACGCTCCTAATTGGCTAGCGTCTAGCTCGAATTCACTGGCGCCGGCCGCCCATCCCTATCCACCAAAGCGAAGTTGGGACATGACAGCCAATCCTTACGAACAGAACCTTGACCGCAATGCCGCCAACCACCAGCCGCTGACGCCGCTGACCTTCCTGGAGCGCGCTGCCGCCGTCTATCCCACGACGACCGCGATTGTTCACGGCAACGCACGCTACACCTACGCCGAGTTTTATGGCCGCGCCCGCCGCCTCGCCTCAGCCCTCGCCTGCAAGTATATCTCCAAGGGCGACACGGTCTCGGTGATGCTGTCCAACACGCCGCCGATGCTGGAGGCCCACTACGGGGTTCCGATGACGGGTGCCGTGCTGCACTCGATCAACACACGCCTCGATGCACCGATCATCGCCTTCCAGCTCGACCATGCCAACACCAAGGTCCTGATCGTCGACCGTGAGTTTTCCGCCGTCGTCAAGGAGGCCCTCGCCCAGACCAAGGTCAAGCCACTGATCATCGACTACCAGGACCCTGAATTTCCCCAGGACGGCGAACAGCTGTCCTACACCGAATACGAGGAGTTCATCGGCGCCGGCGACGCCAACTTCGCCTGGAAGATGCCTGACGACGAATGGGATGCCATCTCCCTCAATTACACGTCCGGCACCACCGGCAATCCCAAGGGGGTCGTCTATCATCACCGCGGCGCCGGACTGATGTGCTACGCCAATACCGTTGCAACAGGCATGGGCCGCCACCCCGTCTACCTTTGGACGCTGCCGATGTTCCACTGCAACGGCTGGTGCTTCCCCTGGTCGCTGGCCACCGTCGCCGGTACCCACGTCTGCCTGAGATGGGTCCGCGCCAAGCCGATGTACGACGCCATCGCCGACCACAAGGTCACCCACCTTTCCGGGGCGCCGGTCGTCATGTCGGTCCTGCTCAACGCCACCCCCGAAGAACGCCGCGAGTTCGACCACACCGTCGCCTTCAACCACGCCGCCGCCCCGCCGCCCCAGTCGGTGCTCAACGCCATGGTCGAAGCCGGCTTTGAATTGACCCACCTCTACGGCCTCACGGAGACCTACGGCCCCGCCGTCATCAACGAGTGGAACGACGCCTGGAACGAGCTTCCCGCCGATGACCTGGCCGGCAAGCGCATCCGCCAGGGCGTGCGCTACACCGCGCTTGAAGCCCTGACCGTCATGGACCCCCAGACCATGACCAAGGTACCCGCCGACGGCGAAACGCTCGGCGAAGTCATGTTCCGCGGCAATATCGTCATGAAGGGATACCTGAAGAACCCGAAGGCGACCGACGACGCGTTTGCCGGTGGTTGGTTCCATTCCGGCGATCTCGGCGTTCTCCACCCCGACGGCTACATCCAGCTGAAGGACCGCTCGAAGGACATCATCATTTCAGGTGGCGAGAACATCTCGTCCATCGAGGTCGAGGATGTCCTCTACAAGCACCCGGCGGTCGCCTATTGCGCCGTGGTCGCCAAGCCGGACGAGAAATGGGGCGAGACGCCGTGCGCCTTCATCGAGGTCAAGTCGGGACAATCCGTCGACAAGGAGGAACTGTTCGCCTTCTGCCGCGAGCGGCTTGCCCACTACAAGTGCCCCCGCGAGATCGTCTTTGCGGAGGTGCCGAAGACATCCACCGGCAAGATCCAGAAGTTCAAGCTCCGCGAAATGGCCCGCAATAGTTAATTCGGCAGCATCGAGTACCACCAAGCCGCCGCCGTTAGCTGGCAATACACCAAGACGGAATTTGCTCAGCCCACGCAACGACACGCATGTGCTAATGTTCCGGCTCCGACCCTTGATTCCTCTTGCAGCACGCACGCTATCGACCACGTGTTGGGGCCATTAGAAACACGAGCAACACTATGTTTCTGGTGTAGCTTTTGCACCAAACGTTTGGCAGCGAGCCAAGCCGCAAGTGGGGACCAGATGTTAGGTGCGCGACACGAGTGTGAGCGGGCGTGAACTGCACATCGAAAGCAGTCCCGGTCAGAAAGCCATAGCCACGAGGGCATTCGGTTTGAGCCTATCAAGAAGACTCATCGGCAAGTCGCGCGCAATAGCAGGAGCGACCGCTTTTTACACGCTTGTGCTCGCAGCTTGTACCAACGAAATTGCCCTGGCCGTTAACGCCGCCGAGACGACCGCACCGACCCTGACCATCGCCGAAAAGAAGGCTGCCGTACTCGCCGCGCCGCCGGAAGTGCTGCGCATGTTGGGCGGCCATGTCGTCATCGGCTATCATCGCGCCTACCAGCTCACCGAACTTCTCGAACGCGGAGCGATTGGTGGGATCTTCGTGACCCGGCGCAATGCGAAGCGCCGGTCGCGCACGAAGCTCGCCGCCGAGCTTGCAAGCTTCCGCAACATCGCCAAAGGCAAGACCGCCCGGCCGTTGTGGATCGCGACCGATCAGGAAGGCGGCCTGGTTGCACACATGACGCCGCCTCTGCCGCGCCAGCCATCGCTCGGTTACGCGCTGCGCAAGGCCGAAACCCCCGAACAGCGAAAAGACCTGGCCCGCGCCTACGCCGAAATGCAGGCAAGCGGCCTGTCCGAACTCGGTATCAACTTGAATTTCGCCCCCGTTGTCGACCTCAAGCCGACCAGGAAGTTGCGCCGCGACCGCCGCACGCACCTGATCCGGCGCGCCATCTCGAACGACCCTGACATCGTCATCGATGCCGCGCGGACTTATTGCGAATCGCTGGCCGGATGGCGGATCCTATGCACCCTCAAGCACTTCCCCGGACTGCAGGGCGTGACCGCTGACACCCACGTCCGGCCCGCTACCTTGGAACGCAGCCGCGAAGAACTCGAAGCCGCAGACTGGATGCCGTTCTGGAGCGTTACCGCGACCACTCCGGCCGCGATGATGATCGGCCACGCCAAACTCGACGCGCTCGATGATCAAAACCCCGCGTCCGCGTCGTCGAAAGTGATCACGGCGCTGCTCAGGCAGGAGTGGCAGTACGACGGGATTGTCATTACCGACGATCTCGATATGGGCGCCATCACCAAGCGGCCCGGCGGCATTGGCAAGGCGGCCGTCGATTCGCTGATCGCCGGCGCCGACATCTTGTTGCTGACCCACGATGGCGACGTGGTTTTCGAAGTGCTGCACGCGCTTATCTCGGCCTACGAAAAAGGCCGGCTGGATGAACGGGTTTTGTCGGAAAGTCGCGCGCGACTGGATAAATTCTCCAATCGATTTTCACCAAGGGCGATTACGTGGCCAAAAGATTTTCCGATGCCGTCTCCCGCACCCCGCCGCGCTGCTCAGGCCGAATAGCATCGGCCGCTAGTGTTCCGACTCTGACATATGGTTCCCTGCCGGGAACCTGAATGTCAGCCCGGAACACCAGGCAACCTTTTGATTGTGTTCTGGATTCACATACATTTGACGACCTCCACCCGGGAATCAAATGTTTGATCCAGAACACTCGTGTTCCGACTCTGACATATGGTTCCCTGCCGGGAACCTGAATGTCAGCCCGGAACACCAGGCAACCTTTTGATTGTGTTCTGGATTCACATACATTTGACGACCTCCACCCGGGAATCAAATGTTTGAGCCGGAACACTAGACT
>JAHJSN010000170.1 GCA_018830445.1 Alphaproteobacteria bacterium | reverse complement strand
TCGTTACTTGTCATCGAGGTTCCTCTTGGTCGAAGAACATCGATGCGTGATTCGCCCTTGTTCCCCCGCGGGGGAACAAGGGCGTCCACAGCCGCATTGCCTCAAGAGCAATTTCCAGACATCAGGTTACACCGCCCACTTGGTTCCCGTTGCAGCACACTATCGACCAAGTGTCGGAGCCACAAGGAACACGAGCAACACTATGATTCTAGTGTAGCTTTTGCACCAAACGTTTGGCAATGAGCCAAGCCGCAAGTGGGGACCAAACGTCAGGTGCGCACCACTAGCCTTTTGTGCGAGAGAGTTCAGAAATCGGGCGTGTCAGCGATAATTCAGCCGTGTCTCGGCTTGGCCTGCTTGGAGCCGCCGTCAAGATTTCTTTTCTTGAGCATGCGCCTGACGTTCCAGCCGGTGAAGGCGCTTGAGAGGTTAACCGCCAGCAGGAACACCATGAACGAAAGCGTTATGGCAATAATCGAGGACACGATGACTTCGATGATCGGGTCGCCGAGAATAAGCCAGTAATTCTCCCGGCAGACAAAAAGGCTGACAAACGAGGCGGCAATGAAGGTCGGCAGGGAGATGTAGGTGAACAGGTCCGAGCCGATGATTTCACGCTGAAGGAAGGCCGAAACGACACTGACAAGAATAATCAAGTAGATAGTTTGGGTATCTACATCGATGATCTTGTATACAAACTCCATCATCGTGCATTCTTTCCTTGGCGCCGCTGTTCGGAAAAGTCTTTGTTGAAGATATCTGCCCCAGTATCGCGCCCAATTGACTAATTTTGCGTTACATTTGGACGCTAACGGGCTGCCTATACATTGATGGGGCTTGCAACGCACGTTCCGGCGCGCTCTATTTGCCGCGATGCAACAATCGCCGCGAAGCCTTCGCGGCCGCAATGACTGGGGAGAGCGCAAGGAATGTCGAGCCAAGCCGTGGCAACTGAAACTGGAAGCGGATCCACCAACGATAACGGCGCAGAGACGGGCGCGCCGCTGAAGGACCTGTACGAAGTCGGCGAAATACCGCCGCTCGGTCATGTCCCAAAGAACATGTATGCCTGGGCCATCCGCCAGGACCGCGAGGGGCCGCCGGATCAGGCCATGCAGGTCGAAGTCGTGCCGACGTGGGAACTCGACAGCCACGATGTGCTGGTTCTCGTGATGGCGGCAGGCGTCAACTACAACGGAGTCTGGGCGTCGCTAGGCACGCCGGTCTCGATGTTCAACGTGCACAAGAACCCGTTCCACGTCGCAGGCTCGGATGCGTCCGGGATCGTTTGGGCGGTCGGCTCCAAAGTGAAACGCTGGAAGGTCGGCGACGAAGTCGTCATCCACTGCAACCAGGACGACGGCGACGACGAGGAATGCAACGGCGGTGACCCGATGTTCTCGACGTCGCAGCGCATCTGGGGCTACGAGACGCCGGATGGGTCATTCGCGCAATTTGCCCGCGTTCAGGATCGCCAGCTGCTGGAGCGACCCAAGCATCTGACCTGGGAAGAAAGCGCCTGTTACACGCTGGTGCTGGCAACCGCCTATCGCATGCTGTTCGGGCATCGCCCGCACGTTTTGCGTCCCGGCCACAACGTCCTCGTTTGGGGCGCTTCCGGCGGCCTCGGCTCGATGGCCGTGCAGTTGTGCGCCACGACGGGTGCGAACGCCATCGGCATCGTCTCCGAAGACGACAAGCGCGACTTCGTCATGCAGCTTGGCGCGCGCGGAGTCATGAACCGCAAGGACTTCGATGGGTGCTGGGGGCAGCTGCCGAAAGTCAACAGCCCGGAATTCAACACCTGGAACAAGGCGGCGCGCGAGTTCGGCAAGGCCATCTGGGGGATTACCGGCAAGGGCAACAACCCGGACTTCATCTTCGAGCATCCCGGCGAATCCACATTCCCGCTATCGGTGTTCCTGGTCAAGCGCGGCGGCATGGTGGTCATCTGCGCTGGTACAACGGGCTACAATCTGACGATGGATGCCCGCTATTTGTGGATGCACCAGAAGCGCGTGCAGGGTTCGCACTTCGCCAACCTGAAGCAGGCCTCGCAGGCCAACAGGCTGGTGGTCGAACGGCGCATCGATCCGTGCATGTCCGAAGTGTTCCCCTGGACGCAGATCCCGAAGGCGCACATGCGGATGTGGAAGAACGAACACAAGCCGGGCAACATGGCGGTGCTCGTGTCGGCGCCGACGACCGGACTGCGCACGCTGGAGGACACGCGCGAAGCCAGCGAAAGCAAGTTCGGATAGAGCGTTTCCGACAGACCGGCAACGGAACCTGCCGTCGCTGCCGAACGCCAGATCATCAGCCCGTCCGCATAAGATGCGGGCGGGCCATTTCTTTATGGATCCGCCGGCCATGCTGCTTCGCGTTGCACCGCTGCTGTTCGTTCTGTTCTGGTCGACCGGCTTCATCGCTTCGAAGGTCGGAGCGACCCATGCGGAGCCGTTCACGTTCCTTAGCGTGCGGTTCTTACTGGTTCTTGCGATCCTCATCCCCTGGGCGGTCTGGCGCAAAACCGCCTGGCCGTCCTTACCGGTCATGGTGCAGGCCGGCCTGACGGGCCTGTTCATTCATACCGCCTACCTGGGCGGCGTGCTGTGGGCGCTGCGCGATGGGATGCCCGCCGGCGTCGTCGCCGTCATCGTCTCGACGCAGCCGATCCTAACGGCGCTGCTGGCCGGGCCGCTTCTGGGCGAATGGCCGGGACGGCGGCATTGGGCCGGGCTCGGACTAGGGCTTGCCGGTGTGCTTCTTGTATTCGCGCCAAAGATTGCCGACGTTTCGGTTGGCGAGGTTCTGGGAGGGTTCGGGCTCTTCAGCGCGTTCGCGGCCCTCCTCGGCATCACGCTCGGCACGCTCAATCAGAAGGCGCGCGGAATGAGCGGCGATCTCGTCGCACTGACGATCGCGCAATATTCGGCGGCGTTCGCTTCAAGCCTGATCATCGCCGGCCTTAGCGAAACGATGGTCGTCGATTGGACGGCCGAGTTCGCCGCGGCGCTGGCCTGGCTCGTCGTTGTCCTGTCGATCGGAGCGATAGGGTTGCTGATGCTTATGATCAGGGCGCGCGAAGTGAGCCGCGTGACGAGCCTGTTCTATCTGGTGCCGCCGACAACGGCGTTGATGGCTGCTGTCATTTTCGGGGAGACCCTCAGCATCGTGCAAATCGTCGGCATTTTATTTGTCATGGCCGCGGTATTCGTGATCCGGCCGATGGCGGCGCAGGCACCGGCCAAGCGATGAAATCTATCCGCCCAATCAACGGTAATTCAGCCGTTTAGCGTTGCAAATATGCGCATAATCCGGTTTCGATTGTCGAACCTCGTCAAATGCAACGAACACGATGGATCTGAACCGCCGATGGATCGCTTCCTCACCACCAAGGAACTTGCCGACCTGCTCAGGCTGAAAGAGCGCAAGGTCTACGACATGGCGGCGGCCGGCGAGGTGCCATGCACGCGGGCAACCGGCAAACTGCTGTTCCCGAGGGACGCCGTCGACGCCTGGCTTGCCGAACACACCGAGACGGGCGGGCTTGCGGCGACAAAACCGCGGCCAGGCGTGGTGCTCGGCAGCCATGACCCGCTCATCGAATGGGCGTTGCGCGAGTGCCGTTCCGGCCTTGCCAGCTATTTCGATTCCAGCCGCGACGGGCTTGAGCGGTTCGCTGCGGGCGAGGGCATCGCGACCGGCCTGCACCTCTACTGTCCGGATTCGGACAACTGGAACGTCTCGTTCGTTTCCAGCATGCTCGGCGGGCAAGCGATCGTGCTCATCGAATGGGCCAAGCGCCAGCGCGGACTGATCGTTGCCGAAGGCAACCCTCTTGGTATCGCTTCGATTGCGGATCTGCGCGGCAAGAAAGTGGTTCCGCGACAGGCAACCGCCGGCAGCCAGGTGCTGTTCGATCACCTGATTGCGGCGGCCGAGTTCGGGACGGGCGATTTCGTTCTCACCAACCCTGCATTATCGGAAGCCGACGCGGTGCTCGCCGTGCAGGAAGGCAAGGCGGACGCCGCTTTCGGCCTCGGCGCGCTGGCCGGCCCCTATCAGCTCGACTTCGTGCCGCTGGCGGAGGAACGCTTCGACCTGCTGGTCGACCGGCGCAGCTATTTCGAGCCGCCGCTGCAATCGCTTTTCACCTTCACCCGGACGAAGGCGTTCGCCGACAAGGCGCGCGACCTTTCCGGCTATGACGTCTCCCGGCTCGGCACGGTGCACTTCAACGGCCAGTGAACTTGTCACCAACCCAATGGTGTCGCGTTGTCATCGTCGGCGTCGAGCCGATGCGGTCCCTGGTGGCGCTTGAGACTCCTTCCTACTCGCGTTTCCTGACAAACTCCGGCGTATCCGAGTTGCCGGCGAGGCCGTCGAAATAATCGCCGATGGTCTGGCAGAGGGCGGCGTCGAGGATCATGTCGTTGCCGATTGCGGCGATGTCGTTCAACGACGGGTCGAACTTCGACAGGTCCTGAAGCATGGCCATGGGGCCGCCTGCGGCGCATTGCGGGTCGCCGGACGAAGCGATTCTCTCGGCAAGGTTCGATTGGACCTTGAGGCCGACTTCGGTCAGTTCGAGGCCTGGGCAACGCAGCGACACATGCTGCAGCATCGCGCCGATGCGCGCGGCGTGCGTGCATTCGACGGCGTTGGCGACCGGGGACCAGACGAATGCCGCGGCGACAAACGCCAGCCTCAAACAGGCGGCCGCCACCCATGGCCGCATGCGGCGGCGCGGAAACGAGCTACGGTAGCCTATATGTGCTCCGAAAATCTCGCCGGTTGAAAACCAGCCGGATCGGCGGGCGTCGAGGGAAAATGCGGACAGTCTCACTGAGACGTCGCCTGCTTCCCGCCTGTCGGCTGGATGACTGTGTTGGTCGAGGCTGGCGGGATGGGTCTTCAAATTCGAACCGGTCATCGCGCAAACCTTTCATCTCAATTGCCGCGCTAACGCCGGATTTTGCCCAGTGCGGACCGGCCGTTTTGTGTCCTAAGCCGACAGCCGCCAGCATCGCGACGCGGCGGATGAAGGTGTGCTTCAGGTTCAAGCCCCGTCCGGCCCACGTCGGCGGAATCGACCGACGGCACGCCGACCACGGCCGGACGGTAATAGCGCGGCCCGGTCGAGACAAGCGTGCGGCGGTCGACGCCGACTTCGATGTCCTGCCGGCCCTGCCAGTTCACCTCGAAGTCGACGGCGCTAACGGCGGCTTCGACGAATTCACCGGCGGAATGGGTTTCGGGGTAATATCGCCTGCGTCCCTGCCATCAACGCTGCCAAGGTTTCTTCTCTCGTGTTGTTTCATTTCCTGGCCGACCCTTGGATCAACAGATCGAGGCACGTCGATCCGGCCGCGCTCGCCTCGGTCGATGGGCTGGTGCCAGCCGTCGCGGTGACCGGCGGTTCGAGCGGGATCGGACTGGCGATCGCCGCCCGCTTCGCCAAAGCCCGCCAACGGGTGGCGCTGGTGGCGCGCAACGAAGAACGGCTCGCGGCGGCTGCCGAAGCCGTCCGGCAAAGAACCGGCCAGCTGCCGATCGTCATCGTCTGCGACGTCACCGATGCCAGTGCGGCCAAAGCGATCGAGGAACGGCTCAGGGGCGAGGGCTGCTATCTCGATATCCTGGTGAACAATGCAGGCGCGGGATCGGGCGGGGCGTTCGTCAACCGCGACGGAGCGGAAAGCCAAGCCGTCATCGACATCAACATTGCCGCCCTGACCCGGCTTACCCGGCTGGTGCTGCCGGACATGCTGGCGCGAGGGCGGGGCGGGATCATCAACGTCGCATCGCTCGGCGGGCTGCTGCCGGGGCCGTATCAGAACGTCTACTACGCCAGCAAGGCTTATGTGATTTCGTTCACCAGAGCGCTGGCGTTCGAGGTGTCGGGGCAGGGTGTGAGGGTCAGCTGCGTGGCGCCGGGACCGGTGCGGACCAGCTTTCACGACGCCATGGATAGCCAAAGGCGGGCACTCTACCGGTATCTGCTGGTGTGGAGTTCGCCGGAGCGCGTCGCGGCAAGCGTCTATCGCGGTTACCAACTCGGCCATCCGCTGATCGTGCCGGGGCTCATCAATTGGCTGCTTTCGAAGGCAGCGGGCGTGCTGCCGTATTTCCTGGCGGTGCCGCTGATGGGGATGCTGCTTCATCCCGGAACGCACCACGATCGAGACGGCGGTACAAAATGAAAAGCGTGATGGCCGGCTCGGCGGGCAGATCAGCCCATGGAGCAAGCCATCACGCCTATTTGCGTCAAGTACGCCAAACAAGTTCCCTGACGCTTCGAAGGTAGTAAACCCGAAAAGTGTTGCAGGTTTGCAAACGACCGGACCAGTCTGGGTGGTTTTACAGAATATTTTGCACCGGCCGTTGGCCGGCCGGGTCAGAACCTGACTTTCATGCCTCCATAAGCAGCGACAGGGGTCGCGGGGACAATGGAACGTGGGTTGTTGAACTCGAATCCGGGACCGACCGGCTCGGTGGGGGCTTCGTCCGCTTCGAACAGCGTGCCGAACAGGCCGTACTGGCGGTCGAAGACGTTGTTGACGATGCCGAAGATCTCGACCTGATCGGTGACCTGGTAGGTCGATTTCAGATCGACGCGGGTGTAGCCGCCGACCTTCGGCAGGACGTTGATCTCATCGCCGAGGTGGTACTGGCCGGTGGACGCGATCAGGTCGGCGCCGAACATCCATTTCGGCGTGATCATGTACTCGAACCCAGCCTTGAAGCGGTGCTCAGGCACGTTCGTTAGTCGATCTCCCGGCTGCACCTGGATACAGATCTCCTCCTCGGGGTCACTGGAGCACGGCCCGGCGAGCGGGTGAGCCGGAGACTGGAATTCCAAAGCGTCCTCGTAGGTCGCACGAATCCAAGCGTAGCCGGCATAAAGCGTCAACTTATCCTGCCAGGAATACGTGGCACGCGCCTCGATACCCTGGCGCAGCGTATCGCCGCCGTTGAAGAAGAAGCCGCGCCCGGTGACGTTCGAATTGACGAACAGGATGTCGTCTTCGTTGCGGGTGCGGAAGTAACCGACACCATAGGTGAACTTCTGATCGCCAGCGCTCGAATTCAGCTCGCCGCGGATACCAGCTTCAACTGTGCGGGATACCACCTGCTCAAGCGGCGGGTCGTCGGTCAGGAAGCTTTCGATGGGGCACGGGTTGTCCGGATTGGCGCAGGCCAGTTCGGCTGCGGTCGGAGCGCGGTTAGCTTCCGAATAACCGGCAAAGACCTGGAAGCCCGGCATGAACTTGTAGGTTGCGCCAACATTCGGATTGAACCGCTCGAAGGTGTGGCTCGACGTGATACCGTCGAACTCGCCTGTCAAATCGACGAGATCAATGCTGGCGTAGTTGAAGCGGCCACCCACCGTCACAGCGAGCGCGTCGGTAAGGTCGAGGGTGTTGGTGAAATAAACGCCTGCGTATTCGGTCTGCACGTCGACATCGCGGCCGGTGAAGTCGTCGGGCTCGGTGATGATAATGCCGGAACCGTCGACAACGAAGCGGTCGCCCAGTTCGCCGATCTCGGAAGCCGTCTTGTAGCGAACCTGGCCCTTATCGTAGCTGACGCCGACGAGAAACTGGTTGGGACGGTTGAACAGCTCCATCTTTTCTACGGCCTGAAGCGAGCCGCCCCAGCTTTCGGCCTTCTGGTTGATCCGGTCGATGACCCCAAACGGCTCGTCGCCAACGTCGTCTTCCTCAATGGGCCGGCCGTTGGCCATGGCGAGCGCTTCAAGAGCCAGATTGGCAACCGAATCCCCTTCGATGCCTTCCTCGGCGCAGAGCTGTTCGTCGCTGACACCGTTGTTGGCAAGAACCGTATTAATCTCTGCCTGGGTTGGATCGCGTCCGAGAATTCCTTCGAGTGCTTCTCCGGCAGCTTCGCCGCAGCCTCCGGCTTCGAGCACGTTGCCGTCGATGACCGATGATTTGAGGCGGCGGTAATAGGCGATCCCGGAAACCGACAGCGTATCGGTGACATCGACCGTGGCGTTGACGGATGGCATCAGGACTTCGAGGTCCGTGATCTGGGGCGAGGTGAATGTTCGTTCCCAGCCGATGTTGAGGAGGTCTTCAGGAGTGGCAGCGACAACGCCGGCGGAACTTTTGGCCCAAGTCAGGTTGAAGTGGGCTTCGACCCTGGAACCCTTGGCACCGATGTCGGCATACATGCGGTCGACCTCGGCGGGCGAGAAGTCGCGCCAGCCGTCTTCGTCGATGTGCTGACCGGCGAAATAGATCGCCCAGGGTCCGCTCTGGATTCCGATCTGGGTGCCGATTTCCTTGTAGCCGAACGAGCCGAACTTGCCTTCGATCTCGACGCCCTGGAACTCGAAGCCGTCCTTCATGCGTATGACGGCGGCGCCGCCCAGCGCGTTCAAGCCGTAGACCGGGTTGCCGCTGACGACTGCGATATCGGAAATGCCGTTGGTTGGGATCAAATCCCAGTTGACGACGTCGCCGAAGACCTCGTTGACGCGGATGCCGTTCTGGTAGACCGCAAGGCCTTGCGGAAAGCCGGTGATCGAGCCCGCGCCGAAGCCGCGATAATCAAGCTGCGAGCGGATGTTGGAACCGCCTGCATCGACCAGCAGGACGCTTGGAATCTTCTTTGACAGGATATCCTGCACATCGCTGCGCGTGTTGTCTGCGATGGCCTCGCTATCCAGCACGTAGACGCCGCCGGGCACCTTATCGACCGGAATTGTGCCGCCGCCCGGCGCGGCCGGGATGTCGATGACGATGCCTTCGAGCACCTCCTGAGCGGCGGTCCCGCTCATAGGCACTACAATCGCCGCTACCGTTGTCAGCGCCAAGTGCCGCAAAGTCTTAGTTCTCATCCCGTCAGCCCCCAAGTACTTCAGCCTGCACTCCGACAAGCTCGATAGATCGAATCTTGTCCCTCAATATCTTTGCGCTGACCATAGGATCGACATGATTTCGGGAAACCGCCGCGCCGATTGTGGGGCGTAGTTGTGAGGAGGCAACAAAAGTCGGGAAAACTTCCTAAGACTGCTCGGGAGCGGGAATAATAGGCTGATTTATCGGAAAATTTCTTGCAGGCGCAACATGGCCTGTTGCGCATTCAACGGAAGGTAATGCTTACCGTATAGGATCTCGGCGCGCCTGCCGGCGGAGGCGGGAAAGAGGTGCCGCTGACGGCGGAGCGAACCGCGCCTGTCAGATTGCCAGGACCGGACACGCTGACCGAAGCGGACCCCGACGGCGAGATGCTCACCGTGACGCGGACGCTGCCTTTGCCCTTGGCGGCACGACGGGCGGCCGAAGCAATCCTGCTGCGCACCTGCGAGCCGAAGCCGGCAATGGCGGCCTTGCTGGCGCCGGTCTTTTTCGATTTGCCGGCGTTGCCCTTCTTGTTGTTGCCGCGAGCCTTGGTGGTGCGCGGCTTGGCTTTCTTCGTCTTCCTGGACTTGGTCGTTGTCTTTTTCGGCGTCTTCTTGACCTTCTTGGTCTTCTTCTCCTTAACGACCGGCGTCTTCTTCGGCAGCTCCTTGACCTCGACGTCCTTCGGCTCCTCCTTCGTCTCGACTTTCTCCGGCGTGACTGGCGCCAGCACAGGCGCGGGTTCGGTCGCCTTCAGTTCGTTGGTCGGGACGACGGGAATCGCCTCGACGGAGCGAACGTGTTCGGGCAGTACGACGGGCGCGGTCGCGGCAAGTTCGATCGGTTTGGACGTGTCGACGAGTTCGGGCTGAGGCTCGACGGTTTCGGCTAGCTCCGGCTCGGGTTCGACTTCGTCGATCTCGTCGGGTTGATCTTCGGAGATTTCAAGCGGTTCGCCCATGATGCCGGCGAGCGAGTCGGCCATCTCGATCTGCGGGCCGGGGATGATCGTTGCGGCGCCGGCGGTGTCCTGCTGAAGCGAAATGACGACGATAGCGGCGGCGTTCAGCACAATCGCCAGCACGCCCGCGGTCAACCAATGTCGAAGTCCGATCTTCATCGTCTTCAGCGCGCCTTCCGGGTGAGGAGTTTAACGTCGGCGATGCCGGCGGCGTTGGCCGAGGTGACGACCGCGATCAGCGCCGGGGCTTCCATGTCCCGGTCCGCCACCAAGGTGATGCCGCGACCGGGATCATCCGTGGCCCACGCTGCGAACCGGCTGAGCAATTCCGCTTCACTGATTTGGGCGCCGGCCACATAGATCGACCCGTCCCGGCGCAGGACGGCCATGCGGGTGCCGGCGCCTGGGCTCTTGGTTTCGGCGGATTCGGCAAGGCGAACCTCGCGGTCGCTGAACGGACGCAGGGCGCTTGCGACGAGGAAAAAGATCAGAATCAGGAACACGATATTGATCAGCGGAATCATGTTCTCCGCTGGTTGCTTCCTCACCGGTGCCGTTCGCAGTCGCATCAGATTCCCTTGCTGCCTGGCCGTCATCTGCACGTTCAAACTCAGCGTACGACCACGACGCTTTTCAATTCCGTCTTGCGGGTCAATTCGAGGACCTTGACCAGATCCTGGACCTTCGATCCCTTGGCGGGCTGGAGCACGGCGCGCGTGACTCCCTTGGCGACGAGGCCCGCAATATGAGACCGCAATCCGTCGAGCCCGATTTCGATGTTGTTGACGCGGAGCCCTCCCGTATCGCGCAGCTGGATCAGCGCAATCTCATTCAAGCTTCCCGATTGACCGCCGCCTCTGGCGCCTGAAACCGGCAAGGCGGAGAACTTGAGGAAGGTCGAGGCCAGCATGAAAAAGATGAGCAGCAGGAACACGACGTCAATCAGGGGCGTGAGGCCGATGGTCGACTTCCTGCGCTGCCATTCACTCAGCCGCATGCGCCACCCTGGTCCCGACATCGTTGGCGGGCTTGGCCGTGCGGACCGCTTCGGTCGCGCGGCGGGTGAAGAGGCTCGTCAAAACGCCTTCGATATTCTCCTTTTCGCGCTCGATGCGGCCTTCGAACCAGGAATTCACGAAGGCCATCGGAATGGCGATGGAAAGACCGACGGCGGTGGTCAGCAGCGCCACCCAGATGCCGCCGGCAAGAACCGTCGGGTCGGCTTCGGCGCCGGCGCTTTGAAGCGCCTGGAACGCAGATATCATTCCAAGAACGGTGCCGAACAGACCAAGCAGCGGGGCAATCTGGACTGTCGAATCGAGAACGCGCATGTAGGAGCGCAACCCGGACAGCTGGGAGACGGCAACGCGCTCGACATCCTCGCGAACGGTACGCTCGTCGACGCCGCCGATCAGGCCACGCATGCCATGCGCCAGCACCACGGCGGTGGGGGAGGCGGACTCGGAGACGGCCGCGTAGGCGTCCTGATGGCGGCCGCCGATCCACAAAGCGAGGGCCTTGTCGGCCTTACCTGTCGCACCCACCCGCAGCCAGGAAAACTGGAACAGCTTGACGAGGGTGACCATGACCGCGGCGACCGAAAGCGCCAGCAGGATCATGACGACCGGGCCGCCTTTCTCGACGATCTCATACGCCGCCATTAGATCGTAGCCGAGCAACTCGGTCGGCAGATAGTCTGGGTAGCTGCTTACCGCCGGCTCGATAATGATTTCGACGGATTGAGCTGCCGCAGCCGGCGCGGCCTCGCTGACGGCATCAGCCGGGGGAACCGGTATGCCCGCAGACTCCGCTGCCTGAGCAATTACAAACGATGACGTCGATCCTGCCACATTGTTCTCCTACCGACATTTTTCGAGCCCGGTGCATTAAGCCGCGTTCCCTCTACCGCGCAAATTAGCCGCGCGGTGGGTTTTTTCATGTTTTCGCTTGGAAATGATCGCGATCATACCGTGCACACAGTTCAAGGTTATCGCGTTTCCAGCGACGGTTGTCATTTCCGATAATTCCCGATTTCTGGTGGAGATGATACCCGGAGGCCCCAATCGTCCGTCGAATCAGCACTTAATTGGGTTGTATGAACACGAAGAACAAAGAGGAATGTTGCAGAGAACCGGTCTGCCGGGTTAACGCATCATGCCAAAGACCCGAGGCGGTTCCGGCTTATCCCAAGTACCTGCCTTCAATCATAGAACGTTTAGGGAGGATGACTGCGTGAAGATCTGGAACAAGCTTGAAATTTCCCGCTCCAACTTCAGGGGCGGCCGTCTTCCCAGACTCGCCGCCGTCGCAGCCGGTGTCATCCTGGCATTCGGATCGGCCGGCGCCATTGCACAATCCGAGAATGCGACGCCGATCGCGGTCGAACTGAACAAACTGGAAGCGATCGACACCGGCTGCCGGATCTATGTCGTCGTCAACAATCAGACCGAGTCGGAGTTCGATACTCTGAAACTCGATCTGGTGCTGTTCAAGACCGACGGAATTGTCGATCAGCGTTTCTTCGTCGATCTGGCTCCGCTCAGGATGCAAAAGCGGATCGTCAAGCTTTTCGAACTCGGCAACGTCAAGTGCGACGACATCGGGTCGTTCCTGGTCAACGACGTCGTGGAGTGCCGCAGCGGCACCGAAGCGGTCGAGAATTGCCTGGCAAAGCTTGATGTGACGTCGCGGGCAAGCGCAAAGTTGTCGAAGTAAGATTGGCCGCCGTTTGGCGAGGTTGACGGCGCCCCCTCGCTCTTGAAGGGTGCGGCGTACTGCACGCGCAACCCAGCAGGATATGACCATGAGCGATTACTACAGCGACGCGCAGCGCAAGCTGCAAGACGATTTCGGAACCCGACCGCTGGCCGACCGCGTTGTCGAGCTGATCGTCCATGACGAATTGGCGCCGGAGGACCAGGGCTTCATCGAAAGCCGGGACATGTTCTTCCTGGCGACCGTCAACGCAGACGGATCGCCGACAGTCTCCTACAAGGGCGGCACCGCCGGCTTCGTTCGCGCCGTCGACTCCAAAACGCTGGCTTTTCCCGCCTACGACGGTAACGGCATGTTCCTTTCGATGGGTAACATTTCGCAGACCGGTGAAATCGGAATGCTGTTCATCGACTTTGAAACGCCGCACAGGATGCGGGTGCAGGCGAAGGCGGAGGTCTCCAAAGACGACCCGCTGATGAGCGAGTTTCCCGGTGCCAAGATGATCGTTCGCGCGACGATCAAGCAGATCTTCATCAACTGCCCGCGCTACATCCACAAGCACAAGAAACTGGAGACCTCGGTTTATGCGCCGACGGCCGATCACACGCCGCCGATGCCAAGCTGGAAGCGGATCGATCTGGTGCAGGACGTGATCCCGGAAGCCGACAAGCCTCGCGTCGCGGCGGCAGGCGGGCCGATCACCTTCGAGGAATACTCAGCCAAGGTGCAGGCCGGCGAAGGTTAGTCATTCCGCCGGGTCAGCCCGCCGGTCATCTACGGCCCTGCATTCGCGTCATGACACCACCATTACGACGCGGGCAATGTTCGTCAGGCGAACCGATCCAGGCGCCCGATAAGCTTGGCGAGCGGAGATCGGACTTCCTTTCAACCGTTCAGCCGCGACCTTCAAATGGCATGTTGGTCGCCTTGATCGTCATGTTGAGGACGTTCGATTCAAGCGGCAGGTTGGCCATGAAGAGGACTGCCTGGGCGACATGATCGACATCCATGCGCGGCTCGGGGCGTTTGTGTCCGTCGGCCTGCATGACGCCGGTCACGAACGGTTCGGTCATTTCCGTGGCGGCATTGCCGATGTCGACTTGAGAGCAGGCAATGTTGAATGGGCGGCCGTCGAGCGCGATCGATTTGGTCAGCCCTGTGATGGCGTGCTTGGTGGCGGTATAGGGTGCCGTCATGGGTCGTGGCGAATGGGCCGAGATCGAACCGTTGTTGATGATGCGGCCGCCCTGTGGGTCCTGGGCCTTCATCAGCTTGATGGCTTCCTGGCAGCAATAGAACACGCCCGACAGGTTGATGCTCACGACCTTGCGCCACTCTTCGGCGGTCAGTTCCTCCATCGGCTTCACCGGTGCGCCGATGCCGGCGTTGTTGAAGAGAACGTCGAGACGGCCGTAGGCCTGATCGACGGCGTGAAACAACGCCTTGACCGCCAGCGGGTCGGCAATGTCGGTGGGCACGGCGCGGAATTCTCCAGCCCCGGGCTTGGCCAATTTGATCGTATCCTCAAGCTTTGCGCGGTGCCGGCCCGCGATGACGACGTTATAGCCGTCGGCCTGCAGGGCCAGAGCAACCGCCTGACCGATACCGGTGCCGCCACCCGTCACGACTGCAATGCGGGAATTCTCGCTCATTTTGAGTCCTTTTTTTGCGCTCTATCGAACTCAATACCGGCTTGCCGCACTGTTGGATTCAATAGTGCGCAGGGCAATTTCAGACGGGCCCGGCTGCATCGCGATTCGTCTTCCCGATCCGGTGTATGCCAGAGCGGATTCGAACTGTGTTCAGGGCTAGCGGGTCGGGACCGGCACGTCGCCGCGGTAATCGTAGAAGCCGCGCTGCGTCTTGCGGCCAAGCCAACCAGCCTCGACGTATTTCACGAGAAGCGGGCATGGGCGGTACTTGGAGTCGGCGAGGCCCTCGTAGAGAACCTGCATGACCGACAGGCAGGTATCCAGACCGATGAAATCGGCAAGTTCCAGCGGCCCCATGGGATGGTTGGCGCCGAGCTTCATCGCCTTGTCGATCGATTCCACCGTGCCGACACCCTCGTAAAGCGTGTAGACGGCTTCGTTGATCATCGGCAGCAGGATGCGATTGACGATGAAGGCGGGGAAGTCTTCCGAGACCGCGGTCGTCTTGCCGAGCGAGTGGACGAATGCCCGGCTCACTTCGAACGTGTCGTCCTCGGTGGCGATACCGCGGATCAATTCGACCAGCTCCATCAATGGAACCGGGTTCATGAAATGCATGCCGATGAAGCGGTCGGGCCGGTCGGTTACGGCTGCGAGGCGGGTGACGGATATCGAGGAGGTATT
This sequence comes from Alphaproteobacteria bacterium, assembly GCA_018830445.1. Lineage (GTDB taxonomy): Bacteria > Pseudomonadota > Alphaproteobacteria > Rhizobiales > Hyphomicrobiaceae > Filomicrobium. Next base: position 21,017 of record JAHJSN010000170.1, on the reverse strand, counting down.
GGTGGCGATGATCGCGTCCGGCTTGAGATGTTTGCTCAGCTCTGTGAAGATGCTGCGCTTGGTTGCCTCATCCTCGGTGGCGGCCTCAATGACGAGATCGCATTCGGCAAACCGGCTGAAACCCTCAGCAAAGCCAATCCGGGACAGTGCCGTGTCCTTTTCGGAACCGCTGATCATTTCCTTGGAAACCTGGCGGTCCAGGTTTCGCGCTATGATGGCCACGGCAGTATCGAAGGCTTCGCGGGACAAGTCGTTGACGAGCACGTCATAGCCGGCGAGGGCCGCGACGTGGGCGATCCCATTACCCATCTGGCCAGCGCCGATGATCCCGATGTTCTGAATCGAGAACGTATCCGCTTTCGGCCCCGTTTTATCAGCAGGCATTACGGGGGTATCCATGACGTGCGGCTCCCTTGAGCATTGGTGCGACCGTTCCGCTAATTCTTGATGCTTCTGAGTTCAGCCTCAAATTCGGGAAGTGCCTTGAACAGGTCGGCAACCAGGCCGTAGTCGGCGACCTGGAAGATTGGCGCTTCCGCATCCTTGTTGATGGCTACGATTACCTTGGAATCCTTCATGCCGGCCAAATGCTGGATAGCCCCGGAAATCCCGACGGCGATATAGAGGTCGGGAGCGACCACCTTGCCGGTCTGGCCGACCTGCATGTCGTTCGGCACGTAACCGGCATCGACCGCTGCACGACTGGCGCCGATGGCAGCACCAAGTGCATCGGCTACGGGCGCGATGAGCTTGTCGAAGTTCTCGCCCGAACCCAGGCCGCGACCGCCGGAGACAATAATCCTGGCGGAGGCGAGTTCGGGACGGTCGGATTTGGTAAGCTCGGCTGATTCAAAGGACGATTTGGCGACTGCGGCGGGCGCGTCGATCGTTTCAACCGGCGCCGAGGCATCGCCTTCGACGGACTTGAAGGCGGCCGTGCGGACTGTGATCACTTTCTTGGGTTCGGCGCACTTTACCGTCTGCAGGGCATTGCCGGCATAGATCGGGCGTTCGAACGTATCGGGCGCGACCACCTTGGTGATGTCGGAGACCTGCATGACATCGAGGAGGGCAGCAACACGCGGAGCGACGTTCTTGCCGTAGGCGGTGGCGGGCGCGATGAACGCGTCATACCCTTGCATCAGCGGAACGATAAGGGCGGCGAGTTCTTCGGCAAGCGGGTGGGAAAGGTGCGGCGCGTCGGCCAAGAGGACCTTTGCCGCACCGGCCAACCTGGCGGCAGACGCGGCGACCGCCTGACATCCGGAGCCTGCGACAAGGACATGGATGTCGCCGCCGATCTGCGCAGCTGCCGCCATCGCCTTGGCGGTGGAGTCGTTGAGCTTTTGGTTGTCGTGCTCAGCCAGCAGCAGAATTGCCATCACAGTACCCCCGCCTCGTTCTTCAGTTTCTCCACCAGTTCGCCGACAGTTTCAACGACGACACCAGCTTCGCGAACAGGCGGCTCCGTGGTTTTAATCACTTGGAGCCGGGGGGTGACATCGACGCCATAGTCGGCCGGCGTCTTCTTATCGAGCGGCTTCTTCTTGGCTTTCATGATGTTGGGCAACGAAGGATAGCGCGGCTCGTTCAGTCGCAGATCGGTCGTCACGACGGCCGGCATCGACACCGAAATCGTTTCAAGGCCGCCGTCAATTTCGCGGGTTACGAGCGCCTTGCCGTCGGCAAGTTCGACCTTCGAAGCAAAAGTACCTTGCGGCCATCCGAGCAGCGCTGCCAGCATCTGGCCGGTCTGGTTGCTGTCATCGTCGATGGCCTGTTTGCCCAGAATCACCAGATCGGGTCTCTCGGTTTCTACTACGGCCTTCAACAGCTTGGCGACGCCGAGCGGCTCAACGGCGACATCGGTCTCGATGTGGATCGCGCGATCGGCGCCGATGGCCTGGGCCGTGCGCAGCGTATCTTGGGCCTTGGCCGGACCGATGGTGACGGCGACGACCTCTTCGGCCGCGCCGCGCTCCTTGATGCGGACAGCCTCCTCGACGGCGATTTCGTCGAAGGGATTCATAGACATCTTGACGTTTGCAAGCTCAACGCCGGACCCGTCGGCCTTAACCCGGATCTTGACGTTGTAGTCCACCACGCGCTTGACCGGCACGAGTATTTTCATCCGCCTTCAATTCTCCGCTATGCTGTTCGACCGTTCATCATGCTTTTTGGCCGTGTTCGCGGCCCGTTCGCTGCTGCCCGCGCGACGGGAGCGATTGCGCGCGCCTATAATGTGTTCGCATTTGCGAACTTGGAGCCTAGTTGCCTGTCAGGTGAACGTCAATTGAGAGCGCACGCGGCTTTGTTGTCGCAGCGCCACAGGCCTGCCCGGGTCGACAGCCGGTTTCGCCCGCAGTGCAGCAATTCAACCAGAGCGGGCACGCCGCACCTCAATCCGGCCTAAGCCAGACCGCGATCGAAAAGGGGAACTCCCGGCCGCTTGAAGATCAAGATGAGGAATGCCCCCGCGAGCAGGCCGCCGATATGGGCCCACCAAGCCACCGGGTTGGGGTCCCCCAATTCCGGGGTGAGCACCATGATTACCTGGGTGAGCACCCAAAGCCCAAGCACAATCGCCGCTGAAATCTGCAGCGGAATGACCTTCAGTGCCAGAACCCAGACCCGAACGCGGGGATGCAGCATCAGATAAGCGGCGATAACGCCTGCCACAGCGCCGCTGGCGCCGATCAGCGGTACGTCGGCCATCGCCGAATCGGCGACCATGAAGGCATGGAGAAGGGCCGCGAAGACACCGCAGGCGAGATAGAAGATGAGGAATTTGATATGTCCAACCGCGTCTTCAACGTTATCGCCGAATACCCACAGGAACACCATGTTGCCGGCGAGATGCCATATGTCGCCATGGAAAAACATGTATGAAATCAACGTGTAGGCTTCAGGAACCGGAACCGTATCGACGGTCACCGGCGAGATGCCGCCGATGACGTTGACGAGAAACAACTCAGCCGGCCGGACTGCGAAACTCGATATGACGCCCTCATCCATGCCCGTCGCTTCGAGCAGATACACGACGACATTGAGCGCGATCAGGCCGACGGTCACGAACTGGAACGGTATCGATTTCAGTGGATTGTCGTCTTGGACGGGAATGAACACGATTTGAGCCTCCGGCTTCACCGTTGGGCGAGACCGGTATCGATGCGGCCCGTCACCACTAGCAAATCGTTGTCGGTGGCGCGGAGAGCCTTGTCAACTTGCGAGTGTCATGGAAGTCGCACACCAATCCGCTCATGCCACAAAGGCAACAATACTTATCGATTGGCACCGGGAACCCAGAGAACATCGCCTTCCCCGCGACCGTTGGCATAGCGCCCGGCGACGAAAAGAAGGTCCGAGACACGATTTATATATTTCAAGGCGGCGGCGCTGACCGGCTCGGCGGGGTCACTGGCCAGCTCCGTCATCAGGCGCTCGGCACGGCGGCTGACGGTGCGGGAGAGATGCAGGTAGGCGGACGCCGGCGAACCGCCAGGCAACACGAACGACTTCAGAGGCTGCATTTCTGCGTTGAGAAGGTCAATCTCGCGTTCGAGCCGATCGACCTGATCCTCGGTAATGTGTAGAGGTTCGTAGGGCAATGCCTCGCCGCGATCGGGCACGCATAGATCGGCGCCGAGGTCGAACAAGTCGTTTTGGATGCGACCCAGGATTTCATCGACGACACGGTCAGCTTCCAGTTCTCCCAAATGAAGACGGACCAGCCCGATCGTCGCATTGGTTTCATCGACCGTGCCGTAGGCGGCAATGCGTAGATCATGCTTGGCGACCCGCTCACCGGTGCCAAGGCCGGTGGTTCCGGCATCGCCGGTACGCGTATAGATCTTGTTGAGCTTGACCATGTCGCTCGTTCCTTCCGGGGGAAGTCGTCAGTGGTTGACCAGCACAAATCCGATGATGAGGAGGATCGCAAGGAACTGCAGCCCGACGCGCCAGCGCATCAGTTTCTGGCTGAGGCTGGCGGTCGAGCGGCCGAGCAGCGTGTAAAGACCGATGCACAGGACCACAAGGACCGAAAGAGTCGCCAGGGTCGCGAGGTAGTAGAGAGCTGATTGCATTTCGTTCCCGAGGTGGGTTGGAGGGCCTGCGCCACGGTCAAACCTTACCGAAACGCCCCGCTCCCCCCTCCCTGGTTCAGGGCAACTTTCCGGTCGTCGAAGCCTTACGGGCAGAACCGTGACGCCCCAATGGTGCTAAACGACGCGCGCAAACCAGTCGCCGCCGGGTCGCTGGCCGTATTACGGATCGATTTAGACTTCGGTGCACACAATAATTGCCGCAATTGTCGGTCCAGTGTAAGTCACAGCCATTGCGACATCGGTGTTAACACATTGTAGAGCGCTCGGGCCAGAAGCGGACGCTACACACCTGGGCGTAAACGCGACATCTTAACCAAAACGCCGTCTGGATCATTTAATAAGACCCATGAAAACCGCCTAGAACCGGGACAAAAGAAACTTGCGCCGTCTCAATTCGCGTTCGACGACACTGCCTTTGGCCGCGCTTGCCGCGGCCGTGTCGATGTTTGCCGGAGCCGGAGTGGCGCAAGAGACGCGAGAAGAAGCCCGCCTGAAGCTCGAAGAACAGCGCAGCCGCCTGCAATCGACGAAGGGCAAGGCGCATGAGCTGGAAGTCAGCCTCCAGGACCTCGAAAAAGAGCGGGAACGCCTCAACGCGCGCCTCCTGGAGACCGCGGCTCTCATCCAAAAAAGCGAAGCGCGAATGACGGGCATGGAGGCCCGGCTCGGCGAACTGAAATCGCAGGAACAGCTGGTTCGCGGCTCGCTCGCCCAGCAACATGGCAAGATCGCCGGCCTGCTCGCGATCCTGCAGCGGATGGGACGCAATCCGCCACCGGTGATGATCACGCACCGTGAAGATGCGCTTTCCATGGTGCGTAGCGCGATGCTTCTGGCCGCAGCGTTCCCGAGCATGAGCAAGCAAGCCATGGCACTGGCGAACCAGCTCAATGAGTTGGTCCGCGTCATGACGGAGATCGAGCAGGAAAGCCAGCGCCTCAAAGCTGAAACGCAGAACCTGGTGGATGCGCGGACGCGCCTATCGGGGCTTATGACGGAAAAACAAACGTCGCTGGCGCAGCGCCAGTCCGAACTTTCCAGGGTTCGTTCGGCGGCCGCAGAGATCTCGCAGAGCGTAACGTCGCTGTCCGAATTGATGCAGAAGCTGGATCAGGCCGAGCCGCCTGCCATCAAGGCGCACAACGAAAAAATTGAAAAGACACTCGACGTGGCGGCCTCACGCGAACGACTAGGAACCGCGCAAGGCGAGCGGCCACGCGTGCCCGTCGAGGAAGATCCCGGCTTGATCAAGGAAGCCGGCAAACCCGGGCCGCCGCGCGAGCCGGAGAAGGAGATAGAGGTTGCGGTTCTTGCTCCCTCCGCAACCGGCTTCGGAAAGACCAGCGCGGCTCGGATCGAACCTGCGATCCCGTTTCACCTTGCCAAAAGCAAGCTGCCGCGCCCGACCAGCGGCGATCTCGTGCTCAAGTACGACGAAAAAACCCAGTACGGGCAGAATTCCAAGGGAATTGTTTTCCGTACCCGGCATTCCGCGCAGATCACTTCTCCGTGCGACGGTTGGATAGTTTATGCAGGCCCGTTCAGAAGTTACGGGCAACTCTTGATCATTAATGCCGGCGGCGGGTATCATGTGTTGCTGGCCGGAATGACGCGAATCGATGTGCAGCCAGGGCAGTTCGTCCTTGCCGCCGAACCGGTTGGAACGATGAACGAACCTCCGCCGACGGTGAAACAGAGTTCCGAAGAAACGTCTCCCGTGCTCTATGTGGAATTCCGCAAGGACGGGCGGCCAATCGATCCCGCTCCATGGTGGGTCCCCAACCCAAGAGGGTGATAAAGACTATGCGCAAGACCGACTTTGCGTTCTGGACTTTCCTGTTCATGACGGCACTCGCCGGAGCGACAACGTTGCTCAACGTTTCGCAGACCTATTCGGCGACCTCGCCGAATACCAGCCTCTACCGGCAACTCGACCTTTTTGGCGATGTGCTGGAGCGGGTTCGTTCCGACTACGTCGAGAAGCCCGACGATTCGAAGCTGATCAAGAATGCCATCAACGGCATGCTGAGCGCGCTCGATCCTCACTCGGCCTACCTGTCGGCGGAAAGCTTCAGCGACATGCAGGTGCAAACGCGCGGCGAATTCGGCGGACTGGGTATCGAAGTCACCATGGAAGACCAGGTCGTCAAGGTGGTGGCGCCGATCGACGACACGCCGGCGGCGCGTGCCGGCGTCCAGGCGAATGACCTGATCACGATGCTCGACGGCGAGTCGATCGTCGGCATGTCGCTTGAAGACGCGGTCAAGAAAATGCGCGGACCGGTCGATACGCCGATCATCCTGACGGTCGTGCGCAAGGGCCAGGAAGAGCCGATCGAGATCAAGATTGTGCGCGACGTGATCCGCATCAATCCGGTCAAGGCGCGGGTCGAGGACGATGTCGCCTACATCAAGCTGACGACCTTCAACGAACAAACCCATGCAAACCTGACGAAGGCGGTCAAGGACCTGCGCAAGGACATCGGCGACGACAAGCTGAAAGGCTACGTCATCGACCTGAGAAACAACCCCGGCGGGCTGCTTGACCAGGCGATTTCGGTTTCCGACGATTTCCTCGACCAGGGCGCCATCGTCATCACCAAGGGGCGCAACAGCGAGGAAACCCAGCGAAGCTCGGCGCGGCGCGGCGACCTGACCGACGGAAAGAAAGTCGTGGTCCTGATCAACGGCGGATCGGCCTCGGCTTCGGAGATCGTCGCCGGCGCCTTGCAGGACCATGAGCGGGCCACCATCGTCGGCACGCGCTCGTTCGGCAAGGGTTCGGTGCAAACGATCATCCCGCTCGGCACCAACGGGGCGATCCGGCTGACCACGGCGCGCTACTACACGCCGCGCAACCGTTCGATCCAGGCGAAGGGCATCGATCCGGATATCCTGATCGAGCAGGAGCTGCCCGACGAACTCAAGGACAAAACGCCGCCGAAACCGCGCGGGGAAGCAAGCCTGCGCGGCCACCTGAAGAACAAGGACGTGGAAGAGGAAGAATCGGGTTCGTCCGCCTATGTTCCGAAAGAGCCGGAGAAGGACACCCAGCTTCAGTTCGCGCTCAACTTCGTTCGCGGCAAGGTGACGGCACCGCCACCGAAGGCCAAGGAAGAAACCGAAGAGAAACAGCCCGAAACCGAGGCCGGAGCAGCCAAGCCGGACGAGGAAAAGCCAAAGCCATAATGGCCGCAATTTCAGGCAGGATAGAATGACACCAGGGGCGCCTTATTTCGGCGCCCCTTGTTTTTTTGACCTTTCGGCCGCAACAAGTCGTAGTGTTTTCAGGTTGCCCGCCCTTTCAATTCACCGCGCCGGGGGAACTCAATTGAGCAAAGACGTTGCCAGCCCGTTCATGCACCCTGGTTATCGCCCCTGCGTCGGCGTCATGGTGCTCAACGCAGAGGGCAAGGTGTGGATCGGGCGCCGAGCCAGTTCCAAAAAGAAGAACAGTCCGCCGGGACCAAAGCTGTGGTGGCAGATGCCGCAGGGCGGAATCGACAAGGGGGAAGATCCTGCGGCCGCCGCCTTGCGCGAACTGCACGAGGAAACCGGCATCGGTCCCACCGACGTCAGGATCATCGCGGAAACCAGTCACTGGTTCCGCTACGAACTTCCATCAACCGTCGCCGGGCGCAAATGGGGCGGCCGGTTCAAGGGCCAGACGCAAAAGTGGTTCGCGGTCCGCTTTTCGGGAAGCGACGAGGTGGTCAACATCAACCCAGCGCCGCCGCACGAGATCGAATTCGACGCCTGGCGATGGGCCGCACATGGGGAACTCATCGATCTCATCGTGCCGTTCAAGCGTGAGGTCTATGTCGCTGTTCTAGATGAGTTCCGCGGCCTGCTCACGGGCTGAACAGGCGGTTTAATATTTGAACGCACGGCAAGACTACTTGGCATTCCACCCGCGCGCGCCAGTATTCGCGATTCTGTTTTTTTCGTGTTTCGCTTATTGAAGCACTTCAAATAAATACTTTGCCGCAGTACTTGCGGAGAACTTGCGAGCGGCATTATTTCACGCGGGCGCGCAGTGCGCGCCGGGGGCCATATGGCACTCGTTTCCTCTCTTGGAGATATTGAGGATGAACAAGATCATGCGTTCAGGTATTGCCCTGGCTGCACTCATTGCGCTCTGTGCTCCGGCGGCTGCTCTCAGCGTCACCAATAACGACGAAACCAACTACACGGTCATCGTCACGGTCGGCGAACAGCAGTCCGAAGTGGCGATCGATGCCGGTGCGACAATCGAAGCCGTCTGCGGCGATGAGTGTTCGATCGTGCTGATGGGCGCCGACGGCGACCTCGACCAGATGAACGCGACCGACGCCGACAAGCTCGTCATCACGACGGGGCTGTTCCAGAAGGCCGAGTAACACCGGGTGATGGCCGCGCCTGCGGTCTCAGGCAAGAGATGAAAAAGCCGCGCCAACCATGAAGGTCGGCGCGGCTTTTGTTGATGAACGACGATCCGGACCGAAACCGACGCAAACCCGCCGACGTCAGGCGGCTTCGCCGATCAGTGCCTTGAGCTGCTCGATGGCGCGGGTGACGTGCAGGCGGGCATCGTCGGTATCGGCTGAATCGAGCGCCTGCTGAGCGGCTTCAAGCTCATCGTCGAGATGGCGAGGATCGACTTCGTCGACGATGAACGCCCGCTCCGCCAGGATCGTGAGCTGGTCGGCGGTGACTTCGGCGAATCCGGAGCGAACGAAAATCGTCTTCTTGAATTCCTCCGTCGTGACGTGGATGACGCCGGGCAGCAAGGTCGAGATCACCGGGGCATGACCCTGGAGTACGGTGAATTGGCCTTCGGCGCCGGGGACGATAACCTGCTGGGCATCGACCGACATCAAGATGCGCTCGGGGCTTACCAGCTCGAACTTGAACGTGCCTGCCATTGTCTCCAACCTCAATCAATCTCGTGTCACGGCGCAACGACGCCCATCGGTTCAGGCGTCGTCGTCTTCATCGGCCGCGTCGAGCCGGGCGCGGATTTCTTCCGGGTCCTGCACCTTCGTACCGCAAAACGGGCAGAAGAATACCGGATGGTCGACCATGCCCGGCTCATCTTCCTCGATGTCGATCAGACCGACCGACATATAGAGGATGTCGTCGCCGCCCAACGTGATGAGAGGTTCGAATTCCTCGCCCGACATCACCTGGTTCAGCTCATCACAGCAGGTGCCGAATTGGCCCACCTGCTGGTCTTCAGTATCCGACGCCATGTCGTGCCCTCCCCTTGATCATCCGCTCAGCCCGACATCTCGATGCGGGCCGCAAGCCTATTCTTCATCGGGCGAATCGCGCGGCGTCAAGCCTGAAGGCGATTCACTGGGCGGTCGTCGACAGGGCGATCAAGCCGCCTCGGCGAGCTTCTCGGCCTTGTTGATCGCTTCGGCGATGGTGCCGACCATGTAGAACGCCTGCTCGGGCAGGTGGTCGAATTCGCCGTCGCAAAGGCCCTTGAATGCCTTGATCGTGTCTTCCAGCGGCACCTGGACGCCAGGCGAACCGGTGAACACTTCGGCGACGTCGAAGGGCTGCGACAGGAAGCGCTCGATCTTGCGGGCGCGGGCCACCGTCATCTTGTCGTCTTCGGAAAGTTCGTCCATGCCGAGGATCGCGATGATGTCCTGGAGTGCCTTGTAACGCTGCAGGACTTCCTGGACCTGACGGGCAACGCGATAGTGCTCTTCGCCGATGATGCGCGGGTCAAGCATGCGCGACGTGGAGTCGAGCGGGTCGACCGCCGGGTAGATGCCTTTTTCAGCGATCGAACGCGACAGAACGGTGGTGGCATCCAAGTGGGCGAAGGTTGAAGCCGGCGCCGGGTCGGTGAGGTCGTCGGCGGGGACGTAGACGGCCTGCACCGAGGTGATCGAACCCTTCTGCGTAGTGGTGATGCGCTCCTGCATGCCGCCCATGTCGGTACCGAGCGTCGGCTGGTAGCCCACGGCGGAGGGGATGCGGCCGAGAAGTGCGGACACCTCGGAACCGGCCTGGGTGAAGCGGAAGATGTTGTCGACGAAGAAGAGAACGTCCTGGCCTTCGTCGCGGAAGTGTTCGGCAACCGTCAGGCCGGTCAGCGCAACGCGGGCGCGGGCGCCGGGAGGCTCGTTCATCTGGCCGTAGACGAGGGCGGCCTTGGAACCTTCAGCGGAACCGTTGTTCTCGGCCGGGTTCACGTTCACCTTCGACTCGATCATTTCGTAATAGAGGTCGTTGCCCTCGCGGGTACGTTCGCCGACACCGGCGAACACCGAGTAGCCGCCGTGAACCTTGGCGATGTTGTTGATGAGTTCCATGATGAGAACGGTCTTGCCGACGCCGGCGCCGCCGAACAGGCCGATCTTACCGCCCTTGGCGTATGGCGCGAGAAGGTCGATGACCTTGATGCCGGTCGGGAGAATCTCGGCTTCCGTCGACTGCTCGACGAATTCGGGTGCCGACGCGTGGATCGGGCGCAAGTAATCGCCCTTGATCGGGCCGGCTTCGTCGACCGGTTCGCCGATGACGTTCATGATGCGGCCCAGCGTGCCGACGCCGACCGGGATCGAGATGGCCTCACCGGTGTCGACGACTTCCTGGCCGCGAACGAGACCTTCGGAGGAGTCCATGGCGATGGTGCGGACCGTGTTCTCGCCGAGGTGCTGGGCGACTTCAAGCACAAGGCGGTTGCCATGGTTGTCGGTTTCCAGTGCGTTGAGAATTGCCGGCAGATTCGCGTTGTCGAACTGAACGTCGACGACGGCGCCCGTAACCTGCTTGATGCGTCCGATTTTCTTCTTGTCAGCCATTACACGATCCTCGTCTCTTGTCTGTCGTCAGAGCGCTTCGGCGCCCGAAATGATTTCAATGAGTTCCTTGGTGATCTGCGCCTGGCGCTGGCGGTTGTAGATGAGCGTCAGGTTGTCGATCATGTCGGAAGCATTGCGTGTGGCGCTGTCCATGGCGGACATGCGCGCGCCCTGCTCGGATGCAGCGTTTTCCAGGAGCCCGCGGAAGATCTGCGTCGAGATGTTGCGGCGAAGGAGATAGTCGAGAATCTCGTTCTCCTCAGGCTCGTAATCGTAGACGATGCTCTCGGCTTCGGCTTCGGCACCTTTGACTTCGGGAAGGCTCGCCGGGATCAGCTGCAGCGCGGTCGGCTTCTGCGAGATGACGGATTCGAACTTCGAGAAGTAGATCGTGCAGACGTCGAACTCGCCGTCGCTAAAGCCGGTCATGACCTTGTCGGCGACCTGATTGGCCTGCTCGAAGCCGACCGACTTGAGGCCGGCGAGGCTGACGCGGTCGGTAATGAACTTGCCGAGATCGCGTTTCAGGTTGTCCGCGCCCTTGCGGCCGACGGCAAGGATCTTCACCGACTTGCCGGCCTTGATGAGGCGCTTGGCGTCGAGGCGAACCAGCTTGGCGATATTCGAGTTGAAGCCGCCGCAAAGACCGCGTTCAGCAGTCATCATGACGAGCAGGTGGGTGTCCTCGCTGCCGGTGCCGACGAGAAGCTTGCTGGCTCCTTCGGGGCTGGCGACACCGCGTGCGAGATTGCCCAGCACCGCATCCATACGCTCGGCATAGGGACGCGCGGCAATGGCTGCCTCCTGCGCACGGCGCAGCTTGGCGGCTGCCACCATCTGCATCGCCTTGGTGATCTTGCGGGTCGCCTTCACCGAGTTGATGCGGTTTCGTAGGTCCTTCAGGCTCGCCATCTCGGCGTCTCTTTCCTTAGGTCTTGCGCGCCGCCGCCTGGGTCATCACGACTTCGGCGGCGGAGGGCGATCAATCAAAGGTCAGGTCGTCTCAATCGAACACAACGGCGCCTAGGCGGAGAAGCTCTTGGCGAAGCTGTCGAGTACGCCGACCAGGGCTTTCTCGGTATCGTCCGACAACTTCTTCTCCGAGCGGATCGATTCAAGAATGCCCGAGTGCTGATTGCGCAGCGTCGAGAGGAGCTGTTCCTCGAACTTGCCGACAGCGTTGACGGGGATCGCATCGAGATAGCCGCGCGTACCCGAAAAGATCACGCAGACCTGCTCTTCCATCTTGAGCGGCGAGAACTGCGGCTGCTTCAAAAGTTCGGTCAGGCGGGCGCCGCGCGCGAGCAGCTTCTGAGTTGCCGCGTCGAGGTCGGAGCCGAACTGGGCGAAGGCCGCCATTTCGCGATACTGGGCAAGCTCGCCCTTGATCTTGCCGGCAACCTGCTTCATCGCCTTGGTCTGTGCCGACGAACCGACGCGGGACACAGATAAACCGACGTTCACAGCCGGGCGGATACCCTGATAGAAGAGGTCGGTTTCAAGGAAGATCTGGCCGTCGGTGATCGAGATCACGTTGGTTGGAATGTATGCCGAAACGTCGTTGGCCTGGGTCTCGATAACCGGCAGGGCGGTGAGTGAGCCCGCACCGTGGTTCTCGTTGAGCTTGGCGGCGCGTTCCAGAAGGCGCGAGTGGAGGTAGAAAACGTCGCCGGGATAAGCTTCGCGGCCCGGCGGGCGGCGCAGTAGAAGCGACATCTGGCGATAGGCGACGGCCTGCTTGGAAAGGTCGTCGTAGGCGATCACGGCGTGCATGCCGTTGTCGCGGAAGTATTCGCCCATGGTGCAGCCGGTGAACGGCGCCAGGTACTGCATCGGGGCAGGGTCGGAGGCGGTCGCCGCGACGATGATCGAGTACTGAAGCGCGCCGCGCTCTTCGAGGACCTTGACGAACTGGGCAACCGTCGAACGTTTCTGGCCGACCGCGACGTAGACGCAGTACAGCTTCTGGGATTCGTCGTCGCCCTCGTTGAGCGGGGCCTGATTGAGGAAGGTGTCGAGGATGATGGCGGTCTTACCGGTCTGACGGTCGCCGATGATCAACTCGCGCTGGCCGCGGCCGACGGGGATCAGGGCGTCGACGGCCTTGAGGCCGGTCGCCATCGGCTCATGCACCGATTTGCGCGGCAGGATGCCGGGAGCCTTGACGTCGACGCGCTTGCGTTCGGTCGAAACGATCGGACCCTTGCCGTCGATCGGGTTGCCGAGACCGTCGACAACGCGGCCGAGCAGGCCCTTGCCGACGGGGACTTCCACGATGGCCTCGGTGCGCTTGACCGTCTGGCCTTCCATGATGTTGCGGTCGTCGCCGAAAATAACGACGCCGACGTTGTCGGCTTCGAGGTTCAGCGCCATGCCCTTGGTGCCGTCCTGGAATTCGACCATCTCGCCGGCCTGGACGCGGTCGAGGCCGTAAACGCGGGCAATACCGTCACCGACGGAGAGTACCTGCCCTATTTCAGAAACCTCGGCCTCTTTGCCGAAGTTCTGAATCTGCTCCTTCAAGATCGAGGAGATCTCTGCGGCGCGGATTTCCATCGCGTGACCTCTTTTTGCTTCTAGCGTTTCTGTTTCTGGTTCAGATCGCAACCGCCGGGTGCGGCGCCATCTCGTGTACTTTCAAGTCCGGCCCGACGCGCCGCATAAATTGGCAATGCGGGTACCGGGAAATTTCGCATCTGCGGCCCGTTTCAGGACCGTCGAAAGGGTATTCCAACGTCTCAGGCAGCGCCCTTCAGCCCCATGCGGATCGCTGTCAACTTGGTGCGCAGGGACGAATCGACCATGCGGCTGCCGACCTTGACGATCAGACCGCCGAGGATCGCGGGATCGACGCGGGCGTCGAGCATCACGTTCTTGCCCACCGACGCCTTGAGCGTGTCCTTCAGTTGCGCTGCCTGCTCGTCCGTCAACGGCTGAGCGGTCGTCACCACGGCGGTAACTTCGTCGCGCGACCTGGCGGCAAGGCTCTTGAAGGCCGAAATCATCTGGGGAAGCGCGAACAGCCGACGATTGCGGGCGATGACGCGCAGGAAATTGGAAGCCAACGCGCCCAGGCCGGCTTTTTCGCTCAAGGCCTGCAGAGCGCGGCCCTGATCTTCCGCGGTGAATACCGGGCTTGCCACCAGACGGCGCAGATCTGCGCTTTCGTCGTAGAGAGCCTGGAAAGTGGAAAGATCCTTCTCCACTTCGGCAGCTTTTGACTGGTCGTTGGCCAGCTCGAACAAGGCTCCGGCATAGCGGCCGGGCATGCTCGACAAGTTTAGATCGTCTGTTGCCACGTCGATCGCTCTTGTTAAGCGTGTCTGGAAACGTGCCGAAAGGGCTGCGAAAGATGTTTCGCGGCCAGTGTTCCGACACGGAAGATGGTGTGATTTCGGTCAGCGGCGGTGAATTGCGTGCCGCGCTTTCCCATGTCACGGAGGGGGTCTATCACGCACCGTGCGATGCATCAACGGGCCGTAAGTTGCACGGTTGCCGCATGATGCACAACAGCCGGGCACATATTCGACCAAAGGCAATGAGTTGCAGTGGCAAAGTGCGTATCGGGCCGCAGGGGACTTCAGGCCTATTTGCGTTGCGCCACGCGCGTTACCACGGCGGAACCTGCTTCAAGAGTCCGGTGAACCGGGCATTTTCCAGCGATCTCGACGAGCTTGCCGCGAAGCTCCGGTGCGATTTCGCCCTCCACAGAAATGATTCTCTCAAAGCGGTCGATGCGGCCCTCGCGACCTTCCGCCGCGCCTTCGCAATCCTCGCAATGGGCGGCGTCCACCTTGCCGTGGTGAACCGACACCGAGATGCGGCCGAGGTCGACGTTCTTGCGGTCTGCGTACATGCGGAGCGTCATCGCCGTGCAGGCGCCCAGCGCTATGCTCAAGTAATCGTAAGGGCTGGGGCCCGAATCGAGGCCGCCGACGGACCGGGGTTCATCGGCAAGCAGACGGTGCCGGCCCGAGCGCACGATGTTTTGGAACTTGCCGGCGCCGGTCTCGGTGACGACGACGTCATCAACGCCTTCATCGGCCACGACTTCTTCTTCCGGCAGGAACCTGGCAGCCCAGGCGGCGATCACCTGCGCCGCGTAGGCAGCATCTTGCGGTCGCGTCAGCAGGTGATCGGCGGCGTCGAGCGAGATGAAGCTCTTGGGGTGCTTGGCGGCTGTGAAAATCGCCGCGGCATTGTCGATGCCGACGACTTCATCAGTCGGCGCGTGCAGGACAAGCAGAGCTTTTTTCATTGAAGCGATCGCCGCCTTCAGATTCTGGCCTTCGGCGTCGTCGACAAACTGCTGTTGGATGGAGAAGGGCCTGCCGCCGAGCGAGACGTCGGCCTTGCCCGAGGTGCGTACTTCATCCAGCGACGCGCCGAACTGATGGAGGACGTGGCCGACGTCGGCGGGTGCGCCGATGGTTGCGACGGCTTTGACTTCCGGAATTTTACCAGCTGCCGCCAGCGCGGCGGCGCCGCCGAGCGAATGGCCGATGAGGATGGCCGGGGCTTGCTGGTTGGAGCGCAAGTAGTCAGCAGCGGCAATGAGATCGGCGACGTTGGAGGAAAAGTTGGTATTCGCAAACTCGCCTTTGGAGTGGCCGAGGCCGGTAAAGTCGAACCGCAGGACGCCAATGCCTTGTTCAGACAGGCCCTTCGCAATGCGACGTGCGGCGGCGAGATCCTTCGAACACGTGAAGCAGTGGGCAAAAAGCGCATAGGCGCGTGGCTTCCCCGCCGGCAGGTCGAGACGAGCGGCAAGATCGTGGCCATTCGCGCCTCGGAAGGATATGCGGTTGGAATCGAGCATGGGGCTTGACCTGCTTTTGCGAGCTACTGTGCAAAGCAGGTATTCATGTGCGGCCTGTGTTCAAGGCCGCAAGTCGAAATTACAAGGCGAATTGATTAAGCGTGTTCTGCAACACCGCATCGCTGGCCCAACCAACCGTTGATCCTTTGCGACCAGGCCGGCAAGAAAACCGACGCAGATTCAAGAGCTAAAAAAATCGTTCGACCCGCTCCAGACCAGAGCGAGCCCGCCTTGACCGGTGGATGGGTTATTGACCCATCCAACCGACTTGAGTTCGGCGGCTACGCTTGTGGAGGGCGGTCCGCCACTCTAAGGCCAGTCGCCTCGTCAGTACTGCTGCAAGTCGGTTTGACCCACGGCATCCATGTGAATGCGGCTCGGCCAACTTTGTCAATCACCGGTGCCAACAGGGAAGAACCCCATGTACGAGGCGGCGATCAACAATGCGAGAAGCAACGTGGCGGTGCCAAGTGTGAGGATCAACGGCGTGCGTGACGACTTTTCCATTTTAGCGCTCCAATTGCAGACAAGCTGCTGATGAACGCGATGGATATGGCATGAGTGCCAGTGTTGCAGCAGTAGCGACTATTGCATTGCTCCATTTTCCAGCAATGCGAATCCTGCATGCCGGATGGTGGCGCCATGACTACGGTATTGGAGTGAAGCCGCCGATCAAACCATCACTTTTCGACAGAGGCGGTCATCGTCGAAGAGCCGGAGCCAGAACCGAAAAACGTGGCGACGAGTTCATTGATCTTTTCAGGTCCGACAATAAGGCTTGCCAGCCAAACAGGACACGGCACGGGATAGCCTTCTGATGGTTTGGACGGCTGCTGTTCGGTATTAACCACCGCTACCTGCACCGCCGGTTGTTGGGTCTTCTCGTGCACCGCGTGGTGCTGAATATCATTATATCCGTAAACCAGAACTCCACCGAGCAGGACCAGCGAGCCGACGACCAGTGAAGTTTTCATACGGCATTACCCCCAGAGATTATTCATTCGTGTCTGCCTCGTCGAACGGCAACTCCCTGAACCGGACGTCAAGACGAAGAAACCGGTATCGAATGCGATCAGTCCAACGTCGCGGACCGGAGCTTCAATTCCCGAAAAGCTTGCGGGCGTGGCGATCGGCAGCGCAACCCATGTCGCCCATCTTAACATGACTCGCTTCGCACTTTCCCCCGAGGCAGTGGGGTTCAGCAACGATAATCGTTGCTGCGCCGCAATAACTTCGGGCGCCATCTGTCGTGCAGTGCAGCGCGTATCGGGACGTGGACGTCTAACTGGCGGGGCTCGCAACTCAAGGTAATTTCTCGCGAATAGTGACCGGCGTTGTCGTGGCTTCGATGATCAAGTCTGCAGGCGGTATTTCATGAAGGTCGTCCCATTGTAATCGACCTCGCCGACGAAGATCGCGCCGCGCCTAAGAAGCCCGCGTACTCGTTTCCGCGACGGCGGCAAGAGAAACGTGACGAAGGGAATTCGAGGATCGTCCCGGGCGAACGAGATCGCTTTTTTCACAATGTGCGTCCCCAGCCCGAAGCGACCGGGTTTGAGGACCAATCCGAAATCCCACTCGCTGCCTTCCTTCTGAAACCCGCCCCATCCAACGTAGTCGCCGTTATTGAGTATGGCCCAATGACCAAGCCCGTCGCGCCGCCAGCATTCCTCCTTTGCCGCTACGAACTCGGCAAGGCGCTGATGGTCCCACTGGAATGTCAGGAGTGGCATGTGGGCTGCCACCTGAGGGTCTGACATGTGCGCAATGATTTCATCGGCCGGTATTGTCGGCAAACGGGCGAAGGTGATGTCGATGATCGCAAACTTTGGCATCGGCGCGAAGGTTGGGTTTCATTGGCGTTGCGCGAATTCGGGTCGCGAAGGGCCAAATGGTCAAGTGGCTTGGCGGTGTGCCGGCGGTCAAGAATTCGTGTTGCCGGGAGGTTCCATGGCCGCGATCATCGGTGGTCCGGGATCGCAGACGGCACGCCGAGTGCACTCTTGCGGCCGGGCTCAATCCAGTACGCAACGGGAGGCTCACAAGAATGAATAGGGGTCGATATCGATCGAGAGGCGGTTATCGCCCTTCAACGGAGGCAGACGGGAGAGCCATTCGCGCAAATAGCCCTGCATGTCGATCTCGCGCGGTGCCTTGACCAACAGGCGCCAGCGGTGCCGTCCGCGGATGACGGCAATGGGTGCTTCGGCGGGACCGAGAACCTGCAAGCGATCGGCTGGGGGTGCGCGGTGGGCGATATCCCGGGCGATGAGCTGGGCTGTTTCCTTGTCGCGCGAGGAGACGATGAGAGCGGCAAGTCTGCCGTAGGGCGGCAGCAGTCCGGCCTGGCGGTTCATGATTTCGCGCTCGATGAAGGCCTCGCGGTCGCCTGAGATGATGGCCGCCATGACAGGGTGCTCGGGCAGGTGCGTCTGGATGAAGGCACGGCCCCTGATCATCGCGCGGCCGGCGCGGCCGGTCACCTGATGCAGGAGTTGGAATGTGCGCTCGCCGGCCCGCGGATCGGCGCCCTGCGCCAAGCCCAGATCGCCGTCGACGATGCCGACCAGATTGAGGTTGGGGAAGTGGTGACCCTTCGCCACCAGCTGGGTGCCGATGATGATGTCGGTTTGGTTGGACTCGATGCGCTTGATGATCTCGCGCATTTCGGTCAGCGACGGGATGAGGTCGGACGACAGAAGCGCGATGCGGGCTTCGGGGAAACGGTCGGCAACCTCTTCGGCGACGCGTTCGACGCCGGGGCCGCAGGCGGTCATGGTGCCTTCCTCGCCGCATTTGCGGCACTTGTCAGGGACCGGAAGCGAGAAACCGCAATGGTGGCAATCAAGGCGCTTCTTGAAGCGGTGTTCGACCAGCCATGCGGTGCACTGCGGGCATTCGAGCCGGTGGCCGCAGGCGCGGCACAACGTCAAGGGGGCGTAGCCGCGGCGGTTGAGGAACAACAGGCTTTGCTGGCCGCGCTCCAGGCATCGGGCCATTTCCTCGGCGAGGCGCGGGGCGAGCCAGCGGCCCTTGTCGGGTTGCTCCTTGCGCAGGTCGATGGCTTCGATCTCGGGGAGTTCGGTGCCGGAGAAACGGCCCGGCAGGATAAGGTGGCGATATTTGCCGGAGCGCGCGTTGACATGGCTTTCGATTGCCGGTGTGGCGGAGGCGAGGACGACCGGGAAATCGCCCATGTGTGCGCGCACCACCGACATATCGCGGGCGTGGTAGTTGACGCGGTCGTCCTGCTTGAAGCCGCCATCGTGCTCTTCGTCGACGACGATCAGGCCGAGGTCCGAGTAAGGCAGGAAGAGAGCCGAGCGGGCGCCGACGACGACGCGGGCTTCGCCGGTTGCGACCGCCTTCCACAGGCGTCCGCGCTCGGCGCTGGCGAGGGCCGAGTGCCATTCGACCGGCGGGCAACCGAAGCGCGCTTCGAAACGGCCGAGGAACTGGCTCGTCAAGGCGATTTCGGGGAGCATGATGAGGACCTGCCGGCCTTCTTGCAGGGCGCGGGCGACGGCTTCGAAATATACCTCCGTTTTGCCGGAGCCGGTGACGCCATCGAGCAGTGTGACGGAGAAGTTGGCGGCGTCGACGGCCGAGCGCAGGCCCTCGACGGCGCGCTCCTGGGCTTCGCTGAATTCGACCGTGGTGTGCAGCGGTTCCGGCTTCGGACAGCGTTTTTCCGGAATGGCCGCTTCGACAAGGCAGCCTGCCGTGACGAGGCCGTCGACGACGCCGCTGGTGCATTCCGCGGCGCGGGCGAGCGTCGCTTTCGGGCGGATGAGGCCGTCGGAAGCGATTTCAAGGGCGCGTTCGCGGGCCGGTGTCATGCGCGGCGGCAGGGCGGCGCCGGGTACCGCGGCCACGCCGAAGCGAGGTTTTGCAGGCTCGAACACCTCGCGCGCCGACATCATCATGCGCGACACCATGCCGAGCGGGCTTAGCGTATAGTTGGAGATCCACTCGGCAAAGCGCAGCGAAAGTACCGGCAATGGCGGAACGTCGAGTACTTCGAGGATCTCCTTGAGCCGCTTAGGGGCGACCTTTTTTGCGGCGGCTTCGCCACATGGCGCATCCCAGACAATACCGATGCGCGTCTGGTTGCCGAATGGAACCGTGACGAAGCTTCCCGGCTGGGGCATGCCTGTAGCGGGCGGGAGATAATCATAAGTCTGATCGAGCGCCACAGGCAGCAGGACGGGCACCGGATCGTTGGCCACCGGGTCCGCTGTCCTGTCCACTCCAAGATCGAGCAAATTATCCAAGTCTCGCCGCCACAACATCAACTCTTGCTGGCCCGCTTCGTATTTTCATGGCCCGCAAATCTGCACTAATCCTTTGTTTTTCCCGGCAACCTCTGAGAAAAACACTTCACGCACCGCTGCTAACCCTAGGCAAGCGCGAATCAGTTCGATAGTAGGGGAGCCGATAGGGCAACCCTGGGGCAAGGGATAGATATGAAATTCTTCGTCGATACCGCAGAAATCAGCGAAATCAAGGAATTGGCGGCAAGCGGCCTGGTCGACGGGGTCACGACGAATCCGTCGCTGATTGCCAAGTCCGGGCGCGACTTCAAGAAAACCATCGCCGAGATCTGCGAAATCGTGCCGGGGCCGGTGTCCGCGGAAGTCGCCGCCACCGATACCGAGGGGATGCTGGCGGAAGCACGCGAACTGGCGAAGATCGCCAAGAATGTGACGATCAAGGTGCCGCTGACCCTCGACGGGCTGAAGGCGTGCAAGGCGCTGACAGGCGACGGGCTGATGGTCAACGTGACGCTGTGCTTC
Organism: Alphaproteobacteria bacterium; assembly: GCA_018830445.1. Classification (GTDB taxonomy): domain Bacteria; phylum Pseudomonadota; class Alphaproteobacteria; order Rhizobiales; family Hyphomicrobiaceae; genus Filomicrobium. The sequence goes on along the minus strand of JAHJSN010000170.1, from coordinate 493 downwards.
AACGCCAACCAGGCGCTGCTGGCGGCCAAGGCCGGGGCAACGTTCGTGTCGCCATTCATTGGGCGCCTCGACGACGCCGGGCAGGACGGCATGCTCTTGATCCGCGAAATCCGCCAGATCTACGACAACTACCAAGACCTAACGACGGACATCCTCGCCGCTTCGATCCGCACGGTGAACCATGTGCGCGAAGCCGCTCTCATCGGGGCCGACGTTGCCACCGTGCCGCCTGCGATCCTGAAAGCGCTGGTCAAGCATCCGCTGACCGACAAGGGGCTGGATGCCTTCCTCGCCGACTGGGCGAAGACAGGACAGAAGATCGTCTGAGTTTCTATTTGCTCCGCACTTCCTTTGCTCAACACTTGTTTGCCCAACATTCGGCAAGCCGATGTTGGCGTGCGCAAGCTTGTGTTGACGTTATTACCTGCTCAACACTTGTTTGCCCAACATTCGGCAAGCCGATGTTGGCGTGCGCAAGCTTGTGTTGACGTTA
>JAHJSN010000169.1 GCA_018830445.1 Alphaproteobacteria bacterium | reverse complement strand
GGTCGCGCTCCGGACGGGGCGGCGCATTATTCGTCAACACTGCGCAAGCTTGTGTTGAGCGAGCGCCGGGTCGCGTTGCTCCCGAGCCCTTCGGGCTTTCGGTTGAGTTCGAACTTAGCCCCCCGGGGCCACCATTTTCGTGTCCTCACGCGCTGGTCGCGCTCCGGACGGGGCGGCGCATTATTCGTCAACACGGCGCAAGCTTGTGTTGAGCGAGCGCCGGGTCGCGTTACTCCCGAGCCCTTCGGGCTTTCGGTTGAGTTCGGAGCAAGTCCCCCGGGGACCGCGATAACTTATTGATTCTCAGCGATAATTGTTGAATTCCCGACGAGATTCGAAGTTGTCCCGGTGTTTCCGCGGGTTACGCCCGACCAGACTGTGCGGCGGGTCGCGGAGATCGGTTTGGTGCCGTTGTGAGGCCGCTGCGCCGGCAATAGTCTCCTATCGGGTTTTCAGTGGTGCCGTTGACGGCGGATGACGCCCAAGCTGTTGCAGTTCGAGGGGGTGGAACGACGAACGCACCGTCGCGGGCGACGGTGGGTTACGGCAGTTTAGCGGCGATAATGATGCGGTCAGTCGAAACCCATCTGGCGACGTTGCTCCGACCAGCAGCCAGAGAACCGGCCGGTGCCCATCAGTTTGATTGCGCTCAGTTCGTCTGGCTGGCGACCCTGGATGATCGCCGTGGTGATCTCCGGGGCCAGGAAGTTCAGGCGAAACACCCGGGTAAAGTATGACCCGCTGACACCGACTTCGGCGGCGAGTTCCCGCATCGATCTGACATTGCTGTTCATGACCAGATCGTTGAACTGTCGCGCTTTCGCGACAAGCCGCAGCAAGCTGCGGTCATACCGTCGCGGCGGCTTAGATCCGAGTGCGCCCTGGATCAGCAGCTTTGTTTCCAGGCCGGTCCGCCGCAGCCGGGCCGACACCGAGAGAGCCTGAACAGATCCTTCGGGCCGTACTTACGATGCCATCGCCTGCCAATTCGTGCTGCAAGGCAAGAACCGACTTGAGGGTGACATAGCGGCGGAAGATGTGACGGACGGTTTCGGCCTCGGGGGCGTTCACGACCAGCTTTCGATCGGCGACGTCATAGCCGAGCGGTGGCATTCCGCCCATCCACAAGCCCTTCTGCTTCGAGGCTGCGATCTTGTCGCGGATCCGTTCGCCGGTGACCTCGCGCTCGAACTGTGCGAACGAGAGGAGCATGTTGAGTGTCAGCCGGCCCATCGACGTGGTCGTATTGAATTGCTGTGTGACGGAAACGAACGACACGCCCTTGGCATCGAACGCGTAGACGATCTTGGCGAAGTCGTTGAGGGACCGCATCAACCGGTCGACCTTGTAGACGACGTAGGTGTCGACGCGGCCGGCCGCTATGTCGTCGAGCAGGCGGCGTAGCGCGGGCCGTTCCATAGCGCCGCCCGAGATCCCGCCATCGTCGTACATCTCGGGAAGTGCGACCCAGCCCGCGCTTTTCTGGCTTCGGATGTAGGCCTCGCAAGACTCGCGTTGCGCATCCAGAGAGTTGAAGTCCTGCTCGAGACGCTCCTCGGAGGACTTGCGGGTGTAGATGGCGCAGCGAATGACCGACACGCCGTTGGGGCGGCGGACCTCACGCTTCCTACTCATGATCGTCGCCTTCGGTGTCCGCCACGGCGACCGGTTTGGTCGTGGTGCCGGTCAGACCGAAGAACCGCGGCCCCGACCAGTGCGTGCCGGTCATCTCGCGCGCGATTACTGAAAGCGAGCGCCATGTCTTGCCGCGCCACACGAAGCCGTCCTCGACGACCAGGACCTCGTGCGTCTCGCCGCCCCAGGCACGGACGAGCCGTGCCCCCGGTTTCAGGGTGACCTTACGCGCCTTGGCGAGATCCGACTTCGTCACCATCGTTTGCGCCAACTCGGCGAGCTGGCGCTTGGTCGCGGCGGAGAAGAACGGCCGCGTGCGGCTCGCCCACGCCGACAACAATGACGCCGCGACGCTCAAGCAGTTTGCCGCTGGTCAAATTGCTGTGGATGCACGCGGTTGATCAGCATGTGCAGATGGCGGTGGGCGGTGTCGCCGTGGCCGACCACCACGGCTTGATGGTCGGCGAGCTCCGCCAGTTCCAAGGTACGGCGGGCGAGCTCCTGCATGCGTGCGGGCAGGGGGTCTTCGTCCGGATTCCAGGCGGGCATTGGTACGCCAGTGCGAAGAACTTTTTGCGGGCAGAGGTTCGAGTGGCAGCTATTGCTTCGCAGGGCTTGCCCCGAAATTTTAGATGGGCTCTAGTGTGGCGTCGCGCCTTAATTGACCTGTTGGTGCCGCACAGGAGTTGTCAATTGAGGCGCGCTGAACGCCACACTAAACCATTGTTTTCGCTAGTGGCCTTCATGTCTCGCCTAAATCGTCAGCGGTTGCGGCCAGC
>JAHJSN010000168.1 GCA_018830445.1 Alphaproteobacteria bacterium | reverse complement strand
TGTTCTGGATCAAACATTTGATTCCCGGGTGGAGGTCGTCAAATGTTTGTGAATCCAGAACACAATCAAAAGGTTGCCTAGTGTTCCGGGCTGACATTCAGGTTCCCGGCAGGGAACCATATGTCAGAGTCGGAGCACTAGCACCGGGATTTCTTCCCGCCTAGCGCCAGTGTGCCGCACCGGCGCAGCAAAACGCTCTGGCGGTCGAGGGTTGGTTCAAGCTGCCCGGATCATGCGGTGGGTGTGCCAGACTGCGATGGCAAGCACCAGGGCGCCGCCGCCCTGATGGGCAAGTCCCAGGTAGATTGGGATCTCGGCGGCGTTTGCGGCCTGAAGTAGCGTGACGACGCCAAGTGCCGCCTGGGCGGCGAAGGCGGCAACGAGAACCCGAGATGACGTCACGACGCGCTCGTCGTCGGCGTTCGAAGCAACCGAAAACGTGTGCCAGAGCGCCAGGGCGATCAGCAGATAGGCGAGCAATCGATGTATGAACTGGACGGTTGCCGGGTTCTCGGAAAAGTTCAGGAACCATGGTTCGAGTTCCAAGAGGTCGGCGGGGACGAAGGCACCATTCATCAGCGGCCAGGTGTTGTGAACGAGACCTGCCTTGAGGCCGGCGACAAAGGCGCCGACGACCACCTGCAGGAACAGCAAGGCGAGGATCGACCAAGCGATGCGATTTTGCGAGGTTGTCAGGGTATGCAGGCGGATCGGCCCGTTGGCGCCTTCGTCGGCCAGGTCGCAGGCAATCCAGAGGATGAGGGCCAGGATCGCGAATGCCGTCGTCAGGTGCAGGGCGAGACGGTAGTGGCTGACGTCGACGCGTTCGGTCAAACCGGATTGGACCATGTACCAGCCGATGAAACCCTGGAGGCCGCCGAGCGCCAGGATGCCGAGTAGCTTCGGGGCGTAGCCCTTGGGAATGCGGCCGGACAGCCAGAAGACGGCAAGCGGCAAGGCGAATGCGAGGCCGATGAAGCGGCCGAGGAAGCGGTGCGCCCATTCCCACCAGTAGATGAACTGGAAATCCTCGAGGGACATATTCTTGTTGACGAGATGGTACTCGGGAATGGTCTTGTATTTTTCGAAGGCATCCTGCCAATCGGCGTCGTTCAGCGGGGGAATGGCGCCGAGAATTGGCTGCCATTCGGTGATCGAGAGCCCGGAATCGGTGAGGCGGGTCGCGCCACCGACGACAATCATGGCAAATACCAAGGCGGCGATAGTCAGCAGCCAAATCCGCAAAGCGACGGTCGAGGATTGAGCGGCATTGTCCGGGACGGGATCTCGCGTGGCGCGCTCGGCGGGCATCGGCAAGTCTACCTTTGTTGATTTTCGGATGGCTTCGGGCAACAAAGCAGCAGGGTCGGCGTCGGCGCAATGCGCCCAAGCGGCGCGCCCCGTTGGGCTTCGGCCCAGTTCAAGGCGACGGCTGCAGGAGGTTACGGCGACAAATGAACATGCGCATGCGCAAGCTGGCCGGAACGGTGCTGCTGATGGTGATGATCATCGTTTACGCGCTGGTCGCAATGGTCGTGGCGGTGGCGCTTGAGGTCAATACGACTTCGAAATTCGTGGAACTCGCCTATTACGCAATCGCCGGACTGTTGTGGGTGGTTCCGGCCGCCTACATCATCAAGTGGATGTCGCGGGCCGACGAGAGGTAAACAGTGCGCGGGCGGCGGCGGCCGGTGTTTGCGTGATCCGGCGGGCAGCTTCGAGAAGCGCGAATGGCGCACCCGACAGCAGCGTGCGCAGATACCGCAAATCCTGATAGTCGCCGTTCAGGGATACGCGCGGCAGCGCCGTCATCGCGCGGCGGTGATGGGGATGAATCAGGCCCTTTTCAGTTGTCACCGCAGTCATCATGCCGAGCCGGCGGGCTGAGCGGAACTCGCGCGTGCCGCATGCGATCTGGTTGCCATACGGGAAAGAGAAGTGGCGGCAGGGCAGGTTGAGTTCGGTTTCAATTCGGGCGACGCTTTCGTTCATGTGGCGGCGGGCTGTCGCTGCATCGAGTTTGGCGAGCGCGTAGTGGCTGGTCGTGTGGGCACCTATGGTTACCAATGGGTCGTTGGCGAAATCGCGCAATTCGTCCCAATTCATGACGAGTTCGCGGCAGATCGAAACAGGATCGAAGCCGGCTTGCTGGGCAAGTGCTGCGGCAACGGAGCGGGTTTCGCTCTCGGGAGCGTGGCGCATGGACCAGTACAACTGGTGGAAGACACGATGTTTTTCTTCGAGCGAAGCGCACGACTGGACGAATCTCTGATTGCCGAGGACCAAATCGATACGGTCCAGTTCGCGGATGGCTTTCTCCACCGCCAGCCACCACAATTCTCCATTGCCGTCGGCGAAGTCGCTGACGACGTAGACGGCCATCGGGATATCGTGCCGGCGCATGATGGGCAGCGCGTAGTCGCGGTTGTCGCGGTAGCCGTCATCAAAGGTAAAGGCAACGAACGGCTTGGCATCGCGGCCGGCGGCGATGCGTGCGGGGATGTCGTCGAGGCTGACCGCTTCGTATCCCATCTCGTCGACGAGGCCGATGACTTGTTCGAGATATTCCGGGGTGATGCGAAGGATGTGGTTGGGTTCGAAGGCTTCGCCGGTTTCCGGGGCGACGTGATGCAACATCAAGATCGCGCCGAGACCGCCTGTCAGCGGAGCTGCAATACGATTTGCCCCGGTCATATCCAGGGCTGTGAGCGCCGCTTTGATAATCGACGTGTTGTTTCGGCTCATGAGGCCTTGCTTCCTCTGGTCGACACGTGAAAATCGAAAAGATTCGCACGGTGGTTTGATCCTGGACCAGGAGGAATGCAATTGGCGTGCAGGGATGCGCCTGATCGACGTTTTTTGAAAATTGCCGATCGTTAGAGTTAATCGAGTGTTAACGCGGAGGTCGCTGTCGGCACTCAGGCTGCGTTCTCGCTGCCTTGCCGGGACGGCTCGAATCGAATGAGTTCGATGTCGGCGACCTCGAAGCCCAGGAACGTATCTGCGGGATCGTCGAGCACGCGCTGGCGATCGTTCTCGTCGAAGGCAACGATACCGGCATCAAATCGGCCCTGGATGGCTTCGAACAATGAGCGGGCATTCTCGTACTTGCCGACGACGATGATGTGATCGTAGGCCTCGTCGAGCGCGTCGAGGATGAGGTTGAGCTGGTCGGCATCGAGACTTTCGGGCCCGCCGGCGACCGCCCAGCCGCTCGGAATGATATGGATCTGGGTCCCGGGAACCCAGCGCACGACGTCCGCGAAGGTGGCCTTCGAAGTCAGGAGTTCGATGAAGCCGGGAGCGTTCGGCAGCGACAGAGGCCGGGAGATTCCGGTACCTTCAAGGCTCCAGTCGATGATCAGGGTCTGTTTGCCGCCGGCGCTGAGGTGAGCGGCGGTCTCAACAGCAAGGTCCGCGGCCTTGCCGGGCGTTACCCGGGTTGCGATCAGGGTGCGGAACCCGGACGTCGAACCCGCTGCAATCTCCAGAAGATGGGTGGCGAGAGCAGGGACATCGCTGATGGTGAGGAAATTTCCGATTCCTGATTGTTGGGGGGCAGGCACAGGCGGCGGCGCAGCGCTCAATGGAGCTGGCGGCTCGTTGCGGCGAACCCGTTCGAGGGTTGGGGTGAGCGCGGCGGGCGTGCGCAGCTCCGGTTGGGAGGTGGCTGCTGCAATCTCCTCGCGCAGGCGGTCTTCGCGCGGGGAGGCGGAACGGGCACCGCGTGCGAGCCCTGCGGTAATGACAACGGCGGTTCCAAGCAACAGCATGGCAACCATGACCAGCAGTGTATAGGGCAGTTTCTTTGGAAATTTCGAAACGTTCGGCGTGCGCGCCAGATTGAGGATCTGCGCCTCGACCGGGACAGCCGCCGATTCGGTTCGGGCGCGGTTTGCCTCGAACTGCGCGCGAAGGCGCTCGAGTTCGGCGCGCTTGGAAGCGGCAAGGCCTTCGAGCCGGCGCAGTTCGACTTCATCGGTGGTGTTGACGGCCACCTTCGACTTCATGGTCTCAAGGCTGGCGACGACGGCCTGTTCCTGTTCGGCAGCAAGGAAGGCTTCCTTGTCCAGTCCCGCGACGAGGTTGGCGACTTCGCCGGCGATCTGGCGATTGGTGGCGGCCAGATCCGCCTGAAGCTGCTTCATGATCGGGTGGGCCGGCTTGAGGCTCGTCGAGCGCTTCAGGATATCTCTTTCGACTGCGACGCGCTGGGTGATCAGGGCCTGAATGAGCGGCGAACGCTGCGCCTCCGGGATGACTTCGGGGGTGCCCTTGCGCATCAGTTCGCGGGCGGACTTGGCCCGGCTTTCAGCCGTAGAGCGCGCGGTCTTGACCTTGGTCAGTTCGCTGGTGATCTCGCCGAGCTGCTGCTCGTTGATGGGAGTTTTCTGGCTGCCGCCGCCGATCAGGCCGGCCTTGTTGCGAAAGTTGGCGACGTCCTGGTCGGCCTTGGCGGCTTCCTCCTGAAGTCTTGCGATCCGGGGGGCGAGTTGGTCCTGGACGGCGGAGGTTTCCGCGACAGTCGCGTTGGCGAGCTTCTCGCGATAGCTGGTCGCCAGATTGTTGGCGAAGTCGGCTGCGAGTTGCGGATCGACCGAGGTGAAGGCGATGGTGATCGCACGGCTCGACTCGGGCGAGAAGACGACGAGGCGTTTGGAAACTTCGTTGAGAACGCGGTCGTTGTCGCTGAGTTTGCTCTGAACGCCGCTGAGACCGAGCGCGCGCAGGACACCTGAGAATGTGTCGACGGGCCCGATGACAGGATTGAATTCAGCGCGGCCGGCAAGGCGCAGGGCGCCGGCGACCTTCTCGACGAGGTCGGGGGACTGGATGGCGCGAACGTGGGTGTTTATAGCCTCCTTATCCATGCGGGAAGCGAGATCGGCGGATGAATTCTGGGGATCGGGACCGGTGAACGGGTTGAGGGCGCTCTTGGCGACGATCGCCAGTTCGGCGTTGGCTTCGAACTGCGGCGCAATGGTCGACAACGTAATATAGGTGAGCGTGCCTGCGATCAGCGACAGGGCAATCAACTTCGTTGCTGCCCGTTTCAGGGTCGCACCCAGCGTCGTCAGATCAATGTCGTCGGGGGAGGCTTGAGCTTGGCGCATCAGTCCGATCTCAAAATTGTGAATAGTTGAGCCGGATTAGAACGCATGGGAGTAACAAATCCCTTAATTGTCTGAAATTGATACCTGCGCTCAAGGTTTTTTAACCAACTGCGGGCTACTCCTAGGATCGTGATGTTGTTTGTCCTACGAGGCTGCCCGACCATGTCCTGGCGCGCGTTCATAATTTTCTCGGTCGTACTGCCCGGCCTTGCCGGCTGTGCGGTGAACCGTCCGCTACTGTCTTCCGACGGCCCGTTGTTCGGGCATGGCGGGGCAATGGCGCGGGCGGGAGAGATAATGAGTGCTCCGGCGGGTTCTGATACCTTTGCCTATGACGTTTCCGAGCAGCAAGCTGGCCCCGTCGTAGTCGAGGAAGCGCCGGTCATACCGGCCGTGGCCGCAGAAAGCTGGGTCGATCGGGGATATGCGGACGTTGCGCTGACGGGACCAAAGGCGGTTGCGGATTCGGATGGTCCGTACCTTCTCGATTCCGGTGACAGGCTGCGTATCTTCGTGTACGGCCAGCCCAACCTTTCGCGGACCTATATCGTCGATCACGCCGGCCAGATACCGGTGCCGCTGATCGGTACGGTCAATGCACGCGGCCTGACGACAAACGGGCTTGCCGGGGTGATCGGCTCTCGTCTCGGCGCCGAATTCGTGCGCGACCCGCAGGTGACCGTCGATATCCTTCAGAACCGTCCGTTCTTCATTCTCGGCGAAGTCCGCAGTGCCGGCCAATATCCATACGTGTCGGGAATGACGGTCGAGACCGCGATTGCCATCGCCGGCGGCTATTCGGAGCGGGCGAGCAAGCGGCAGTACCGGATCACGCGGCGCATCGACGGAGTGGTCGAAGAGATCGAGGCACCGTCGGACTACGTTGTTAAGCCTGGAGATACGGTTTTCGTCTACGAACGATTCTTCTAAGCCATCGCGCTTGCCCTAGTGTTCTGGATCAAACATTTGATTCCCGGGTGGAGGTCGTCAAATGTCTGATCCAGAACACTAGTGTGGCGTCGCGCCTTAATTGACCTGTTGGTGCCGCACAGGAGTTGTCAATTGAGGCGCGATGACCGCCACACTAAGCCATTGTTTTCGCTAGTGGCCTTCATGTCTCGCCTAAATCGTCAGCGGTTGCGGCCAGCACACCGATTTAGGCGAGACAGGCCACTAGGCTGCGGCGGTATGGCCCTGAAGCAACCTGGAGTGCGTCCGCGTGACCCCAAGCCTGCGAATTCTGCACATCCTGCGTGCTCCCGTCGGAGGGCTGTTCCGCCACGTCCGCGACCTTGCGATGGAGCAGGTGAAGTGGGGGCTGGAAGTCGGCGTGCTGGTCGATTCGAACAGTTCGGATGGACTGACAGCCAAACGGCTGGCCGACCTCGCGCAGCAATTGCCTCTGGGACTGCACTCCATCCCGATGGGCCGCGCGCCTGGCATCAGCGATCTCAAATGCATTCGCGAAACGCACCGATTGAGCAAAGAGCTCGGGATTGACGTCCTGCATGGACATGGAGCCAAGGGGGGGCTTTATGCCCGCTTCGGTGGAAGCCTTCCATCGGCAGAAAAGCGCCACCGGCCATTGCGGTTCTACACGCCGCATGGCGGCAGCCTTCACTATTTCGATGGGTCCGTTAAGGGCAATGTCTATGTTTCAGCCGAAGCCGGGCTGTTGCGGCTGACAGACGGTATCATCTTCGAAAGCGCCTTTGCCCGCGGACGCTTCGAAAGCTGCATCCGGCTCGATGGTGTCGCGAACAAAGTGATCCCGAACGGATTGCTGCCGGCGGATTTCGAACTGCGGGAACTCGAAGATAACGCGGCAGAGTTCGTGTTCGTCGGCGAATTGCGCCACCTCAAAGGGGTCGATGTACTGCTTGACGCGCTGTCGCAGTTGTCCGGCAAGGCGCGGGCGGTGATCGTGGGAGACGGACCCGACGGCGCCCAGTTCAAGGCGCAGGCACACCGGCTGGGTCTCGGCGCGAGGGTTTCGTTTCCAGGCGTGATGCCAGCGCGCGACGCATTCGGCCTCGGCAAGGTGCTGGTTATGCCGTCGCGGGCGGAAAGCCTGCCCTACATCGCACTCGAAGCTGCCGCGGCCGGGGTTCCGCTGATCGCAACGCAGGTCGGTGGCGTGCCAGAAATCGTCGAGGGCAGCGACACGCGGCTGGTCGCGGCCGGCGACGCGGGCGCGCTGGCCTGCGCGATGTCCATTGCCAACGACGACTACGCCGCCGCAGCGGTACGAGCCGAGCGTTTGCGCCAATGTGTGAACGATCGTTTTACTACGGAACACATGATGCGCTGCGTACTTGAATTCTATAGAGACGGCTTGTTGCGCCGGCGTTCAGGCGGCAGCGCCAAGGCTTCATTTACCAAGCCGGCTTTGAACGCCGGCCCCGCAGGCAAGGGCCGAACGCGGACCGATTTACCTTAACGGCAACGACTGGCCGTCGGCGTTTACGTTCCGGCGCCGGATGGCACGACAGATGCTCCTAGACCCGTGATCCTCGAAAGTAGGCACGGAGCTGAGTTTCATGAGCGTTGCCAAGAGCGTTGCGACCAACGCACTGCCGACAAGCCTCACTACCACACTGCAGCAAGCGACCGCGGCATCGCCGCGGCTGGCCGATTTCTCGTTGAAGCAGCAGGGGCGGCTCATTTCGCGCCGGGTGTTCGCCGATGTCGTCCGGTTCGCGGATTTTGCCGTCACGGTGATGGCCGGCCTGGTCATCGCGGCTCTTTATGTCGACGAGGGCATCGCAACCCACGCTTACGGATACACGCTGGCGGTTGTGGGGACGGCGGCTGTGCTGGTGGCCGTCATGGAAATCCTGCAGGCCTACAACGTCTCGAAATTCGCTTCGGTTGCAGCCTTGCTGCCGCGTGTCGTTCTGGGTTCGGCGATTGCTTTCGGCGCGTTGGCCGCGGTCGTGTTCTTCTTCAAGGCCGGCGATGAGTTTTCCCGCGTCTGGCTGGCTCTGTGGCTCGTTGCAGGCACATTCGGCATCATCGTGGAACGCCTCGTCGTCGCCAGCCTGGCGCGCCATTGGATCGAGACGGGCCGTCTTTTCCGTCGCGCGGTGATTTTCGGAACAGGCGACCTCAGCTCGAAAATGATCTCGATGCTGGAAGCCGACGTCGAAGCCGATATCCGTATCTGCGGGGTCTTCGATGAGCGCGCAGGGTCGCGGGTCGGTTCCGAAAAGCACGGCTATCCGTTACTGGGTTCGCTCGACAGTCTGATCGCATTCGCCCGCGCGACGCGTGTCGACCTGATCATCGTGGCGCTGCCGCTGAGCGCCGAAAAACGAATTGCCGAACTCGTCGAGGAACTCTCGCAATTGCCGGTCGAGATCAAGCTTCCGGCACGCCTGAGCGAACTGCACTTCGCGCCACGTACCTATACCCGTGTCGGCACGGTTGCGATGATCGATCTCGTCGACAAGCCGCTCGAAGCCTGGGGCGGCATCGCGAAGTGGCTGTTCGACAAGATCATCGCGACGATTGCGCTCATTCTGCTGGCACCTGTGATGGCTGGTGTCGCCATCGCGGTGAAGCTCGACAGCCGCGGGCCGGTGTTGTTTCGCCAGAAGCGCTACGGCTACAACAACGAACTCGTTGAAGTGTTCAAGTTCCGCTCGATGTACACCGACATGTGCGATGCGGCCGCCGCCAAGCTCGTCACCAAGGGCGACCCGCGCGTGACGCCGGTCGGACGCTTCATCCGCAAGACAAGCCTCGATGAACTGCCGCAACTGTTCAACGTGCTGATTGGCGACCTGTCGCTGGTCGGTCCGCGTCCGCATGCCCTGCAGGCAAAGGCCGGCAGCGATCTCTATGATGATGTCGTGACGAGCTACTTCGCACGCCACAAGGTCAAGCCGGGCATCACCGGCTGGGCGCAGATCAATGGTTGGCGCGGTGAAACCGACACGCACGAGAAGATCCAGAAGCGTGTCGAGCACGACATCTACTACATCGAGAACTGGTCGATCATGCTCGATCTCTACATCCTGGTGAAGACGCCGTTCGCTCTGCTCAAGACCGAAAACGCGTTCTGAGACTGGCTGGGTTCTTGCACCTATCGGTTCAGTTCGCTTGATTGACCAGGAATTCGTGCCGTGGCGACACTCTCCGCAAGCTTCCCGTACACCCGCCGCCGGCCAGCAATGGCCGGTATGCCGGGTGTCCGGCTGGCAGGTGCACGAAGCGTCGGCGACGGCGCGAAAAAGAGCCTGTCGCACCGGCTATCGCTGGTTTTCGTCTGGCTGGCGATCGCAACAAGCGGGATCGTTTTCTCGGAGCCCGCACCCGTCGACGCGCTGACCATGGGCCTGGTCGTACTGCTGCCGGTGATCGGGCTCGTACGCATCTCCGAAATGATGGTGTTCTATCTGGCGCTGTGGCTCGTCTCGGCTGCCGGCGGGCTGGTCGCCTCCGGATTTGCAGTCGACACCCAGCATGCGACCGTGTTCACGGTCATCTCGCTCTACCTCTATCTTGCATCTTTCGTATTCGGTGCCTTCGTGGCCAAGCGGCCTGAGGCTCACACGCGTCTCATCCTGAATGCCTGGACGGTTGCGGCCGGGGTGGCGGCGGTGAGCGGGCTCGCTGGCTATTTTTCGCTGTTCCCCGGCGCCTACGACCTGTTCACGAAATTCGGGCGGGCGGCTGGAACGTTCAAGGACCCGAACGTGTTCGGTCCGTTCATGGTGGTGCCGGTTCTCTATCTCCTGCATCTCGTTTTAACGCGGCCGCTGACGCGGGTGTTGGGACCGATGGCGCTTGCCGGCGTGCTGGTTCTGGCAACGCTGCTCAGCTTCTCGCGCGGTGCGTGGATCGTGCTGGCGTTGAGCGTCATGATTTATGGATACTTGGCTTTCGCCACGGCGCCGTCGGCGTTGCAGCGGGAGCGGATCGTCGCGCTGATGTCGCTGGGGTTGGCGCTTTTCGGCGGGCTGATCGCGGTTGCCATCCAGTTCGAGCCGGTGGCCGATCTTCTCAAGCAGCGCGCCTCGCTGTCTCAGCAATACGATGTCGGACCGGAGGGCAGGTTCGCGGGACAGCAGAAGGCGTTGGGACTTGTCGCGGAAAACCCGCTCGGCATCGGGGCTGCCACATTCACGAGGGTCCATCACCGCGAAGATGTGCACAACGTCTACTTGAGCGTCATGCTGAACTCGGGCTGGCTCGGCGGCGGGATCTACTGGATGCTGGTCGTCATCACGATTGGTCTGGGGTTCCGCCACCTCACACGGGCCTCGCCGATGCGACCGATGTTCATCATTCTCTATGCGGCGTTCGCTGCGATTGCACTCGAAGGTATGATCATCGATACCGATCACTGGCGTCATTTCTATCTGCTCATGGGTATGATCTGGGGACTCATGTCGGCGGCTCCTGCGGCACAAGAAATTGCGTCCGGGCGCTGGTCGCGGACGATCGGCGGATGATCCCATGAAAACGTCAGCGACCAAGGGTCGGATGGGGCGAGATCGCTGGCAGCGGCTGGGCGCAGCTGTGGCCCGGCTCCTTGCGCGGGCAGGTCGCGGGGGAATGGCGCTGGTGTGGGTCTGGCTGGCGCTCAAGGCGGCGATCGGCGACGACGGCGCTCAATCGGACGGCCTGCTCGGCGGGACGCTACTGATCGTCGGACTGATGTGCCTCATCTTGTTGTTGACGCTTCGAGACGGCAGCCAGGCGGACCAGCGGCAAGCGGCTTATCCGAACCGCTATCAGGATCAGGTCCGGCCGGGGCAACTTCGCCGCAGGTACGAGCGCCGGATCGTTGCCGACAGCCGCCGAAAGGGTGTGCCGCAGATGGTCGTCTCTCCTCTTGCGATTGCCGCGCCTCGGGTTTTCACGGACTGCAGCGATTTCAGTTCGGTGCGGGCTGCGAAAATAAAAATCAAGCGGGCGAAGTCCAAGGCTGCCGTGAATTGTGCGCTGGCGGCTGCTTCCTAAGCGTTTTAGCAATACCGGTGTGCGTGTTGTCGCAGTCCAATCTTGACACTTGTCAAGTTCCGGCGGTCCGGCAGCGGGTATTGAGGCGCTTGCGGAGTTCCCGCCGCGCCCGATCCTGCCTGCAACAGCTGTCTGGAACTCTCGATGACACCAGAAACCTTGAAGCGCTACGCGAGCCCTGTTCCCCGTTATACGAGCTATCCAACGGCCCCGCATTTTTCCGATGATATCGGGGCAAACGCGTACCGGTCCTGGCTGGCTGCGCTGCCAGCGGGCGAGCGCGTCTCCGTCTACATGCATGTTCCTTATTGCGATCAGCTCTGCTGGTATTGCGGCTGCAACACCAAGGCGACGCAGAAGTACGAGCCGGTATCGAATTACGTCGACGTTTTGTTGGGGGAATTCGAACTTGTCCGCGCCGCCTTGGCAGGTGAGAGGAGGATTGCCGATCACATCCATTTCGGCGGGGGCTCTCCGAGCATTCTCAGTGCGCGCGATATTCTCAGGATCGGTGCGGCGCTGAAGGACCTCGTCGAGTTTTCGCCGGGCATGGAATTCGCCGTCGAAGTCGACCCGCGCTCGATCAGCGAGGATCGCATCGCCGCCTTCGCGCGGGCCGGTGTCAATCGGCTGAGTGTCGGCGTGCAGGATTTCGCGCCCGAAGTGCAGGCCGCAATCAACCGCGTGCAGTCGTTCGATACGACGCGAGACGTGATTTCCGGCTTTCGGCGGCACGGGGTGAATTCCGTCAACATCGATCTCGTCTATGGTCTGCCGCATCAAACGCGAGAGTCGGTGGCGCGGACGATCGAGCAGGTTATCGAGCTGTCGCCGGATCGGGTGGCGCTGTTCGGTTATGCGCACCTGCCGCAGCGGCTGACGCATCAACGGCTCATACCGGAAGACGCATTGCCGAACATGACGGAGCGTTTCGCGCAAGCCAACAGGGCGGGCAGCTTGCTGGTCAAGGCGGGCTATGTCCGGATCGGTCTCGACCATTTCGCGCGACCGGGAGACCGACTGGCCTGCGGCGAGGTTCGGCGGAACTTCCAGGGCTATACGACGGACGATGCCGGGACACTCATCGCGCTTGGGGCATCGGCGATCGGCAAGCTGCCGCAGGGCTATGTACAGAACGCGACCGCGGTGGCGGATTATCAGCGCCGCGTCGAAGCTGGTGAGCTGGCGACAAGGCGCGGGCACCTGATGTCGGAACAAGACAAGGTGCGTTCGCTGGTGATCGAGCGACTGATGTGCTCGTTCCACTTCCCCGAGAAGGAGTTGATCGAGCGATATGGAGAGGCCGCGCACGAGGTCGTGGAAGAAGCGCAACTGCTGCTGCAATCGGAAGGCGATGGGCTGGTTGCACCCGATCCCGATGGCGACGGCTTCCGGGTGACCGAGAAGGGGCGATTGTTCGTGCGCTCGATTGCTGCGGTATTCGACAGCTACCTTGGTGCGGGAGCGGCGCAGCACTCGGCGGGCGTGTGAGCAAGCCGTCCGGCAGAATGCAATGAATTGCCGGGGGCCGGACGCAGCGTCCGGCCCCCGGCTTGATTGCCTTCCCTCTCACACCTCAACCGGTGTGGGACAGAAGGTCGGCCTCGACGAGAAGCTTTTCGAGACTGGCCGGCTCGGCTTCCAGGCCGGTCCATCCCTTGGCCGCCGCGTAGGGCTCGAAGAGCTGATGCCACGCAGCGGGGTTGACCATGAACTCCTCGTCGTCGGTGACAAGGGCGGTTGCTGGATCGGCCGTGTAGCGCTCGACCCAGGCGCCCGCGAAGTTCGACACCTCCGCTGGGACGCGGACGTTGCCTGGTCCCTGAAGCTGGACGATGTAGAACGCCTTCAACTCCCGGTTCTGCCGGATCTCCATCGTTGCAACTCGGTTTTCACCGGTACGCAGCGAGAAGATCAGGCACTCGCCGGATGCCACCAGATGCGCGTATGTCCCAACGCAGTGGTTCATTGCGCGGCCTTCGTCGCGAAGCTGCGATCCGTTCCGCAGGGGAACCATCCGCAGCCCGGCAGCCTTTCGCTGGCGGCTGTATCGCCCCGGTCCACGGCGCGGGCGCTGTGGACGGAACCGCGAGGCAATCGAGTCGAGCCAACGGCGGGTCGCCTCCGTTGCAGTCTCAAAGCGCATGGACGGCTGCCATGGCTTCTCAATGAGTTCGCGGGCGGGACCTTGGCCGTGGATCGAGAACCAGGCAAAGAGCGCCAGCGGCCGCAACGGAACCTGGTTGATGGGAACGGCGCGGACGAACGGAGGCTTCTGAGCTGCGATCCACAGCGCAAAGTCCTCGTCGCCGGCAGTTCCAGCAAAGCTCACCCAGTTCAGCCAGCAGGACGCATAGGCAGGGTTCTGCGGAATGCGCCCCGCGATCTGGCGGGCGAACTTTTCACCATCGGGCAACGAACTGAGCCGCCCGGCGAAGGCCTCCGGCGGGACGCGCTTCAACCACATGGGAAGCCCCAATGGCTGGGCGACGTCACGCAGGCTCAAGCCGTCCCTTGCGCGGCGAACCGCTTCGCCGGTCCGGTCGGGATCGAACGAGTTGGTCGCGATGGCAAAGGCGGCACCGGGAAAGCTCAAGATCAGATCGCCGAGACGCGGAGACAGGCCGGCGAGCTTACGCAGCCGGCGGCGGGCACTGCGCTCGAAACGAGCGATCTGGTGGGCAATGGCCTTTTCCTTTTCGGACTTGGTCAACATGATTGTCACCCAAACGAAAAACTAAAAAACGACATCGCTTGCGGCAGGGTGCGAAATATCGTTTTCGGAAAACGCAAATACGCTTGCCGAATTAAATCTTCCGGACCGATCTCGGAGCGCAAGCGTCAGCGTTACCGCTGCCGATGTGGCTGGCGGTCTGGCTGTGACGCCTGTGCGTTCAGCAATGTCATGATCGCTTCCGCAGCCAACGGTTCAAACCAGGGCCTTTCCGGAGGGCGGGCCTGCCGGACTTAAGCTTCCAGTTCTGGTGTCGGAGCGTCTCCGTCAGCAAATGCCAGGCGGATTGGCGTGCGGGACGTTTCCAGTATCGCGCGCATCGAGCCACGCGACACGGGAATATGTGTCGAGTTGATCTCTCGGCTGGGCGCACATGGGGAAACCTCACGTTTTGGTTTTTGGTCAATCAAACAAAACGGATCTAGGCGGTAAATGCGTCAAATCAAGGGAGGCCGTTAGAAAAAATGGAACGGAAATATCATTTATCGATTTCATTGCGGAGCTTGGTGAACATGTAGTTCCACTTGTCCTTCTGCGCGGTGACCAGGGCCTGCATGTGATTGCGCAACTCGACGAGCAGGGTGCAGTCCGGTGTCGCGGCATTGGTGCCCTCCTCGCCGAGGTTGGCGATGTCGGTGAGGAGATCCTGGGAGCGTTGATCGTAGGCGTCGATCTTTTCGTCCTGCACGAAGGGTGCGGCTTCGCGCAGGTAAACGTCGTGCTCCCATCCGCGTTTTTCCCGCAGGGTGCGCAGGAGTTCCTGGAAGACCGGCTTGTTGTCGGCATTGAGCTGGCGCAGCGCCTCGACGGCGTCATCGACGATGGCTTCGAAGTCGCCACGCGCGCAGGTCTGTGCGTGAGCGGCCACGCTCCCGATGCACACCATCAGGACGCCCATGAGCAACCGCAAGAGCGGTTTCGCGAATAGAACTTTGGTCCGGAGCATAGTGAGGCGTCCCGTTCCGTGGCGGCTCATCTTTGATGTGAGCCGTGCGACTGTATCATTTGTAGCAGACGGATCAATTCGGCAAGACGGCAAGACGGCAACGATCGGCCGCTGATCTCGACTAGTGGCCTGTCTCGCCTAAATCGGTGTGCTGGCCGCAACCGCTGACGATTTAGGCGAGACATGAAGGCCACTAGCGAAAACAATGGCTTAGTGTGGCGTTCAGCGCGCCTCAATTGACAACTCCTGTGCGGCACCA
>JAHJSN010000167.1 GCA_018830445.1 Alphaproteobacteria bacterium | reverse complement strand
CCTCGATCCAGTAGGCGCGGCAGTCCGCCTCGGTGGCGAACCGTGCCTCGAACTCGGTCACCGTTCTGGGAAAATCCCGCCACAGATCGTTCGCCGTCTGCTGCTCATCGGTTGCAGGTGATGTCATGTCCAGGTCCTCCTAACGCTTCAATGGCTTAGGATTTAGCCTGAATTAAGGGGATAGGTATGCGAATGGCATGCCCCAGCTGTCTTCTTTCGAGGTGCCGATCTGGGTTGGGATTTCGCTGCCGCCAGTAAAGCCCGGGATCGTTGCTGTGGACATGGCGATCGGCTCGACGGTGCCATCGCTGTCGCAGTCGCCGCCATTTTGCGTTGCCGCGATCAATGCGAGTTTTCCTGCCGCGATCATGTTGTTTTCGGCCAATGTCCGTTTTGTCACCTGGGACATCGTATTCACGGGACCTTTGAGAACCGTCATGGTCGAAGCGCCAATAACTCCGACCATTCCGACCGCGCCGAACAACAAGAGGAATACATTTCCCCGTTCCGCGACGTTTTTCAGCCAATTCTTCGAACCTTTAAAATAATCCTTTTTGAAAAAACTCATGACAGCCCCCACGCAATACAAATATACAATACATTGTAACAGCAACCCGGTTAATATATTATTAACAACTGTCCCCAGTTGGATTTGCGGGCATTGAATTGCTGATGAGTTTCTCGGCTTTGCGCTGCGGCATCGACAACAGCACTCTGTAGGAAAAGCGGTTCGGGTCCAGCAACGCGATCTGCACGCGCTGTTCGAGCCGCAAGACCGCATAGGTGAACGCATGCGGCGCATCCTGCAGCGTCACGGCTGGCTCATCGGACAGGCCGCACAACCGGCGAAGCCTGGCGACGATCGGCGCCTTTTCGGCAATGGTCTCGGGGCTGAGATGGAAGAGGGAAGGGCACTGGCCCGCCGCTTGGCAAAGGATCTCAAGATCGACGCCCAAAATCGTTGCCGTCCGGTTCAGTCTTGTCCAGACAGCCGCGGCATTCGCCGTGAACAAGCCGGGATGACGCAACGCCGCTGTTCGAACTGCGGCTTCGCTCATAGGCAGGCGCGCGGCGATCTGCGCAATATTGGCTTGCAGCGTCTCAGTCTTCATCGTCAGCAACGAAGGCACCTTGAGCGCCAGACCGATCGCTGCCTCGCGTGTTATCTCGAAGGCCTCGGCAAACGCGTCAAGTCTCGCGGCAAGCGTCCTCGCCGGATAGTTTAAAAGCGAGGGCTGTTTGTTGGCGCTTTTCAACACCTCGCCAATCGAACATTCTAGGATTGCAGCCACCGCCGACAGATGATCATGGGCGGTGGCCGGATCGCGCAGGATCAGGATCGGATTGCGAAGCAGCAAGGTTTGAAGCTCGGTTTCGCCCAAGGCCGTGAAGGTCAAGAGTTTCCCGTAGCGTTTTTGCAATGTCATCGCGCGGCGGCCCAAGAGATGGGGATGTTGCTGCCACAGACGGCGCTGCTGGCGTTTGCTGGTGCTAAGCAACGCGCTCAGCGCGGCGTTGTTGCGCGCCAATGTCGATGGCGCCAGCAGGAGGATCTCCGGCGCGCGCTGAGCAGCCTTGAGCAAGGCTTTCACGGTGGTACCCAGTTCTCGCGCGCTTGCGGCAATGCGCAGCTTGGTCGTTGCCGGATCGAGCAGGAAATGCACCGGCGAAGCCAATGCGCGGCGCACGGTTTCGGAACGGCTCAGTTGCAACACCGAAGCCAGCTTGTCGAGCCGCGCCATAACGGTTTCGGGTTTGGCAACGAACAGCCCCGGTGCGCGTAACCCCGCACCAATCAATTGGTTGCGATCGATATCGAGGCGAGCCGCCAGATCCGTCAGTCGCTGATCGATAGTGTCGGGGCGGTTGTAGAACAGCGGCGGCAGACGAATGGCCGCTGACACGTAGCGTTGAGCCGCTATGTCAAGCCGTTCTGCTGCCTCCGTCACGTTGTCCGAGATTGTCTGTGCGGAGATCCCCAGCACGCGCGGATGCCGCCGCACTGCCCGGAGCAGATCCTGATGCGTCAGCTCAGGAGCGAATGCGACAAGCCGCCGGTGCAACTCATCGCACCACTGGTTCGCCCGTGCCTCATCGAATTTCCATCGCTCAACCATCACCGTTGTCGATGGCTACTTGGCTCCGGCGACCTGCTGAACTTCGCCATCGCGCACGCCTGCCGCGCAACTGCGAAGCCTCTTTTGTCAGCGTTGAATTGGGCCCGGCCATAGTCCTCCTATTAGGCACGATCGTTCACCGTTTTGTCATTTTTGTCAATGCGTTAGCCAAATCGGTCCACCCGTTTCGCATAGACCTTGGCGAATTCGTGCCGGTCGCGCTGAGGGCTGCCGGTTTGGTTCGCGCTTTCCTTGATCGGCCCGCCCGTGGCGGTGGGCAACTGTGCCGACATTGGCTGCGGGGCGGGTCTGCTTCAAGGCCTGAAGGCCTCGGACTCTGGCCTATCGGCCAGGCCGCCTTTCAGGTTCCGCGGCCCCTCGTGCCCCGCAGCTCTGCTTTCGTCACGCCCCCCGCTGATCGGCGGGCGCAAACGAAAAGGAGCACGAACATGTCAAACCGCACCCACACCCCGAAGCGCGATCTTCACGCCCAGATCACCGCCAACCTCATCAAGGCTATTCAAACCGATCCCGGCAAACCGCAGATGCCCTGGCGTCGTTCCGGGCGACCGCTCTGGATCCCCGAGAACGCCTCGTCGAAGGCCGCCTACAACGGCATCAATACCGTCAACCTGTGGGTCGCCGCCGAGCTGCGCGGCTTCACCTCGCCGGTGTGGGCAACCTACCGCCAGTGGTCCGAACTCGGTGCCCAGGTCATCAAGGGTGCCAAATCCGAGCTTGTCGTGTTCTACAAGCAGTATGAGGTCGAGCCTGTGTCCGACGATGCGAACGATGACGGCAAGCGCCGCGTCGCCAAGGCTTCGCGCGTCTTCAACGTCGCCGAAGTCGAAGGCTTCGAAGATCCAGGACGGCCCGAACGGCTCGGTCCGATCGAACGCATCGAGACCGCCGATCGCTTCATCGCCGCCTGCAACGCCGACATTCGCCACGGTGGTGAGCGCGCCTACTACGACACCAAGGCCGATACCATCCAGATGCCCGACGAGGCACTGTTCTGCGGCACCGACACCATGACCCGCGACGAGGGGTACTACGCCGTCCTGCTGCACGAATTGGTGCACTTTTCAGGTCATCCGAACCGCTGCAACCGCGACCTGTCCGGGCGCTTCGGCAGGCAAGCCTATGCAGCCGAAGAGCTGGTCGCTGAAATCGGTGCCGCCATGCTGTGCGCCGAGACCGGCGTCACGCAGGACACCCGTCCCGATCATGCTGCCTATATCGTCAACTGGCTGACCTTATGGAGAGCTGCGCATAACTGCAATAATCGCGAGGTGTCGAGAATGTGAAGGAGCGCGACTTGGGCTCGCTCTGTCGCGGAGTTTCCAGCCACGTCCTTCACATTATTTCGGCTTGGCTCAGAGCGAGTCGAGCCAGGTGAGCACGCTCGCATCCCGCTTCCACGACGGGGGCTTCTTGGCCGTAGCAGGTGCACCGACACGCTCCAGGGCCTTTCGCTTCGTTTCGAGGTTGGCCTGGGCGTAGTGGTTCGTCGTGTCCAGGCTGACGTGCCCGAGCCAGTTGCGGATGACAGTAACGTCGACGCCCGCCGAGACGAGGTGAACGGCGGTCGCATGCCGGAAGCTGTGCGGCGTCACGGTCTTGGAGCGGAGCGTCGGAACGGTCTTCGCTGCCGCCTTCACATAGGCCGCAAGTTTGAACCGTACGCCAGATGCGCCGAGCGGCTCGCCGTACCGGTTGACGAAGATCTTCTCGGTTGGCCCTCGTGGCTGCCGCTCCAGCAGCTTTCTCAAGAGCAGTACGGTTTCCGGCCAGAGCGGGCAGATACGCTCCTTCCGCCCTTTTCCGTAGAGCCGCACGCAGTTCGGCGTCTCGAATCGGATCGCCTCGGGCGTCAGATCGAGTGCTTCCTGGATGCGCGCACCGCTGTTGTAGAGGAAGGACAGCAATGCATGATCGCGCAGTCCTTCCAGCGTCGTCCGGTCAGGCTGCGCGAGGATCGCCTCCACCTCCTTCGGATCAAGGTAGCAAGGCGCCGGGATTGGTGCGCGCTTGATCGGAACGGCGATGACCTCGGTGCATTGCGCGATCGCCGTGGGCTCCTTGCCGGCCACGAAGTGGAAGAAGCTGCGGATCGCGGCAAGCCGACAGTTGCGCGTGCCGATCGTGCCTTTCCGCTCGTGCTCGGCGTGACCGAGGAATGCGCTGACCTCGCTGGCCGTCAGATCGGCGAGCTTGATCTCGGCGACCTCCTTCCGCTTTCGCTTGGCGACGAAGCGGAGGAACAGGCGCCACGTATCGCGGTAGGAGTGGATCGTATGGACAGAGGCATTGCGGCTCTCCGCCAGCCATTCCTGGAAGAAGCTGCGCAGCAAGGCCGGGAACGGGTCATGCCGACGGCGTGCATCGGAGTCGTGCCCAAGGCGCGCAATGTCGGATTTCTGAAGGGGCGCAGCGGAGTTGTGCCGAGGCTCTGCGGAGGGAGTGTGCCGACGGCGCGCGGAGTTGGTGGTCTTCTTCATGGCCGCGCCTCCCCGACGGAAGCAAGGCAACGGGCACCAACCACGCGGAACCGCTCGCTCGCCTCCTGCATCAGATCCTGCGTGACCGTGATATAGATCAGCGTGGAGTTGATATCCCGATGCCCCAGATAGGTTGCCAGGAACGGCAGCCTGTCCTGCGGATTGATGCCGGATCGGTACCATTGCAGCATCCGGTTCACGACCATCGAATGGCGAAGATCGTGCAGGCGTGGCCCCGTTCGCCCGGCCCCAACCCCGAGCTTGAGCCCGGCGCGCCGGATGACGTCGACGATCAGCCAGGCGATTTGCGCCGAACCGTAGCGCCCGCTGACTTGGGTCTGCCAGAACAGACCGGACTGCGGGTCTTGTGGCGCACCTGCACGCTGTCTGGCGTCGATATAGGTGCGCAGCTCGGCCATCACGGTGTCGGGCAGTGGCAGGATTCTGGTCTTGAAGAACTTCGTCTCGCGGATGGTGATCGTGCCGCTTCGAAGATCGACGTCGCCGAGATCGAGGCGGGCAAGCTCGCTTCGTCTGAGGCCCGCGCAGTAGGCGAGCAGCACCATGAGATGAACGCTCAAGGGTCGCAGAGGCGCCCGCGGTGATGGATAGGATCGAGCGATCTCCAGCATCCGCTGCACATCAGCGGGGCTGTAGATGTGTGGTTTTCGGAAGTGCCGCGCTGCTTCCTTCTGTGCCCGCGCGTCCAGCCGCCTTGGCGGCACGGTCGGGTCCCGATGGCGGAGAGCCTTGGTCAGAGCGTGCTTCAGCTTTTCGCATTCGGCGGCGTGATTGAGCGCCGTCTTCGCTGCCGCCCAGTGCTCCAGCATCGTCGCGACCGGCTCGCGGTCGAGTTCCGGATGGGCCTGCAGGAACCGGTCGAACCGCAGGAACCATGCGGCCTGCGTCGTGTAGCGATATCCTCGCTTCTGCATCCGCTCGACATGCTCGCGCATGATGTCGCCCAGAATGCTGCCGAACGGTTGCGGACGGCGGAGCGCGGCGAGCGCCTGATCCGGTTTTCGTGACGCCAAAGCTTGCCAGATCGGCCGGCTCTGCTTGACGCTCAACTCGGAGCGCAGCACCGCGATCGGGTTTCTGTCGATCAACTTCAACTCGACCAGATGATCAAGGAAGCGATCGACGATGCGGGCACGGTGCAGCAGCGTCGACCGTTGCCGATGCGCACCCCATTCCCGCAGCCACACTTCCAGCGTCTTCCGGTCGACAACCTGGCGTCGCTCTGCGACAGCCTGGAAGTCACGAAGGACTTGAGTGTAGACGAAGCGAGCATGGGACCCGAGCCGGAGTTGTCCCACGTAGCGGGAGATGATCTTGCAATCAGGATCGATCCAGGCGGTCATGCCAGCACCTCCGATCCCGGCACGTCGAGCGCGATCGCTCGCAGGTCTTCTGTTGCCAGCTTCAGATAAGGGATCGTCGCCTCGGTCGACCGATGGCCGAGCACGTCGCCGATAATCTTCTGCGGAACCGATGCGCGCAGCATTTCGACCGCTCGGGCATGACGGAAGATATGTGGTCCACTTTTCCCCGGCGGCTTGATCCCGGCTGCCGACAGCCGACGCCGCACCTCGCTGGTGAGATTTCGCAATGGGCGATAGGGCGCTCGAGATCGCATGAAGACCTCACGCCTGTCGGTCTTTGGCCGTCCATGGCGCAGATAATCGAGCAGCGCGTCTCCGACCGGTGGCATCAGCGGAAGGAACGAGCACGCGCCAGTCTTGGAGTGGCGAACGCGCAAGGTTTCGTTGCGCCAGTCGATGTCCTCGAAGCGCAAGTTCCGAACTTCGCCCGACCTCAGTCCGTAGGTCGCCAGAAGCTGCAGGATTGCATAGTCGCGCAGTCCCATCGGCGAGGTGTCACGCTTCGTGGTCTCCATCACGGCGGTGATCTGGTCTGGTTCCAGGATCGATGGCACGCCCTCGTAGGCGTACAGCATGGGCGAGACCACGAGAGCTGCGAGATCGCTCATGACGTATCCGGTCCGGTGCATGTAGCGCAGCACCGAACGTAGCCGCTCGGCATAATCCTTGAGCGACTTGCGCGTGAGGCCCGGCGCCCGCGCATCCATGTAAAGATCGATATCCCGGATGCTGAGGTCTCGGAGGCTCTGGGCCCCGCCGCGATCGAACTGCCAGACCAGGAACTGCCGCGCCTCCGCCATCAAGGCGACGATGCTCGCGCTCGCAAGGCCTCGTTCGTCCCTGAGCCACGTCTCGTACTCGAGGCAGATCTTGTGGCGCAGCGTCCCCTCCGGCCCGACGATGTCCGGCTCAGGCGGCCACTGTCCCCGGACGAGGCGCAGCAGCGCGTGTATCCCGGAGCGCGGGATCGAGTGCCAGTCCCGGGCCGGCGGACGGCCGCGCCGCTTCCTGAAAGTTCTCCTCGCATGGCGCAGGTATTGCGCGACCAGTGCCGTCGTCACTGCCGTAACGGGGATATCACGCTCCGCCAGATAGGCGAGGAATTCGCGCGCATAGGCGCAGTAGTTCCTGACGACAACCGGGCTGTAGCTCTGCGCTGTCAGTTCGGCTGCAAGCTCGGCGATCAGGTCGCGATCGGTGTTCGACATTGAAGGTCCCTCTGCTGGTCAAACGACAGCAGAGGTCGCCGTCAAATAATGCGCAGGTGGAACGCATCGCTCCCGCTCAATTCACAGGAAAATCAATGTTGTGCCCACGTTCCTGCGCATTACGGACACCTCGCGATTACTCAAGTTATGGAGGGCGACAAGAAGGCCATATTCACCGCCGCTGCCGCCGCCAACCGGGCGGTCGAATGGCTGAAGGCGAAGCAGAGTGCGGCCTGAGCGCGCCTCTTGGGCGTCGCCGGTGGCGGCGCCCGATCAACGTCCGGCAGTTATACAATCGCAGGCTCCAGTAGAATTGGCAGCGCTATTTCTGGGACGCAGAGATTCCACTCTTGCTTCTGATTGAGCAGCGGTCATGGACAATATACGCCCCTCACTCATTCTCACCGTCGCCTTCATCTTGATCCGGTTCATCGGCTTCTGATGCGAGGCCAGCCGGTGTGAAGGGCATGCGCGGCGGAGCGGTGCGCCACATCAGGGCGACTTCTTCTGGCGTGAGGCCATAGGCTTCGTTGACGAGGTTCGAGAGCTGGTTTTCGAGCGTGAAGACTTCCGCTCTGGCCTGGCGGGCAGGTTCGATTGTGTCCGCATGCTCTCGACGGAGTTCGCCGATCTCGGCAGCGGTCAGCTTGCGCTTCTTGGGGAGAACTTCACGGACGGCGCCAACAAACGCATCGGCATCTAAAGTGTCCGGGCTCAAGAGCAGTCGGTTGGGCTTTTCCATTCCAAACTCTAACTATCTTCGCGCTGATAGCACGTCCTGGAGTTCCGACGCACTAAGGCGACTTCCTCTGCGCGAAACACCAAGCGTCTGGAAAACCTTGCATGTGATAAACCTTTTTGGAACGACCGCGACCGGACAGCCACGATGCGAAGCCAGCAT
>JAHJSN010000166.1 GCA_018830445.1 Alphaproteobacteria bacterium | reverse complement strand
TGTTCTGGATCAAACATTTGATTCCCGGGTGGAGGTCGTCAAATGTTTGTGAATCCAGAACACAATCAAAAGGTTGCCTGGTGTTCCGGGCTGACATTCAGGTTC
Source organism: Alphaproteobacteria bacterium (assembly GCA_018830445.1). GTDB lineage: Bacteria > Pseudomonadota > Alphaproteobacteria > Rhizobiales > Hyphomicrobiaceae > Filomicrobium. Next base: position 29,989 of record JAHJSN010000166.1, on the reverse strand, counting down.
CCGGCAGGGAACCATATGTCAGAGTCGGAACACTAGGGCCACCAAGCACCGCAGAGCCGTTCGCGCGCGTTTTTCGGTCACTCCTAAACGCGATCTTAACCGTTGCCGGGACACATTGGGCCAATCTGCAGCGAACGCCAGCTGCCGGCCTCGCCATGTCCCGGAGCCCGTGATCATGAAATTCTGCCTCATCGTCGACGATTCCGATGTTATCCGTAAAGTCGCGCACAAGATCATCGAGAGCGCTGGGTTCATTGCCCTTGAGGCACCTTCGGCCGAAGAAGCGCTCGAACTGTGCAGGAAGTCGATACCCGACATGATCCTGCTCGACTGGCAGCTACCTGGCATGAGCGCCATGGATTTCCTGTGCGAACTCCACCAGTTGCCGGCTTCTCAGTTCCCGCAGATCCTCTACGCGGTGACCGAAGCCGACCCCCAGGATCTTTCTCGCGCCTACCGCGCCGGTATCAGGAACCATATCCTAAAACCCTTCAGCCGCTTGAACCTGGAACCGGCGATTGCCGAGTTGGCGAAGTCGGTTGAAGTCTACGCCTGAGCAGGCGAAAGGCTGGACGACCTGCCGCCGCCACTTTCGCCGCAGCCGCACGCCACCTATAGATATCGACGGACCTCCGGTCAGAACGTCGCTTGGCGGTCGCGGAGCCTGATCGTATCTGGCAACCTGCAACCGGCGGAGCGTATTCGGAGGTGTTGCGCGTCGAGAAACTGAAGATTGCCGGCCTGCCTCCACTCACCTTCGAGGTCGCGGACGCAGAAAGCATGGGCATCGAAGGCCCCTCCGGCAGCGGCAAGACTAGGCTCGCCCGCGCCCTTGCAGATCTCGAACCGGCTGACGGTCATATCTTCGTCAATGGTGCAGAGCGCCAGGAAATTCACCCCACCCAGTGGCGGCGAATGGTCCGCTATCTCTCCGCCGAACCCGGTTGGTGGACCGATACGCCGCGCGAAGCTTTCCCCGCCGATGAGCGTTCCGCAACCGCCCGCGAGCGCCTGCTCGCCGCCCTCGGCCTTGCACCTGAACTTCTCGACAAACCCGTTAGCGTTCTATCGACCGGAGAACGCCAGCGCCTCGCCCTGATCCGCGCCCTGATCGACGCTCCGCCAGTACTCATCCTCGACGAGCCGACATCCGCCCTCGACACCAGGAGCACCGCGCTTGTCGAAGAATTGTTGCGCTACCGCCTGCTTTCAGGCTGTACCATCGTCCTCATCAGCCACGACCGCTCCCAGATCGACAGGCTCTGCGACCTGCGCCTTCAACTTGCACCGACAGGATCGATCAAGCCGGACGGGCAGGTTGTGCGATGAATTACGTATCCCTTGATGTCTCGCAACTTGCCCTGGCCGCTTCCCTCATCCTCATCAACGGCGCCATATCCTGGGCCTTCGCCCTCGGACTGGAGCGCACGCTCCTCGTCAACGCGGTGCGCATGACGGTGCAGCTGACGCTCATCGGCTTCGTTCTGAAATGGATCTTCGCCCAGACATCGCCCCTGTGGACCCTGGGGCTGGCGCTCATTATGATGATCGTCGCCGGGTATGAGATCGTCTCCCGCCTCTCGCGCCGGCCCAGAGGCTTCGAAGCCTATCTCCTCGGCTCAGGCACGCTGTTGATCGTCGGGACACTGGCGACCGTCTTCACCGTCGCCGGGCTCATCGGACCCGAGCCCTGGTATGCACCCCGCTACGTCCTGCCCATTCTCGGAATGGTGCTCGGCAATGCCATGACCGGGATTGCCCTGACGACCAGCACGCTCCTTGAATCCGCGGTACGCGATCGGACCGCCATCGAAGCCCGCCTTGCCCTTGGCCACGACCGCTTCACCGCCTTCAGCGAAACGTTGCGCCTTTCCTTGAAGACCGGCCTGATGCCGATCGTCAACGCCATGGCGGCCTCAGGCATTGTCGCCCTTCCCGGCATGATGACCGGACAGATTCTCGCCGGGCTAGACCCCATCGAGGCAACCAAATATCAGATCATGATCATGTTCGTGATTGCCGGCGCGACCGCGCTCGGAGTCGTCATTGCCGGATACGCAAGCGTTCTGTTGATCACCGACGCCCGCCACCGACTACGGCTCGACCGGTTGCATGCCGCAACGAAGACCTGACATCAATCTCGATGCGGCTCGAACCCCGCAGGTGAGCGGTCGGCTGCGATCACTCAGCCCAGCAGACGTTCGCTTCAGCGCGGCAGGTGTATTCATCGAACACGATCAGGTCGAGGAACAATTCGCACGAGACGTCCTTCTTTCCCGTGTTGTAGTTCGAAATCCCCCGCTCGGCCGTCCACTCGGCGATGTACTTGTCGAGGAGTTGCTTGGCATCCTTGGCAGGCCCTTCCTTGCCATAGTCGTTCACGGAAAAGGCAAGCCGGGTGCATTTCGCTTCGGCCGGCTGGATCGCCGCAAACGAAGTGCAGGCGAGAACGACAGCGGCGGTGAGGAATTGTGCAATGCGCATAGAACTACCCAACGATGATCTGATGACGTTATCCATGGCCGGAACATACGCGCCGGGGTCTTGACTGCCTAGACACGAAATCAGGTTTTTGGCCCGGCTGTGCACTGAAATCACACTTGGCTACCAAGCGAATTGCCGCGAGGCTCGAATATGGCATACCGGTCAGCAGCGACACGAAAGGGCCACCCTGCCGGGCGGGGCCCCATGTCGTTTCAACCGCTCAGAGAAGAAATGCCGGCTCGTCCCGGCCGAGCCTCAGTGCATATATGGCGAACTTCCGCCCTGCGGACCGCTCGGAGTGTTGAAGAAGTAACCGTGATCGAACGGCCCGGATTTGGTCTGGCGGTCCACATATGGATCGCTGTAGGGCTGACTTCCGCCATAAACGCTCGTGGTGTCGCCGTAGGTATTGATCGAATCCTGATAGGTGTATGAGTACCCGCCGCGGCGCTGAACGTAGCCTTTCACTTTAGGCCCGCCACGATAGTAGTTGGACGCTTTATGGCCGCCCTCGCCCCTGTAGCCACGTTTGCCGGCATTCGCCTCCAGGCTGAATGCAGCCACGCTGCAAAGCACCGCGATACCGACCAATAAACGCTTCATGACCATACTCCTGTCACCGCACCAAAGATTTCAGAGACCTAAACTACCTGACCCTGGGAAAAGTTCACGTTCGACTTTCCCCATGGTGAACCAAAAGTAAATGCACGCCCCCCGCACGGAGGCGCGAGACGGTTACTTGCAGGCTTTTTGATGCGCCACGCAGTGCGTACCGAGCGTCGCCGCCTCGCACATCATCTGAACCTTCCCCGAGGCCTTCCAGCCATTTGCCTTGATCTGATTGTTCAAGGCGGCATTCGCCATGAACTTCGCCAGATCCTCGGTCAGCATCGTGGCTTCGCCACCGGCTTTCACGCAGCCTGCCTGAACCCCAGTCGAAGCGAACGACGCAGCGACAACGACGGCGGTAAGTACGAATGATCTCATGTCTGCCAACTCCGATCAGGCCAGGAAAATCCTGGCGTTGCCTCACCCCCTCAAGCCGCCGGGTAGATACCGGTGCGCTTGACCGTACGAAGCCCCGGGCCCAGTCGCAATCTCGCGAAGTAAGTGCCCGGCCGCCTCGAATCCGTTTGAACTATTTCTTGCAGATTTTCGCCTGCCCGGTGCACTCGTAGCCAAGCCCGCCCTGTTTGCATTTGTATTTGCGCTTGCCGAAATCGTAGCCGGTCGTCTTGCCGGACGCCATCCACTCCGCCCATGCGCCCCAGTCGGTAGCCTGCAACAGCACTTCGTCCACTTGGAACTTTGCTCCTTCGAGGGTACCCGCTGTCCCCTTGCCTGCTTTCATAAAGCACTCTGCGGCCGTCGCCGCGAAGCCCGAACCCGCAATCAAACCTGCACAGACCGCCAGGATTGCCGATCGACGAATGATTGTCCGCATGCCGAGAACTCCTGATTTCTTTGATCCGCCCTCGATGGGCGGTCTGCAAGCTGCTGTTACCCTGCCGCATTCAGGCCTGATTGCATATCGGCCATCGACGCCAATCAACAACAACGCAGCGATTTCACCGCGATCCGTTGCCCGCCCGCTACGACGGCGGCAGCAATGCAATTGTGCTCGGAATATCGCTTTGCCCCGGGATGGAGCCGCGTTGGGTTAGAGCGCCGTGATCTCGAAAAACGCTCCCTTGTCCCGGCCGAGTATCTCGACCAGCACCGGCAGAATCTCCTTGAGGTCATCGCCAAGCGTAAAAGGCGCATTGAGCATAACGAGCCCATGCCCATTCAGACGCTCCAGATCGTCCGGCGCCTGCCGGAAGAATTCGACGGCGGTCAGCTTGTCCAGTCCGAGCCCGGCCAGTTCCCGCTTGAAGGCTGCAACCGGCCTTGGGTCCTTGATCGGATACCAGATCAGAAACGTGCCGTTGGCAAACCGTTTGACGCCTTGACGTACACCCTGGAAAAGCCTGCCGAGTTCACCCGGTTCCTCGAACGGAGGGTCGATCAGCACCACCCCGCGACGCTCCTTGGGCGGCAGCACCGACTTCTCGGCGACATAACCGTCGAGATTCATGACCTTGACGTTACTGTAGGCGGACATGGTTGCTCCGAGCGCCTCAAAGTCCGCCGGGTGCAGCTCGTTGGCGATGAGGTAGTCCTGCGAGCGCATCAGTTCGGCCGCGATGATCGGGCTGCCCGGATAGAACAAAAGATCGCCGCGCCCGCCCTCCCCGGCCGCGCCGCCTGCCGCGGCAAGATTGAACCTCCTGACAACATCGAGATAGGGCGCCATCGCCGCCGCGACGCTTGCGGGGAGATCGGCGGACAACAACCTCCCGATACCTTCAAGCCATTCGCCTGTCTTCTGCGCTTCCGGTGATGACAAATCGTAGAGACCAGCACCCGCATGCGTGTCGATCACCCGGAACGGTGTGGTTTTCCGCTTCAGGTGGGTGATCACCAGACTGAGAATGAGATGCTTGAGTACGTCGGCGAAATTGCCCGCGTGGTAGACATGGCGGTAGTTCATTTCAATTCCCGCCCGATGACCTCGCAAAGCCGCCAGCCAATCCGAATGGGCCAGTCGTGCGAGAAGAAAACCGCCAAGCCATCAGGCTTTCTTTTCCCAGCGCCCCTGCGGAGTTTGCTGCCAGTAGGTGACGTCGCACCCGGCTTCCTTGGCCGCTTTCCACTGCACTCTGGCCCGCGCGATGGCATCCTTGTCGTGACCATCGAACAAGTGAACGACCCGCTCATAGCCTTCGAACTTGTCGGTCTCCGCACCGTCGACAAGGAACACGATCCCTGCGCCGTTAGGTGTCTCATCGCCGGTCGTCAAATAGACCGGCTGCATCTCGGGCGGCCCGTCCTTTGCCGTTCCGTGTGGAAGAAAACTGTCGTCCCGGTAGGTCCACAACGCGATGTCGAGGGCTTCGAGCCGTTCCTCGTTTCCCGAACGGACCACCGCCTTCCAGCCGCGCTGCAGCGTCTTTTCGAGAAGGCTCGGAAGCACCCGGTCAAGCGGTTGGTGTTCGAGATGATAGAATAGGACTTCCGTCACGTCGCACCTTCGCTTCGCTATGGTCCGCCGCCGCCCTCGAAGGCGGCGGCATGACCCGCGCGCAATATCAGCGCTGACGCGCCTTGCGCAACAGGCTGCGCGGCACCATTCCATGATCGGCAAGCTCGCGCACGCAGACCCTCGAAAGCCGCTTTCCGTTCGCGCGCATGCACTGGTCTAGCTTTGACGTGCCGACCTCGTACTTGCCGCAGAATCGCTTGTAATCGCCACTGCACGCCACCTTGACCGAATCCGGCACATTGCGCTTGGCCACCGCATCGCTGGCCGCCATCCAGTTGGCGGCAACAATGCTCGCCATGCAAGCGATCGCCAGACCGGCCTTGAAGACAACCGACGACTTGAATTGCACCATGGGCTGCAACCCCTCTTTGAAATTCACCAAGGCGATCACAAGGGATCTCACGCCCCTGATACGCCGACTATCCCGCCGATAAACCTCATTCAAGAGCATTTCTGGGCGGAGGACCGCTTCCGTTGCTCACCGATTGCGACGCTTCGAAGGCGCATACGGGTTTTCGCCCTTCCTCAGGTTGAGGCGAATCGGCACACCCGGCAAGTCGAATGCGTCTCTGAGGCTGTTCGTCAGGTAGCGCAGATAGCTCCGTGGCACCTCCTCCGGCCGCGAACAGAACGCGATGAACGTCGGCGGGCGTGCCGAAGGCTGGGTGATATAGCGGATCTTAAGCCGTCTGCCTGCAACCGCCGGCGGCGCATGTTTGGCGAGCGCTTCCTGGAGCCATCGGTTGAGTTCCCGCGTGGCGACGCGCCGGTTCCACAATTCGTAGGTCTCGAACACCGCCTGCATCAGCCCATCGAGCCCCTTCTCGGCCAGCGCCGAGATCGTCACCAGTTTAACACCGGGAACTTGCGACAAGCGCATTTTCAGGGATTCCCGCATGGCCTTCAGGCGTTCCTGCTTGTCGGTGACGAGATCCCATTTGTTCACCGCTATGACGAGCGCCCTGCCCTCGCTTTCGACCAGGTCGGCAATCGTCAGGTCCTGGTTCTCGAACGGACATTCCGCGTCGACCATCAGCACGACGACTTCCGAAAAGCGGATCGCTCGGATCGTATCGCTGGCCGAAAGCTTTTCCGCCTTCTCGCTGATCTTCGCCTTGCGCCTCAATCCGGCGGTATCGAACAGGCGCAATTTGCGTCCGCCGATTGTCACGTCGGTTGAAACCGAATCCCTCGTCAGCCCCGGTTCGGGGCCCGTGATCATCCGCTCTTCGCCGATGAGCGCGTTGACCAGCGTCGACTTGCCGGCATTCGGCCTCCCGACGATCGCCACCCTCAACGGCCGGTCGAGCACCTGCTGGCGCCGCGCCTCATCGAGCTTGCGCAGCGCCTCCTTGTCTGTTCCCCGCCGCCGGCCTCTCTCGCGTTTCCGCTGCTCTTCGACGAGGCCCAGCGCCGACAGCATGTCGGACACCAGTTCGCCGATCCCTTCGCCGTGCTCCGCCGACGTCGGGATCGGTGTACCAAGACCCAGTTCGAAGGCTTCGTAGAAGCCGTCCTGACCTGCCCGTCCCTCGGACTTGTTAGCGACGAGGATGGTAGGCTTGCCAGAACTCCTGGCGATTCGAGCGAACACGTCGTCGGCAGGCGTCACCCCGTCGCGCGCGTCTATGACGAATAGGACAAGGTCGGCTTCCCGGATCGCCTGCTCGCTTTGTTCGCGCATCCGCGCCTGGATCGAACCGGCTGCGGCTTCCTCGAGACCGGCGGTGTCGACCAGGATCACCTTGTGGTCCCCGAGTTCCGCCTCGCCCTCGCGCCGGTCGCGCGTCAGCCCCGGCAGGTCCGAGACCAGCGCCGTATGCTTGCCGGTCAGCCGGTTGAACAGCGTCGATTTGCCGACGTTCGGCCGCCCGATGATTGCGACCATCGGCAGCGGACCGTCCTGCGGGGAGCCTTCTGGCTCGAAGTCATCGTCGAGAAAAGTGGACATGAGTGTCTATTGCACGGGGTCAGCCACCGTTACAATCGCCGCGATGGCGCAGGGCAAACGCCGCCGGTTGCATCACCCTTTACGACCGCCAACCGCGGCGGCACTCGAATGGCCCCAATTCCCGCGGCTCAGTTCAACGCAACGAGAGTTGCATCGTCGCGCAGAACGTACATCCGGCCTTGTGCCACGACGGGCGGTATGAACACTTCACCGCCCAGATCGCTTTGCGTCACGATCCGGCCTGTGGGAGCCTCGACGCCGACAAGCTGCCCTTTACCCGATACCAGCCACAACAGCCCGCCGGCCAGAACCGGTCCGGACCACACCTTTTCGCCTGAAAGGTTGATCGTCCAGCGGGTGTTGCCTGTACCCTTGTCAACGGCCATCAGCTGTCCGCCGGTATCGACCACGTAGACGGTATCGCCCGCCACCCAAGGCCGCTGCGTACCTGGTACGTTGATCTGCCAAAGCCGCTCGCCGGTTGCCGCCTTGGTGGCCACCATCCTGCCGGAGTGTCCCACCGCAAACACGACGCCGTCCGTGATCGCCGGGGTCGCCGCATCGCGCAGCGAGGCGAGCTGCGACATCGCGCGCGACCGCGACAGGTTTTCCGACCAAAGGGCCTGCCCGTCGGCGATGTTCAGTGCAATGAGGTCGCCGGATGGATAGGGCACCGCGACGACATTCCCTTCGACCGCTGGACTGACCGTCATCACCAGACTTGAGTTTTGCGGCAGTCCCCGCACCACCCACAGTTCGCTTCCATCGAGCCCGTTGAGGCAGTAGAAGCGCCCCTCCATGCTGATAATGAACACCCGGTCGCCGGAAGCCGTCGGCGCGGCGCGAACCGGAGTGCCGAGGTTCTTCTCCCACATGGGCTTGCCGGTTGCCGGATCGAGCGCGGCCACGCGTCCGAAGCCCGACACTGCGTAAAGCCTGCCGTTCTCGGCAGCCAGTCCGCCGCCGAACCCGCCCTGCGCACTGGATGACAGGCTCATGGACGACATCAAACCGGCACCCGCGTTCGCTTCCCCCTCCGGCACCATGGACTTGCGCCAGACTGCCGAACCGCCGGTCGCCGAAAACGCTGTCACTTGTCCGGCCGCATCGAGCGTATAGACGCGCCCCCCGTATACGAGCGGCGTTGCCGTCACGCGACCGGCCTTGCTCGACCCGGTCCCGGCATCAGCACTCCAGGATTTCTTCAAGCTGGTGTTGAGCACCAGATGGCCCGGCGCGTTGCTGGCGTTGCCGCCGGGCTGCGACCAGTCGTCGTTGACGACCGCCGCCGGCAGCACGATTGGCGCATCGGCAACCGCGAGTTCCTGGGTGGGATTGTCGTTTAGTTGCAACACCGGCAAGCGGCGGCCGGGCAGCGGCGTTGGCTTTTCCGCGAACGGGTTGAGGTCGCCGATCTTGGGCAGGCTCGGCAGACTATCAGCGCAGCCCGACAGTCCAAGACACGCCGCGAGCACACCAAGTGCCACGCCACATCGCCCGATGCGAACCTGGTACCGTGTTTTCGTCATCACCGTTTCCCCTCGGTCATTTCCGGCATCAAGCCGGCCCCGCCTGGATCACTTCGTTGACGCTGGCGCAGCTTCGCCGCTGGCCTTTGCTTCATCGCCGCCGGCAGCCGTAGCGCTGCCTTCGCTCTTTTGAGCTTCCGACGACGCTGCGGCCCCATCGCTCCCGGCAATCTGCAACATCCGTAAATTCGCGCGCTGCCGCATCGCCGGCGGCACATCGGGTTCGGCCAGTATCTTTTCGAAACCTGCCTTCGCCGCCTCGAATTCGCCGGCCTTGACCGCCGCGACCGCCAACAGCTCCTGCGCGTTGAAGCGCCACGGTTCGCCGTCCTTGATAAGCGGCGCCAACCGATTCTGCATCTCATTAAAGTCGGCATCCCCAATCCTGAGTGCCGCCGCCTGCAACGTGGCGAATCCTTTGAACAACTGATCGCCGCCATCGCGCTTGGCAATGGTCTCGAATTCGGCGATCGCCTCCGCGGTCTTGCCCTGCTCGGCCAGGGTCGCTGCCGCCTGCATCCCGGCCAGCAGCGCATACCCCGAAGGCCCGCTTTTCGCGATTTCGGAGAATTTCGTCGCCGCTTCGTCGAGGTTCTTGGCGAAAACCGCATTAAGCGCCTGCTCGTAGGCAGCACCCGCCTCATGCGCCGCACGCTGCTGCATCGAGTTCCAGATCTGGAAACCGGCGACCGCAACGACCACCAGTGCGCCCGCCCCGACGATCAAAGTCCCGTAGCGCTTCCAGAGATTCTCAATCCGCTCGCGATCGATTTCTTCTTTGATTTCTCGTAAGAAACTTTCGTTGCTATCGACCATATCGCTTGTTTTTCTCGAATTTGCTTGTTGTGCCCACGAACGCCGCAGGTTTCCCTGATGATGCCAGTCTTTGTGCTCGCCGTGCCGCAAGCCGGGAAGCTAACCGCGTGATTGATATAGCTTTATACCGGCAACGCAATGCCCCTCGAAGTCCACGCGTGGCACGCCCCTTAGCGAAACTCGCTCGTCGTGCCGGCCGCCCGCAACCCCGAACCGGCGTCTGATAGGATCAGGTGCTGTCGGTTTTCGGCTTTTTCGTGTCCCGGCCGGGCTTGTCAGCCCGTTTGCCGACCGCCCCACTCGCAGCTTCCTTCATGGCGTAAGTATGCTGTTGCGCGGGAAAAGACCGCTTTCGCACCTCTTCGGCATACCAGCCGATTGCCTTGTCGATCGATTCGCCGATGCTGCCGAACTCCTTGACGAATTTCGGAACCCGCGGCGACAGCCCCAGCATATCTTCCATGACGAGGATCTGCCCGTCGCATTCCGCCGAAGCGCCGATGCCGATCGTCGGGATGGAAACCGCCTTGGTAATTCGCCGCGCCAGCGGCTCGGCCATGGCTTCGAGAACGATCGAAAAGGCGCCCGCCCGGTCGACGACCTGCGCATCCTCCTCGATCGCCGCCCATTGCGCTTCCTCACGGCCCTGCGCCTTGAACCCTCCGATCACGTTGATCGATTGCGGCGTCAGACCGATATGACCCATCACCGGGATGCCCCGATCGACGAGGTACCTGATCGTTTCACCCATCCGCCGGCCGCCTTCCAGTTTCACCGCCCCGCAATCGGTTTCCTTCATCACGCGCGCGGCGTTGCGGAAAGCGACTTCCGGGCTTTCTTCATAGGAGCCGAACGGCATGTCGACGACCACCAGCGCCCGTCGCGCGCCGCGCACGACGGCTCTGCCGTGCATGATCATCAAGTCGAGTGTCACCGGAACCGTCGTCTCATAGCCATGCATCACCATACCGAGGCTGTCCCCGACCAGCAGGAAGTCGCAGTATTTATCGGCAATCGCCGCGGTGTGCGCGTGATAGGATGTCAACGAAACGATCGGCTCGACGCCCTTTTTCGCGGCGATATCAGGAGCCATCAGGCGTTTCTGCGGCGGCGCGCCGGGGGTTGATTGAGACGACATGGACCGGCTTTATTCCCTGTTTAGGTTGCATACCGCACGCAAGCCCCGGACTTCTGTGTACGTCCCCGGCGGCCGCATTGGCCGCCGCGCGGCACACCGAGGTCTAACGGGCCGCAACCCTAACCACACCTTTCGAACATCGCCAAGCCGGGCGGCCTTGCTTTAAGCAATGAAATTCCAATGTGCCAACCGTTGCCGGGCGCGGGCGTTGAACTGCGGCAACATCCGCAAAACCATATGATCCAACCGCGATCTGTTTAGTTGCGTGTAACAGTCTCGATCTGGTAACCAATTAATGGTCCAGACCTAAGTTATGGTTAGGCCTTCCGCGCTAGCTTTGCGCGTGAGCACGATTTCATGGGGTCCGCGGACGGTTTTGCTGCGGCGAAGTTGAAAAGTTAACGGGTGTATAAGTCGTATGATCAAGTCTTGGAATTCGTTTCTCGCGTTTGCTGCTGTTTCCGGCAAACTCGCCGTTGCCGTCATTGCAACCTTTGCCGTCGCGGTTGACACCACTCCCGCGGACGCCGCCAAGCGGCGGTCAAAAACCAAGATTTCCGAGCCCCTTGCCAAGATCGAAGGGCCGCTGACACTGCTGGTTTCCCTCCAGCGGCAACGCGTCGTAGTCTATGATAAGAATGGACCGGTAACGACCGCACCGATTTCATCGGGCACCCGTGGCCATCGCACCCCGACCGGCGTCTTCACCATCCTGCAAAAGCGCGTCCGCCACTATTCCAATCTCTATGGCGGCGCTCCGATGCCGAACATGCAACGCATTACCTGGTCGGGCATCGCGCTTCACGCTGGGCATTTGCCGGGGTATCCGGCCTCGCATGGTTGCATCCGCCTGCCCTACAGCTTTTCGTCCTCGCTTTTCAAGATGACGGAAATGGGCTCGCGCGTGATCGTCACCGACGCCGAGGCCACCCCTCAGTCGTTCGCCCATGACAATCTTTTGCGCCCTCTGCCCCCAGGCGATCCGCAGGCGGTCACGATTGAGCCCCCCAAACCCGGCGAACAGGCGTCCAATGCCGCCAACATGCTGCTTGGCGTGACCCCGGCTCATGCTTCCGAACACCAAGGCCTGCCGGACGGCATCGAGCGGACCCGCGCAGCCGTCGAAGCCTACCGCGCCTACGAAATTCAAATGTTGGATGCCGCTGTCGAAAAGGCGGAAGCGACCAAGCAGGAAATTGCCGAAGAACTCAAGGCCGCCAACGCACATCTCGACGGAGCCACCAAGGCCGAAAAGCAATTGGTTCCTGAAAGCGCCGCCATCGACACGCGCCTGAAATCCGCCGAGGACGAAATGGGCGGGATGAAACGCAAGTTCCGCGATTTCATTCTGCGCGCTTCGGCATTGAACAGCCCGGTGGAATACACCCAGGCCGCCTACGAGGAAACTGCGCTCGAAGAAGAAGCCCTGCGCCATTTGAACGAGTTCGAACTGGCCCGCGCCGATCGCGCCGCCTTCGAAAAGGTGCGCACCAGCCGCCAGGAAGCGGTCCGGACCGCAACCGAACGTCGCGACACGTTGAAGGAACGCTACGTTACCGCCGATAAATCATTGTCCAACACCGTCGAACGCCTGAAGACCGCCAAACAGGCCTTCGAACGGCGCGAACGGCCGATCACCGTGTTGCTGTCGAAACATTCCAACAAGCTCTACGTCCGCCAGGGTTATGACCCGGTTCTGGAAGCCGATATTACCTTCGACAACCCCGATGCGCCGCTCGGTACGCACGTCTTTCATGCCGTGGGTTATACTCCCGACGGCAGCGACCTGAGCTGGCAGTCCGTCACGGCCGCCCGCAAGGCTATGAAGATCACCAAGACCCGCAAATCGCGCAAGACCCGCACGACCGAGACCAAGGAGGTCTTCGACCCAAGCTGGCCCGCACAGACCCCTGCGAACGCCCTCAATCGCGTCAAGATCCCTGACGAAGTCCGCGAGTACCTTGCTGAACTGATGAAGCCCGGCTCGGCCATTATCGTCACCGATGAAAGCAAGAGCCACGAGACCGGCAAATACACCGACCTGATCGTGCTCACCAACTGAGGCCAGTGTTTCAGTACGGAATGCGACGGGGGGACGTTCTCGATATGTGGCGCCGCGCTTCAAAGCGGCGCCAGAATCACTTTCTTGCCCGCTGCGGATTGCGATGCCCAGGTTTCAAGCAATCCATTATCTCGTCCACTCAGCGGTGGCCTTTCTCTGCTATCTGGCATTGACCCAGCTCGAAGCCGTCGACCGCTTCATCGCCGAAACGCCGACCATCCGGCAATATCCATTTCTGACGTTGTCCGTGATCCCGCTGATAGCGGTGCTTCTGCAGCAGTCCGACCGGCTCGCGCGCCTCATCATCGGCGGAATACCCCTCGTTTCGCCGCTATTGCGACGAACCCTGCAGGGTAGCGACTTCATCGAAGGCCAATGGCCGCTTGTCGTCGTCGACGGGAAATCCGGACAACTCGTATTCTACGGCTTCCTCACCATCAGCTTCAAGGATAGCCAGCTCTACGTCTGCGGCAACGACTGGAAACCCGACGGCACCCACGCCCTATGGTTCCACTCTGTCCAATCCCGATTTCGCGAACGCCTGCTCCAGTATTGGTATGAACAAGGTCCCAATCGCACCAAGCCTGAAATGCGCGGCTATACGGAGATGTACTTCTTTCCCGAAGAGGGTCGGGTCAAGAGACAGGCCGGCGAGTTTCTCGACAAGACCCACAACCTGCGCTTTTACGCCGAGCGCCGCACTTTCAGCCGATTGTCGGGCCGCCCCCCGAAAACCGATGCGGAAAGAATTGCCGCAGCAAAGGACCTCTGGCAACGCCTCCAGCCGGACCTGCCGCGCCTCCTGCAGCAGACCGTTTCGAAAGACTGGGTATAGCGGCGGCAGCCGGAATCGTCCCCGCAGGTGATTGCCCCGGACCATCCGGCCGATTAGCCGATCACCGGCACGCCGATGAGCAACGCATGCCCATAGAAAGCCATCAGCAGATAAAGCGTCAGACCGATGCCGACGACGATTGCATCGTTGATCAGCCTGGCCCCTTCACCGGAACGGCCGGTATCTCCGCGCCGCTTCAGCGAAATCCGGGCATAGACCGCGTAGGCCAGGAACGAACTGAACAACGCCAGCGAGGCGACGTCGCCGTTCGCCATCAGGTGAGCCAGCGCCCAGACCTTCACCGCAACCAGCATCGGATGCTTCAGCGCTCCGGCAATCCGCGTTGGTGATGGGAAATAAGCCGAAGCCAATGCCACGAACGAAACCACCATCAAAACCGCGGCCAGATGCTTGCTCCACATCGGGGCTTCGAACAGCACCGGGTTCTTCGAACCCAGGTAATGCTGCATTTTCCCAAAACCCATCACGATGACGGCGAACGCCGCCAGCGACGCCACTGCAAAGGCGCCCTTGTAGCCGCCTTCCCCGAACCGTTCCACGAGGCTTTTTCGCAAGTCAGGATTGGCCGGAATGAGGTGTATTGCGAAAAACGCAATCAAACCCACTATCAACAGCATCATGACGTTACCCCCCAAATCAACCGACTGGCAGTGCCGGCACCAGAACCTGCCGACACTGCGGCCATTCATGCCACGCCTCCCCGGTGCTGACCATATGCACAGCCCGCTGCTCCGGAAGCTGCTTTTTAATCAGCCGGCTGCGTACGGAATATGTTGCTTATCCACAACTCGCAATATACTGTGGATAACTGACCGACTGGGCTTCGGTCGAAAGCGTCATAAGTACGCGAGCAAACGGGGAACCTGAGTAGCGGGGGGCTTAGGGTCGAAGGAGGGAGTATGAGTGCTCCGATGACCCATGATCGGCAGTCTGATCTGTCGACTTGGTGGAACGGCACCGGTCAATCCGACAGGAGTGGCCGGCTATGATGTTTCAGGTATTCGGCAGCGGCGAGAAAAGCGCCGCTCGTAACGAGCCATCGCCGTCGGCGGTCAACGAGAGCCTCCTCGGCGAACACACCGAGGCTGGCGATGAAGTCTCATTGCGCCTTGAACGCGAACTTGCCGTCGTTCTGGCACGAAAGCCGAAACATCGCTGGATCGCCGCCGATGCACTGGCCGACGACAGCGACGATGAAACTCCGATTGTTTTCGACACGGCTGCAAACAGCAGCAGCGAACAATCCGACGTCAATCAGGCTGCTCAAGAAGAGTCCGCCGACGACATCGCTCCGGCATCCAACCCGCCCCCCCAAAAAATCGTCAGCACTTCGCACCATGGCGGCACCGCCGAACGCTGGAGAAAGTCCACCCGCATCAACCGGCGCTCGCATTTCTTCCGCAAGTCGGCATCGGTCGCCATCACCTTCGCGGTCACCGCTTTCATCATTTCGATAGTTGCCGCCATCCTGTTCGGCCTGCCCGATGGCCTCAGGAAATTGACCTCTTCAAACGACCGGACCGCGCTGATAACAACTCGCTCGGTCGGCACGATACCAGTGACCGCTGCTCCCGCACCGGCACGCATGCAGTGGGTATCCAAATAGCAATATGCCAACGTCGCCGCTCTCGAACTCGCGGCGGCGGCCACCCACATGCAAGGGGCTATGGCAGGTAACCCTTGTCGAGGTCCATTTCCTGGCGAGATTTCACTTCGCCGTCGACAGCCTTGAGTTCGCCCGCCCAAATTAGGTGCGTTCCGCATTCAGGTGCACTCTGCGAGCGAATTTCAAAGCACAACTGTTCGCCATCGGCGAAAGGAAGCGGCTGCTCCAGTGGGAAGTAGAGTTGCTCCCAGTGGGTCGCCGGCGCTTCCGGTCCGGTCGAAAGGCTCAGCCCATCGCCGAAATCCGCCACCCACCAGACCGCGAATCCGAAGACGGTCGCCATCTCATGGGCATCCCACGAGATGCAACCCGAGCGCTCCGCGCTGGCCGGCTTGGAGAGGTCGACCCTGTCCCACTCCTGGGCGCTGTCGGCCAGCAATTCGTCAACCGAAACGCGTCGCACATAGGCGTTATTGAGGCTCATCCTTTCCGGCAGCGACAGATCGAGCCCGAATTCGGCACCGGTTTCAGCCCACACCCGCAACTCACGATCAAGCCGCGGAGCCACGACTGGCGCGGCGTATTGCGCCACGCCGCGCGGCAATACCACGCCGTCCGGTTTCAGAAATCGCGCCCGCGCATCGTTGAGGGTCGCGATGATGTCCTCCTCGAAAGCGTAGTTGCCCAGCGTCTCGGAAATGATGACATCGACCGGCGGCGCATCCTCCAATTCGCTCGAGTGGCACGGCATGACGAAGCAGTTCTCGAACCCGCTCGCCGCGATCACCCCTTCAGCGACTCCGGCAACCTCGGCGGCTTCGTAAAGGAACACTTCCTTTGCTCCGAGCCGGGCAGCCATCAAGCCCAGAAGCCCCGTCCCCGCTCCGACGTCGGCCACCACCGTCTCACCCGGAACGATGATGCGCTTCAAGGCTTCGTACAGGACGCGGTTGCGCACGTGGTCAGCGATCAGCGTCCGGTGATATTCGATGCGCATTGGAGTCTCGATTTCACAACTTCAGGTACGGCCCGCGGATTTGATAAAGCGTCAGCGCCGTCGCGACGGCAAGGTTCAGGGAATCGAGCCGCCCCGCCATCGGGATCTTCACCCGCCGCGAGCAGGCTTCCGTCAGTTCTGGCGACAGCCCGGGCCCTTCGCTTCCCATCGCCACCAGCACAGGTTCTTTGTACTGCGCGGTCCGAAAATCCTCTGCCCCGCTCAAGTGCAGGCCGACGACATCTCCCGGCCACAGATCGCGCCAATTGAGAAAGACTTCGCGGGTCATGCGCACCAGCGGTACCGCGAACACCGACCCCATCGTCGCACGGATCGACTCACGCGAATACGGATCGCAGCAATTTCCGACAAGGACAATCCCGCGTGCTCCCACCGCATCGGCCGTGCGGATGATGGTGCCAAGATTGCCTGGGTCGCGCACTTCTTCGAGAACCAGCCACACGTCGTCCAGCCCTAGGTCTGCCGCAGCCGGCGCATCCGCAAACCGTTGCTGAAACACACCCAGCACAGCCTGAGGATTATCCTTCGAGGCCACCTTTGCCAAAACCGCAGGCGTGACTTCAAGGACCTCGACGCCCTCGCTCACCGCTTTATCAATGAGCGCCCGCACGACAGGGCTCTCTGCGCCACCTGGTTCGCAGACCAGCGTTTCCGCCCGCCAGCCCGCTTCATGCGCGCTGATGAGAACCGAAGCTCCCTCGGCAACGAACAGGCCCGTTTCGCGCCGCACCTTGCGCATCTCAAGTGCGCGGATCGCCTTGATGCGATCGTTTTGCAGGCTGGAGATCGCCTTCGCCTGGGCGCCCCCCGTCTGTTGTCCCGGACCGCGCTGGCGGCGCACATCACGCATGACTTGCCCACCTGACGAACAGCGAAGTCGGCACCATCGCCTTGCCATCCTTGGAGCGGATCGCCAGTTCACCAACGTCCATGGCGCCCCCAGTTTTCGCCAGCTTCTCGGCGGCAAGCTCGGCAAACGCCAAGCCGGAAGCCCGGATCGCATAGACCGTAAGCACCATGGCCGCCTGCTGGCTGGAAATGAGAGCCGCGCAATCCTCCATCAGCCCCGGCAGGTCCGCGAACAGATCCCACGTTTCGTTCTTCGGACCGCGCCCGAATTTCGGCGGATCGATCAGCAGCACGTGGTAGTCGCGCCGGCGGCGCACTTCGCGCGCGGTGAACTTGCGCGCATCATCCAGCATCCAGCGGATCGGCGCGGCATTGAGCTTTGACGCCGCCTGGTTGTCGCGGGCCCACTGGATTGCCTTCTTGGACGCATCGACGTGCACGACCTCCGCCCCGGCCGCCGCAGCAAGCAGGGAAGCCGCACCCGTATAGCCGAACAGGTTCAACACGCGCGGACGTTCGATACCGGCAGCCTTCGCCGCCGCGATCCGCTCCAGCATCCATTGCCAGTGCGGCATCTGCTCGGGAAACAGGCCAAGGTGCCAAAGCCCCTGCAGCCGGCACGCCATGGTGATGCCGCCGACTTCCACTTGCCAACTCTCAGGCACCGGCCGGTCGATGCGCCACTTGCCCCTGTCCTCGTCCTCACCAGTTGCCGAGAACACGGCATGCGCTTGTCCCCAGCGCTCATCGGAGAGCCGCCGCTGCCACAGCGCCTGCGCTTCCGGCCGGTTGACGATGATGTCGCCGAACCGCTCGAGCTTGCGCCCGACGCCGGAATCGAGAAGCTCGTAGCCGGCAAAGCCTTGGGCTTCGATCAGGTGATAGGTTTTTGGGACACTCAGCGCCATGCCGCTCGGGATGCTCGGTGAAAAGGAATTTGCCAGCTAGCACATTGGCGGCCGCATCGTCGAGAAACGCTTTAAAGCATTACAGGCTCTCGTTGGTGCGCCGGATGCGCCGTGCCATCAGCTGCATCACCGTCAGCGCAAATTTTGGATTCTGCTGGATGAGACCCAAAAGTCCCGGCTGCTCGATCACCGCGATTTCGCTATCTTCTGTCGCCACCGCCGTGGCCGATCTTGGGCTGCCGTCGATCAACGCCATTTCTCCGAAAAGCCCACCCGGACCGACGCTTTCCAGGATCATGCCGCCGGATTTGATCGCAACCTTGCCCGAGCGGACGATGAACATCGACGAACCCGCCTCGCCTGCAAGAAAAATCTTCTCATCGGCCGCGAACTGCCTGACGGGAATATTGTCGCGCGCCAGCAGCGAAAAATCGAATTCGGGGTTCTCTGTCATGGGGCTCACCTGGGCGTTGCGGCGAAAAATACATCTGCCCCAAGTCTAGGCTCTAAATGCACCTATGCTCAACACACCTGTCCCGGCGTGATGAACCCCGCTCGCCATCCCCAAAAACCTCACCCCTAAAACCTAACCCCGGAAACCTAACCCCTGGAACCTGGAACCTGGAACCTGGAACCTAACCCCTAACATCACTCCACATCCTCGACTTCCGCCGTCGCCCCGGTCACCCGCTGCGCCAGCGCGGCCTCGATGAACTGGTCGATATCGCCGTCGAGCACGCCCTGCGGATCGGTGCTTTGCGCACCCGTGCGCAAGTCCTTGACCATCTGGTAGGGCTGCAGCACGTAGGAGCGGATCTGGTGCCCCCAGCCGATCTCGGTCTTGCTGGCGGCTTCGGCGTTGGCTTTTTCCTCGCGCTTCTTGAGTTCGAGTTCATAAAGCCGCGACTTCAGCATCGCCCAGGCAATCGCCCGGTTCTTGATCTGCGATCGCTCCTGCTGGCTTGCAACGGCAATCCCGGTAGGAACGTGGGTGATGCGCACCGCCGAATCCGTCGTGTTGACGTGCTGGCCGCCGGCACCCGACGCCCTGTAGGTATCGATGCGGCATTCGCTCTCGTTGATCTCGATCTCGATGGTGTCGTCGACCACCGGATAGACCCACACCGAGGCAAAACTCGTGTGCCGGCGCGCGTTGGAATCGTAGGGCGAAATCCGCACCAGTCGATGCACGCCCGATTCGGTCTTGAGCCAGCCGTAGGCGTCCTCGCCCTTGATTTCGAGCGTCGCCGATTTGATACCGGCTTCTTCGCCGGCGCTCTCTTCGATGAGATTGACGCGGTAACCGGCCTTCTCGGCCCAGCGCGTATACATCCGCGCCAGCATCTGCGCCCAGTCCTGGCTTTCGGTTCCCCCGGCGCCTGCGTGGACTTCGACATAGGCATCGTTACCGTCGGCTTCGCCTGACAGCAGCGCCTGCACCGAGCGGCGCTGCGCGTCCGCCTCAAGCTTGGCAAGCTGCTCCTCGCCTTCGGTGACGCTGGCCTTGTCGCCTTCGGTTTCGCCCAGTTCGATGAGCGTGACGCAATCGTCGAGATCGCGTTCCAGGCTCTCGTAGGAGTTGATCGCCCGTTCCAGCGACTGACGTTCGCGCATGACCTTCTGCGCCTTCTTCTGGTCGCTCCAGAAAAGAGGGTCCTCGGCTTGCGCGTTCAACTCTTCGAGACGTGCCTTGGCTGTATCCCAGTCAAAGATGCCTCCTCAGGAGGGCCATCGCCTCCTTGATCGAATCGACGTGTTTTTGCGGCTCTGCGCGCATGCGCGGCTCCTTGGCATGTGAAGGGGAAAGGCCTGCGATAACAACTCGCCGAAGCAGCGTGCATTTGCGCCGATCGCAGCCGTTTGAACCCGAATTTACTGATCAGTGGCTGGATATAGTTTCCAAGCCCCGACTTGTAAACGAACGCAGTCGAAATTTGCCTTAGATATGATGACTGGTCGCACCTGGAAAACCTGAGAAACCCGCAGCCGCACCTGCTTATTGCGGCTACCAGAGCCCACCGCCGCCACCGCCGTAGCCGCGTGGCTGCGGGCGCTGATCGGCGCTGCTGACCGAAGCGGCTCCCGGCGAATAGGCGCCTTCGCCCTCGTCGGCACCCACACCGACCATCGAGAAGGCATCGTCCGGCTCTTCGTAGGGCTTGAAGGCCTCCATGATCGCGTTTTTGTCGCCCGGTTCCGCTCTGAGCCCGGTCTTCAGGTTGACCCGCGCCAGCATGATGCCGGGCGGCTGCCGGAACGGCGTAATCGGTTTGCCCTCAAGAGCCAACTTCATGAAGTCGCCGAAAATGGGAGCCGCGACCTGGCCGCCGGTCATGCCCTTGCCCATCGCCTTCGGGGTATCGTACCCGACGAACACGCCGACCACGAGATCGGGCGAATAACCCATGAACCAGGCATCCTTTTCCTCGTTCGTCGTGCCGGTCTTCCCGGCCAGCGGAATACCGAGCTTGGTCAGGCTGCGCGCGGTGCCGCGTTCCACCACCCCGGTCAGGATGGATGTCATCTGGTAGGCCGAATGCGGATCGACGATCTGCTTGCGGTCGTCAGGGATTTCTGGCTCGCTCTGCTCAGCCCACTCCGCCGCCTTGCAGCCTTCGCAAGGCCGCTGGTCGTGACGCCAGATCGTCCTGCCCCAGCGATCCTGGATCCGGTCGATCAGCGTCGGGTAGACCCGCTTGCCGCCGTTCGCAAGGATCGCGTAGGCAGTCGCCATGCGCAACAGCGTCGTTTCCCCGGCTCCAAGCGACATCGAGAGCACCGGCAGCAGATCGTCATAGATGCCGAACCGCTTAGCATATTCCGTGATGAGCGGCATTCCCATGTCCTGCGCGAGCCTGACCGTCATCTGGTTTCGCGATTTCTCGATGCCGATGCGCAAGGTCGTCGGACCGTAGGATTTGTCCTTGTTGTAGTTTTCCGGCTTCCATACGTCCTGGCCCGGACCCTGTTCGATTTCGATCGGCGCGTCCAGAACGATCGAGGTCGGCTTGTAGCCGTTGTCGAGTGCCGCGGTGTAGACGAACGGCTTGAAGGCGGAACCGGGTTGCCGCTTGGCCTGGATGGCGCGGTCGAACTGGCTGAGATCGAACGAGAACCCGCCGACGCTTGCCAGCACCCGCCCCGTATGCGGATCCATCGCCACGATACCGCCGCCGACTTCGGGAATTTGCATGAGCGACCAGGAACCCGTCGCATCGAGCGGATCGTCAGGGGCCACGAAGGCGACATCGCCGGCAGTCAGCAAGTCGCTGACCTTGGTCGGCTTCGATCCGCCATCGACAGGTTTTGCCCAATCCACCTGCTTCAGTCCGAGGCGCACCGCCTCGCGCTTTTCTTCGAGCTTGCCATCAGGTCCGTTGCGCGGCTTCAAACCGACGATGGCTTCCTGATCGGTGGAGCTGAGCACGACGCCGAGCCGCCATGGCTGGAGATCGCCGGGAGCCTCCACTTCCGACAACGGCACGCCCCAGTCGCCTGAGATTTCGATTTTGGCAATCGCCCCGCGCCACCCCTTGCGCCTGTCGAATTTGACAAGTCCGTCGATCAGCGCCCTGCGCGCGTAACGCTGCAGTTTGGGATCGAGCGTCGTCCTCACCGACATTCCGCCGCCGTAAAGCTCACCCTCGCCATACTGCGCCAGCAAGGCACGGCGGACTTCCTCGGCGAAGAAATCCGCCGCGAACGTCTGCGCTCCGAAGCGGCGCAGATTGACGTTGAGCGGTGTTGCCCGCGCAGCCTCGGCCTGCTCCTTGGTGATGTAGCCGTTCTCGTACATCTGCCCGAGGATCCAGTTCCGCCGCACAACGGCCCGCTCGGTATGCCTGATGGGGTGATAGTTGTTCGGCGCCTTCGGCAGTGTCGCCAGATACGCGGCCTCTTCGATCGTCAGATCCTTGAGTTCCTTGTCGAAGTAGTTGAGGCCCGCGGCGGCCACCCCATACGAGCCGATCCCCAGGTAGATTTCGTTGAGATAGAGTTCGAGGATCTTATCCTTCGAAAAGGTGCGCTCGATACGAATCGCAAGGATCGCCTCCTTGAGCTTGCGGTCGAGCGTGCGGTCGCTCGTCAGCAGGAAGTTCTTCGCGACCTGCTGTGTAATCGTCGATGCGCCCTGCACGCGCGCGCCGCGCCCCTGCACCTTGTCGACCACGATCTTGAAGACCGCACGCGCGATACCCTGGAAATCTATGCCGCCATGTTCGTAGAACCGGCTGTCCTCCGCCGACAGGAAGGCAGCGATGACAGTCTTCGGAACCGTATTGATGGGCACGAAGATCCTTCTCTCGCGCGCGAATTCCGAAATCAGCGAACCATCGTTGGCATGGATGCGCGTCATCACCGGCGGCTGGTATTCTGCAAGCTTCGCGTAGTCGGGCAAATCCTCCGATGCCCGCATCAGCATGTAACCAACGACCGCCGATCCGACGACGAACACCACCACGAAAGCTGCGAATCCGAATCCAAGCAGGCTCAAGAGCAAGCTGCGCTGTCGGCGCTTCTTGACCTTCTTCTGTGGCATCGGTGGTGGAATGATCGGCGCTCTCATCAGCCCTCGGCCCGATTAACGGGTCTCATGGATCGTAGTGGCGGCAAGTTTCGCTGCGCTGCAACATGTGCCGGCATGCCTTGTGTTAACTTAGCCGGCAATGTGGCATCACGTCGTCACGGCGTTCAGCTCCTGAAATAACAATCGTTTCGGGAGCTTTGGTTAATGCGACTGATTTTCTTGGCCAATCTTGCGGCTGCGGTGTCTGCTTGCAACAGTCGTTTTCCGTACAGTTCCGCACATTCCCACCTTTGAAGCCGAAAATGCCAGCAACCCGGACCTCCTCGACCGATCCGCCCACGAACTATAACCATAAGGCATTCAGCCGAACAGCATTTATCGTGCCAGCGCCGTCCGCCGGTCGAAATAGATACCGACTGCGGCGGCGATCGATTTGGCGACTTTCCGCCGCCAGTCCGGCGAAGTCAGCCGTTTTTCATCTTCCTTGTTGCTGAGATAGCCAAGCTCGACCAGCACCGAAGGTGTTCCCGTCTGGCGCAACACCTTGAAGGCCGCCGAGCGCTGCGGCTTGCTCGACAGCCGCGCGCTCTCCTTCAAGCGCCCGACCAGCGAATTCGACAATGCCATGGAAAAATTGGCCGTCTCGCGCTTGACCAGATCGATCAGGATATCGCGAACGCCCCCCTCCGCCTCATCCGTGAAGCTCGCCAGTCCGGCGATCGCATCGGCGCTGTTTTCCTTCTCCGCCATCCGCCGCGCGGCTTCATCCGACGCCCGGTCTGACAGCGTGTAGACGGTCGCCCCCCGCGTCTGGGCGACATAGCGCTTGTCGGCGATTGCATCGGCATGCAGCGACAGGAACAAGTCCGCCGTCCGTGTACTTGAGAATTCGAGCCGGTCATCGAGCGACACGAACACATCCTCCGTACGCGTCATGGCAACATCGAAACGATCGAGCTTGTTGAGTTCCTCCAGAAGTTCCTTTGCAACCGCCAGCACGACGTCCTTCTCATAGACATTGCTCGGCCCAAGCGTTCCCGGGTCGACACCGCCATGGCCTGGATCGATCACCACCACGGGCCTCCTTCGATCCCGGCCATTTTCATACTTTCCAGGCGGGCTCTCAGCCGCCTTCCTGGCCGAAAGCGTTGGCCTCTTCGAGGTGCGGCTCGCACCCGTACCCGCGCCGAATTTCCCCGCATCGATAGCGACGAGCGACAACTGGAGCTTTACCGCTCCCCCGCTTTCCGGCGTCATCACGGCCCTATCGATGCTGACCGGTAACACTGTGTCAATAACCACACGCGCCTTGCGGGCGGCAAATAGCCCGTAGCGGTAGGCGCTGATCAGCCCCTTGCCGGATTGTCCTGACGTTTTGGGCAGTTCGAATGAGACGTCGGGCATATCGAGGATGACACGATACGGGTTGGCCAGCGTGAACACCTCCACCGCGACCCCGGTGGATAAAGTCATTGTGAAATCGGTTCGCTCTTTGTCCCCGGCGATTGACGAATCTGTCGCCACCGCGGCGGGTTGGGCGCGCACCGGGGCGGCCAGCGCCGATACCGCCAACAGGACAAAAAACCCGATTAATGCCACAAATCTGTTAGAAACGCCGCCCAAACCAGCCCCCAGAGCCTTTCACAACCCCTAATTCCTCGCGCTTTAGCCGCCGAAACTTACCTGGAACGAGAATCTTCGCGCGAATCCTCTCGATATCCAGCTTGCTACCACTCTTTTGTCGCAGGTGTGTACCAGTCCCGCGCGGACATTAACCATTTGTTAATGCCAAGCCTGGATGATCGGTGAGTCAAGCTCGGCTTCCCGGACCGATCTCATCAACCGTGACGCTTGCATGACTGCCTCCAAGCACTTAAACAAAAAAGTGGCTGGATATGTCGATGTGTCCGGAGGTCCGGCGAATGCTGGAAATCCGAAAACAGAAAAAAGCCCGCTAGAACGCGTCATTGTTTTGACAGGGGCCGCCGCAACACTGTTCTCCGCGGTCGGTAACCGTTGCTGACGTACCTTGTCGACTGACCGTGCATTACAGTCGTGTCTAACGCTGGATGAACGGTAGTCTGGAGTTCGCCGAAGCCAGGAAAGAGGCAGTTGACCTCTCCTGCCGCCACGCGATTGACCAGAAGTTCGCGGGAATTTCTTCGGACATGACGGCCCGCGCCTTTCGTAGAAAGGCATGAGAAAGGCTGGAAGGCGCGGATGTTTCGCGCCACTTCCGCCGCACGTGAAAGCAAAAGCTGATGCAGAATGCTCGCTCGTTTCAAAGCACTGTCCGGCCATCGCCTCGAGCGATCGGCCTTCGGCGCCCAGCATCGCGCCAACAGACGCTGACGAGCGCCGCTACCGCCACAACCACCTTCAATAACATAATCGCTAGAGCGCGCGCCTTGCCGCAGCGCACGGCCGCCGCAGGCTTTCCGGCTGGCCCTGCCTCCAGGCTATGGCGCGCTGAGGACCATCGATGTCAGAAAATAAAATGCTTATCGATGCTGCGCACCCGGAGGAAACCCGGGTCGTGGTATTGCGCGCAGGCCGGGTAGAGGAGTTCGACTACGAATCAGCCGCCCGTAAACAGCTCCGTGGAAATATCTATCTGGCCAAGGTGACCCGGGTCGAACCCGCGTTGCAGGCGGCCTTCATCGACTACGGCGGCAACCGCCACGGCTTCCTCGCCTTCAACGAGGTGCACCCCGATTACTACCAGATTCCGATGGCCGACCGGCTCGCCCTCCTGGAAGAGGAGGCTGCTGCCGAAGCCGAGGAAGAGGAGGAGATCGATCTCGCGGTCGCTGAACACGAGACCGCCGAGGACGTTGATGAGGAAGACGACGAGGACGAGGACGATGATGAGGACGACGGCGACGAAGTCGACGACGGTCCCTACGACGTCCACGCCGGTTCCGACGACGACGACGATGACCTCGAAGATGACGATGACGTCACTGCGCAAAGCGATGCCGGCTCGCAGCGCGTTGCCGCCCATAAGGACACCGTTCCACAGGCAACAAACCTGGACGAAACCTCCAGCGAAGCCGCAGAGGTCGCCTCATTCGAGCCGAACGCCGTTGAAGGCGATAACGCCCCGGAAAACCAGCCGACCGCCGCCGACGCCCGCTCAACCGTCCTGAGCGAAGCAATGCCGCGCGATGCAAGGCTGACCGAAACGGCACCCGCCGCGGTGAGCGAGAACGCGTCCACCGATACCGCCGATGATCATCCCCCTGCGCACGCAGAAACCGAACCAACAGCGCAGCGACCTGACGAAAACGCCCAGTCCGCCGCGCTAGAGCCAAGCGGACAGCCGGACTATTATTCCCCGTTGGAGACCGATGCGGAACAGCCCGCTGATAGCGCCGACGAAGGCGAAACCGATTCCGAAAGTGAGTCAGGTGACGGTCGCCCGCGCGGGCGACGTGGACGCCCGGCTTCCGGACGCCGCCGTCGCGGTGGCCGCTCCCGCCGCGGACGTCCCGGCAGCGCCGAACCCTCCGGCGAAGACTCCGACGGCGTCGACCAGGTCGGCAACGAGGACGCACTGGAGGAACTGCCCTCACGCCCGCGCCGCTCTCGCCGCAGCTACAAGATCCAGGAAGTCGTCAAGCGCCGCCAGGTGTTGCTGATCCAGGTCGTCAAGGAAGAGCGCGGCAACAAGGGCGCCGCGCTGACGACCTACCTGTCGCTTGCTGGCCGCTATACTGTTCTGATGCCGAACACGGCACGCGGCGGTGGCATATCGCGCAAGATCACCAATCCGCAGGACCGCAAGCGCCTCAAGGCCATTGCCAACGAACTTGACGTGCCCGAAGGCATGGGCCTCATCATCCGCACCGCCGGCGCCGCCCGCACCAAGCAGGAAATTCGCCGCGACTTCGAATACCTCCTGCGCCTTTGGGAAAGCGTCCGAGAACTGACCCTGCAGTCGACCGCCCCAGCCCTCGTCTACGAGGAAGGCGATCTCATCAAGCGCTCCATCCGCGATCTCTATAACAAGGACGTCGAGCAGGTCGTTGTCGCCGGCGACGAAGCCTATCAGGGCGCCAAGAACTTCATGCGCATGCTCATGCCGAGCCATGCCAAGAACGTCATCAAGTACGACGACCCCGAACCGCTGTTCACCCGCCACGGCATCGAGCGTCAGCTCAACGCCATGTTCTCGCCGTACGTGCATTTGCCTTCGGGCGGTTATCTGGTGATCAACCAGACCGAAGCCCTGGTCGCCATCGACGTCAACTCGGGCCGTTCCACGCGCGAGTTCTCCATCGAGGAAACCGCACTCAACACCAATCTCGAAGCCTCCGACGAGATCGCCCGCCAACTCAAGCTGCGCGACCTCGCCGGCCTCATCGTCATCGACTACATCGACATGGAGGAACGCCGCAACAACCGCAATGTCGAGCGGCGCATTCGCGAAGCCCTGAAAGATGATCGCGCACGCATCCAGATCGGACGCATCAGCCCGTTCGGCCTACTTGAAATGTCACGCCAGCGCCTGCGGACAGGCGTCCTTGAGGGCTCGACGACGCAGTGCGCCCACTGTCAGGGCACCGGCATCATCCGCTCTGTCGAATCCGTAGCCCTTGGCGTTCTTCGCGGCCTGGAAGACGCCGTTATGGCCGGTGCGCGCACCTCGCTCATTGCCAGCACAACCGCCGAAGTCGCGCTGTATATTCTCAACAACAAGCGTGACTTCGTGATTGCCATGGAGACGCGCCTCGGCATGCCCGTCGTCATCCAGTCATCTCCGAAAATGGCCGGCGCCAACTTCACCATCGAGAAGGGCGAGGCCGTCGCCCCGGTCGCGCGAGCCGTTGCTGCCAAGCCGGACGCGGTCAGCGTCGATTGGGGTTTTGATGGCGATGACGACGTCGAAACCGAAGAAGATACCGAAACCGCAACCGCCGCGGCCGACCAGCCGCGCCGCAATGAAGAGGGTGAAGGCGAAGACCGCAGTCGCCGCCGCCGCCGCCGCCGCCGCGGCGGCCGCCGTTCGGATGACAACGGCCCGCGCGAAGCTTCTGAGGCCGCTGAGCACGCCGATGCGGCCGGCCCGAGCGAACCCGATGAAGACGACGAAGGCGACGAAGGCGACGAACACGCCGCCGAAGGCCGCAGCGACGATGAGGCAGGCGACGACAAATCCGGTCGCCGCCGCCGTCGCGGACGCCGCGGCGGCCGCCGCAACCGGGGTCGTAACCGTGACGCCGAAGCAGACTCCAGCGATGGCGATGGCGATGGCGATAACGATATCGAAGCCGACGCCGATAGCGACGACGACGGTGTTGACGACCGCGAACATGACAGTGCGGTCTCGGCGCACGAGGGCCGGTCGTCTCATCGCGACGACGATGAGCCTCGCGCCGCCAACGACGACGAACCCGATACCATCGGCGGCACATTAACACCGGCCGCCGGCACACCGCTGGCCACACCGATCGAGGGCGGAACTTCGGAACCGGAACCTCGGCGGTCTGACCAGAAAGACCTTCCAGCAGCCATCCTCGACGAGTCCCCGGCAGACGAAACCTCGGCCGCGTTCTCGATAGCAACCGAACCGGTCGTAGAAACCAGCAACGACACCGACGCGGCGGACACCCAGCCCGAACCGCCTCGCAGGCCGCGCGGCGAACCGGTTGCAAGCGAACCGCGCGTCGCCCGGATTACGGTTTCGCCCGATCGTCCGGACTCGGCCGACGGCACGACGGCAGGTGACGGCACGCTCGAACAAGCCCCCGAAAAGCCAACCCGGCGCGGCTGGTGGCAACGCAAGCTGCTTGGCGACGCTTAAGAGCCAGCCACGGCAAACACACCATCAAGGCGCTGCCACACCGGCGGCGCCTTTCTTGTTTTGCGGATCGCGAAAGCGGAACTGCAGCTTAGGTCCAGCGAAATGAAAAATCCCCCGGCACTGAGCACCGGGGGATCGTGGGGACGTCCGGAAGCCGGATGCCAGGGAGAAGCAGCCGGATGGGAAGGACGGGGGATGAACCCGGACGCCACACTGAACTTCTGCTGCCGAAGTTACTGTCCAACAAAACGTTAGGAAGCCCTGACAACCAGAACCGTTCTCGTTTGCAGGAGCAGGGGGGTCTAACCCGGCAACACAGTCAACCTAGCCGGCCGGTCCCGACCATGCTGTTCCCTAGGTGACTCTTTGCGAATATCCTTCACCGCGAATTTCGGGCCGTTCCCGCCGGAAGCCCGCGCCACGTCCGCGCTTCCCCGCTGGACGATCAGTCTTCCCGATTGAGGTTTTCGATCTGGGCCAGGATCTCTGCCGGCCCTGCATCGTCCGGCATCTGGTGAAAATCAGCAGGAACCTTGAGAGCTTCTTCGAGCCGAATCTGGAATTCCCCGCGCCCGACTTCGATCGTTCCGAACTGCCGCAGATGATCGGTCACGAACTGCGTATCGAGGAGCACGAACCCCCCTGCGATGAGTCGCCCGGCAAGATGCACCAACGCGATCTTGGAAACGTCGCGTTCAAGCGAAAACATGCTTTCGCCGAAGAATGCGCCACCCAGCGCGACCCCGTAGAGTCCGCCGACCATCCGATCCGCGTCCCACACTTCGATCGTATGGCAATGCCCGAGTTCGAACAGATCGCGATATAGAAGCCGTATCCGGCTGTTGATCCACGTCGAACGGCGCCCCGGCCGTGAGGCGGCGCACCCCTCGATCACGCCGTCAAAGTCCGTATCGACCCGCACATCGAACGCCGTCGACTTGATCGTGCGTTTCAAGCGGCGCGGCACGTGCACGCGATCGAGCGGCAGAATACCCCGGTGCTGTGGCTCGATCCAATATAGGGCGGGATCTCTGGCGCTTTCGGCCATAGGAAAGATGCCGCAACTATAGGCCTTGAGAAGGACCTGCGGCGTTATCTCAATCATAATGTCGTCACGGGAAGCCACGAGACGCATTACCTTTCATTATTGCTTAAGCAATGCTCCACCCGATTGTCTGACATGAAGTCCCATGTCTCAAGGGCCTTGCGTATGCTAGTGTTCTGGATCAAACATTTGATTCCCGGGTGGAGGTCGTCAAATGTTTGTGAATCCAGAACACAATCAGCAGGTTGCCTAGTGTTCCGGGCTGACATTCAGGTTCCCGGCAGGGAACCATATGTCAGAGTCGGAGC
>JAHJSN010000165.1 GCA_018830445.1 Alphaproteobacteria bacterium | reverse complement strand
GGGCTGAGTGTTCCGGGCTGACATTCAGGTTCCCGGCAGAAAACCATATGTCAGAGTCGGAGCACTAGGTCATCAGTCCGGGCTGATAGCGAATTGACATCGCCGGTATTGTTCCAGAAGGAACATGTAACGGGAAACTGATTTGAATTGTGTCACGGGGGCATCGAGCGGGGAAGCCGTGTGCCGCATCAAAAGCCGAGAAGCGTCAGCAGGCTTGCCTCAGGCGGTCGCTTGAATTCCGACATCGCACTGGCAATCTCGGAATAAAGTTCCGGCGTCCACGACGGGCCGTTGGTGAAGGAGACTTTCTGCGGCTTGCGGAAGTCCGTCGGCGCGATGACCACCTTGACGTTCTTCCGGTCCACTTCGGCTGCCAGCACGAACAGCTCTTCGGCGGCCGGGTCGCCCATGGCAAGGCAGCCCGCTGAGGCATTCTTGCCGTGGATCATGATATCGCCGCCGAGGTCCTTGCGCCCGTCCATCTTTGCCTTGCTGCGGTCGAAGGCATTCGGGTAGTTGACGCGCATGGAAACGTGGAAAGCGCTGTTCGGGTTCAGGTATGAGATGCTGTAGACGCCCTCCGGCACCTGCTTGTCGCCGCGCAGGAGTTTCGGACCGGTCCTGCCGCTGGCGGCCAGCACCTTGTAGCTGTGCACGAAAATCCACTCGCCGTTCTCGACGCGCGCATAGACTTCCAGCGCCCTCTGATCCTTGATGGCAACGTAGGCGACTTCGGCAGGCGGCCATGCTGCTTTGGCCTTGGCGAACCGCGCGGCCAGCCGGCCCCTGGCGGCTGGCGAAATTTCCGCCAGCCTTTCTTCCAGCGAATAGCGCTTCTTCGTCGATTTTCTTGATCGTTTGGTGGGCGACTTTGCTGCCGAAGTTTTTCGCTTGGGCGCGGTGACAGGTTGTTCCTTGACCTCGACCGACCAGGACTCCGCGGTGGCAGCCGCCGCAAGCGCTTCTTCCGGCAGATTGAGTTCGCCAACGTCGTTATCGAAGAACGAGAATCGCGATGGCCTGATGACGGCCTGCGGCCGCGGAACCACGACAGGTTCCGGTAGAGCCACCAGCGTTGGGCGGAGCTCTTCGGCTTGACGGACGACAGTGGCGGTTGGACCGGGCCGCGTATCGATTGAGACGAGCGCCAGCGTTGTCCCGGCGCAGACCACGCAGGAAAGAACGATCGCAACGATATTGAAGCGCAATTTCGCGTCCATCCACTGCTCACTCGATATTGTACCGGCATACACTTCGGCGGATGCCGCCGCTCCACACGACCCTGGGAAGTGTGGGCTACCATCAAGGCGGTGGGCATCCGAAGCCGACGACCAACAACAATGAGAGCATGTCTGATTCGCGCGTCCGTTTGGACTGCGCAAATTGCGCCGAATCGGCACGGATGTGCGCGTCTAGTGCGTGAGGCGGGATAACTGTGGGAAAGCGAGCGTTCCGTCAGGCCCAAGGTCTGCAATCACCGCCCGGCAGTGGCGTCCCCATCAACTTGGCAGACCCGGCAGCATCGTTCGGCGACGCGTCGGCAGCCTCGGCAAGGGCAATGAATTGATCCAGCGCCGCGCCGGAACTTCGAAAAGCCGATAGGAAAGTAATGCTGCCATGAGCGATAGAACGAACGCCAACAGCGCGGCGGCCAGTTGGTTCTCGCCGAGCCATTCGATTTTCGGCATCGCGGCCTTGAATATGAAAAGTCCAACCAGGGTATGCAGCATGTATAGCCCATAGGAGGCATCGCCCAGGCTCTTCATGACCAACCCGAAGCGCGGACCAACGCCGCCACGCGTCTCCGCCAGTGCAGTCAGCAGTATGGCGACCGCAAAGGCTCCGATAATGATTTCGCGCGGTGGCTGAGCCGCCATCAGCAAGACGCACAGCGCCAGCGCGATGATCGGCCAACGCCACGGCATATTGAAGTCCGCAGAACGTTGCGCCCACACATGCCAGAGCACGATACCGGCAGCAAAGCTCGGCAAGGCCCGCAGGATTCCGAAGTCGTAGGTCCGGTACAGCCAATGCGTAACAAGCAAGCCATGCGTCGCAAGCTGCAGGACAAAACAGCAGCAGATTATTGCAAGCACCGCCGGCAGGATTCCGATCCGCCTTACCGCCAGCGCAAGCAGCGGGAATACAAGATAGAGAAATAACTCCGCGCTGATCGACCACGAAACGTGGTTGAACGACAGCCTGTCCGAGACGCCCCAAGCGTGGACCAGGAAGAGTTGGGCCGGGATGTGCGAGGCGTTATACCGTTCGCCATCGCCAGTCGATACGCCAAAGCTTGCCACCAGGCCGTAGGCGCAAACGAAAGCCATCAGCGTCACAATATGCAACGGATAAATCCGGGCGATTCTTTTGCGGATATAATCGGTGAATTTGCCAGCGGTCCAATCAGCGTCCCCATAGGAGTGACAAATAACGAACCCGCTCAGGATGAAAAAGAAGTCGACCGCTGCATCGAACCCGCCGAACACGCGCGATTCCGGCGGGACACCGGGACGGATGAAAATTTCATAGTGGAATGCGACGACGCAAATCGCCATCAGGAACCGCAGGAAATCCAGGACGACAAAGCGCTGCTTTGCTTCGACGGACGGCGTAACTCGTCGGTCCATGACGCCACCTGCATCATGAGATTGAGATTCGCCTTCGCTTCCGCCAAGCGAAGCAGCGTTCACCACCGGCCCCATCAAATGCCCCTATCGTCCCGGCAATCAGCAGATTGCGGACAAATCCTCTTGAAAATATCCTGTCACTGAAAGATTGGAATTGAATTAAGCGCGGCGGCCAGCTGAAAGTTGTTGCCAGGGAATTAATTGTGGGCGTCACCGACGCTACGAATAATCGTGCGCAAGCCGCTATTTGACGCATTCAGCAGGGCGCATCCCCTATCAATCGAGGTTGAGGTTCCGGCTGGAACATTCAGACGGCTTCTTCCTGCCTGCCGGCTCAGAACATCGCCGAGTGCACGCGGTCCGGCGGGTTGTGCCCGTCGACGAAGGTCTTGATGTTGATGATGACCTTTTCGCCCATGTCGACGCGCCCCTCGATGGTCGCCGATCCGAGGTGCGGCAGCGCCACCACGCGATCCGATTGCAGCAGCTTGGGATTGACGGCGGGTTCGTGCTCGAACACGTCGAGCCCCGCACCAGCAATCGAATTGTGTTCGATCAGGCGTGCCAGTTCGTTCTCGTCGATGACCTCGCCGCGCGCCGTGTTGACGATATAGGCGTCCGGCTTCAACAGCCGCAGCCGCCGCGCCGACAACAGGTGATAGGTCGCCGGCGTATGCGGGCAGTTGACGGAGACGATATCCATCCGCGCCAGCATCTGGTCGAGGCTGTCCCAGTAGGTCGCCTCGAATTCCTGCTCCACTGCCTCCGGCAGCCGCCGCCTGTTGTGATAATGGATCTGCAACCCGAACGCCTTCGCGCGCCGCGCCACCGCCTGCCCGATGCGTCCCATGCCGATGATGCCGAGACGCTTGCCGTAGATGCGGTGGCCGAGCATCCACGTCGGCGACCATCCGGCCCATTCGGTATCCGGGTTCTTCATGTAGAGGGTGGCTTCCGCCAGACGGCGTGGCACCGCGAGGATAAGTGCCATCGTCATGTCGGCGGTATCTTCGGTGAGGACGCCGGGCGTGTTGGTAACGATGATGCCGCGGTTGCTGGCCGTGTCGAGATCGATATTGTCGACGCCGGTACCGAAATTGGCGATAAGTCGCAACTGTTCGCCGGCCTGCGAGATGAGTGCCCGGTCGATCCGGTCGGTCACCGTCGGCACCAGCACGTCGGCGGTTTTGACTGCTGCGACCAGTTCCGCGTTCGTCATCGGCCTGTCGTCGACGTTGAGGCGGGCGTCGAACAGCTCGCGCATGCGGGTCTCGACGACATCAGGCAGCTTGCGCGTAACGATGACGATGGGTTTCTTCGGGCTGTTCGGCATGGTGTTCCGGGAGTGTTTTTGGGTCTTGTTTGTTCTGAACGGGGTGCGCGCTGGGCGCGGCCCCGTGATCTCTATCAGATGGTCACACCTATGACAAAGCACTCGGTTCAAGATTAGTCGAGTGAATGAGGTCGGAGAGGGAATGCGATGTCGGAATGGGCCGTAATGGCGCGTCGTGTTTGTAATTTTTGTGGCATTCTGGCCCTGGCGGCGGTTGTTGCCTGCGGCGTTCTGCCCTTTTCGGCGCAGGCACAGGCGCAGACACAGGCTCCGGCACAGCCACAGGCAGCGCCACGCTACGCCAGCCTGAAAGCGAGCGAGGTCAATATGCGCAAGGGTCCCGGCACCGACTATCCCGTCGCCTGGGTGTTCCGCCGCGCCGGCCTGCCGGTCAAGATCACCCGTGAATTCGAGGCCTGGCGCGAGGTCGTGGATGCCGAAGGCACCACGGGCTGGGTCATCCGCACATTGTTGTCGGCCCGGCGGACAGCCCAGGTTCTGCCCTGGGAAGTCAAGGAAGGCCAGCCGCGCCGCCAGGAACCCCTGACCGAAGGCCGCCGCGCCGGCAGCCGCCCGGTTGCCCTCGTCGAGGCCGGCGTCATCGCCGACGTCCACGAATGTGACGGCTCCTGGTGCAATGTCTCCGTTGGCGACTTCCGCGGCTACATCGCCCAGGAAAAACTCTGGGGCGTCGATAAGGGCGAGCGGGTTGAGTAACGCGACTCTTATGTCTCGCGCGGCTATTCTGCGCTTTCAGCGCAGGCCGCTCCGACAGGCGGCGCATTATTCGTCAACACAAGCTTGCGCACCAACATCGGCTTGCCGAATGTTGGGAACTGTAATGAGTGTTGAGCAAAGGAAGTGTGGACGACCAAGGAGCGCCGCTCCACACGACTTTAGGAAGTGTGGACGACCAAGGAGCACCGCTCCACACGACTTTAGGAAGTGTGGACGACCAAGGAGCACCGCTCCACACGACTTTAGGAAGTGTGGATGACCAAGGAGCACCGCTCCACACGACTTTAGGAAGTGTGGACGAACAAGCAACGCGGTCGGCACTAAAGAAGCGCCAAGCAAAAAGAGAGGCGGCTGGCTGACCGCCGACCGCCTCTCCAGATAGTGCCCTGCTCGGCCATCTTAGACCGAGTAGTACATGTCGTACTCGATTGGGTGCGGCGTCATTTCATACCGCATGTTTTCTTCCATCTTCAGCTCGATATAGGCGTCGATCATGTCGTCGGTGAAGACGCCGCCGACCTTGAGGTAGTCGCGATCCTTGTCGAGGCAGTCGAGAGCTTCGCGTAACGACCCTGCAACCGTCGGGATCTCTGCGAGTTCTGCTGGCGGCAGGTCGTAGAGGTTCTTGTCCATCGGATCGCCGGGGTGGATCTTGTTGTTGATGCCGTCGAGGCCCGCCATCAGCATGCACGCGAATGCAAGGTAGGGGTTTGCTGTCGGGTCCGGGAAGCGGACTTCGACGCGCTTGGCCTTCGGGCTGGTGGTGTAGGGGATACGGCAGGAGGCCGAACGGTTGCGCGCCGAATAGGCGAGCAGCACCGGCGCTTCGTAGCCGGGCACCAGACGCTTGTACGAGTTTGTCGAAGCGTTGGTGAAGGCGTTGATCGACTTGGCGTGCTTGAGGATGCCGCCGATGTAGTACAGGCAGGCGTCCGAAAGGTCGGCGTATTTGTCGCCGGCGAACATCGGCTGGCCGCCCTTCCAGATCGACTGGTGGACGTGCATGCCCGAGCCGTTGTCGCCGAACACCGGCTTCGGCATGAACGTGACGGTCTTGCCGTAGGCCTGGGCGACGTTGTGGATCGCGTACTTATAGATCTGCAGGTGGTCGGCGATCGTCACGATGTCGGCGAACTTGATGCCGAGTTCGTGCTGGGCGGACGCCACTTCGTGGTGGTGCTTTTCGACAGCAACGCCCATCTCGCCCATGACGGCGAGCATTTCGGAGCGGATGTCCTGGGCGCTGTCGATCGGCGGCACGGGGAAGTAGCCGCCCTTGGTGCGCGGACGGTGGCCGAGGTTGCCCATCTCGTACTCGGTGCCCGAGTTGGTCGGCAGTTCGGTCGAGTCGACGCGGAAACCGGTGTTGTAGGGTTCCGCCGAGAAGCGCACGTCGTCGAACATGAAGAACTCGGCTTCCGGACCGAAGAACACAGCGTCGCCGATACCTGTCGATTTCAGGTAGGCTTCCGCTTTCTTCACGATCGAGCGCGGGTCGCGTTCGTAGGCCTGTCCGGTCGTGGGCTCGCGCACGTCGCAGAAGATGGCGAGCGTCGTCTGCGCGAAGAACGGATCGATGTGGGCGGAGCTGGGCTCGGCCATCAGCAGCATGTCGGAGGCTTCGATGCCTTTCCAGCCGGCGATCGAAGAGCCGTCGAAAGCGTAACCCTCATTGAGCATCTCTTCATCGATGCAGGAGGAGTCGGCAGTGACGTGCTGCATCTTGCCGCGCGTATCGGTAAAACGGAAGTCGACGAATTTGACGTCTTTGTCCTTGATCAGCTGGACGACATCGCTGGCGGTTTTCATGAGGTCTCCCCGTATTGCGAGCGAGTTTTAAGGATGAGGGTGGTGGAGGTTTGCGCGGGTCCGTGTGCAGACGTTTTAGTGGGTCTGCAGGAAAACCCGCGAAATCGGCCTAGATAGCTTCCGCCCCGGTTTCGCCGGTTCGGATCCGGATGGCCTCTTCAATCGTCGAGATAAAGATTTTGCCATCGCCAATCCGTCCGGTCTTGGCGGCTGTTTGGATTGCTTCGACCGCTTTGTCGAGCATGTCATCGGCAAGAACCACTTCGATTTTCACCTTGGGCAGGAAGTCCACGACATATTCGGCACCGCGGTAGAGTTCGGTATGGCCCTTCTGCCGTCCAAATCCCTTCGCCTCGATCACGGTGATGCCCTGCAGTCCGATGTCCTGCAGCGCTTCCTTCACTTCGTCGAGCTTGAAAGGTTTGATGATGGCTTCGATCTTTTTCATGTTTCCCTAGGACCTCCATAGGCCGGCCGGTCGTTTCAAATAGCCCGACCCGGCAGACGCGCGTTGGTTAGCATGCCGTGTGCCAATTGGTGAACGAGAAATTAAAATCAGCAATTCTAGAGGCTTGGCACTTTAGAGCAGATCACGGCGAGGACCGACCACTCAACCTTCGCCTATATTTTAGGCACAATGCCTAACCCATAGGCGTAACGGCGTCGAGTATCAGCCCAAAATTCAGCATCGCACTTTCACTGAGGCTCGTGTTCCGGCCCCGACACTTGGTTCCCCTTGCAGCACGCCATCGACCAAGTGTCGGAGCCATAAGGAACACGAGCAAAACTATGATTCTCGTGTAGCTTTTGCACCAAACGTTTGGCATCGAGCCAAGCCGCAAGCGGGGACCAAACGTTAGGTGCGCTACACTAAGGCTCTTATCTGGATCAAACCATCCCCTGACCGTTTGCAAGGAGCGTGACCGTTGAAGGAGATGCCTCTCGAAATCCTGACCAATGATGAGATGGCAGAAGCCGACCGCCGCGCCGTGGAACTTGGCTTGCCGAGCCTGACACTGATGGAAAATGCCGGCCGCGCCGTCGCCGACGAAGCCGAAAAGATGGTCGATGCCGGCGCCCGCATCATCATTCTCTGCGGGCCCGGCAATAACGGCGGCGACGGCTTTGTTGCTGCGCGGCGCCTGAAGCAGCGCGGCTACGACGTCGCGGTCTACCTCAACGGCGAGGTCGAAAGGCTCAAAGGTGACGCCGCCGAGATGGCGAAGCGGTGGGTGGCAATGTGGGAAGTCCTGCCGTTGAGCGAGGCGCCTCGCGAATTCAACGGCTGCCAACTCATCATCGACGCGCTGTTCGGCGCAGGCTTGACACGCGCGTTGGATGGCGAGGCAGCAACCATCGTCGACCTTTGCAACAAAGCTAGAAAAAGTTCCGCAGAGATTCTGGCCGTCGATGTCCCCAGCGGCCTCAATGGCACCACCGGCGAAGCGATCGGCGAACATGTCATTCACGCGGACAGAACCGTCACGTTCTTCCGGCTCAAGCCAGGGCATGTGCTGTACCCTGGTCGTAAACTTTGCGGACACGTCGTGCTGTCGGACATCGGTATTCCCGTTGACGTTCTTGCAAGAATTGCCGGCGAAAATCGAAGCACACTCACGACACTCTGTAACGAGCCTCGCGCCTGGCTGGAAGCCTTCCGTATCCCGGCGCACCATTCGCACAAGTACACGCGCGGCCATGCCGTCGTCGTATCGGGCCCGGCACACCGCACCGGAGCAGCCCGCCTCGCTGCGCGCGCCGCACTGAGGATTGGCGCAGGCCTCGTCACGGTTGCGTCCCCACCTGATGCCCTCGCCGAGAACGCCGCGCACCTGACCGCGGTGATGCTGGAGCCATTTGAAGTTCCACGCGGCCTTGATGCGATCCTTGCCGACAAGCGGCGCAATGCTGTCGTTGTCGGGCCGGGGTGCGGAGGCGGAACCGCAACTCGCGAAATGGTCCAGATAGCACTTCATTCAGAAGCCGCTTGCGTGCTCGATGCCGACGCGCTGACCGCATTTTCCGATTGCGCCGTGGACTTGGCGAAGGCCGTCGGGACCACGCCGGATCGTCCCGTCGTCCTCACACCTCACGAAGGCGAAAGCAAGCGCCTCTTCCCGGACCTTGCCGGTTCCAAGCTGGAGCGCGCCCGATCCGCCTCAAAACGAAGTGGCGCGATTGTCGTTCTCAAGGGCCCCGACACCGTCATCGCGAACCCGGACGGGCAAGCTGCCATCAACACCAGCGCCCCGCCCTGGCTCGCAACGGCAGGTTCCGGCGACGTCCTCGCCGGCCTCATCACCGGGCTTCTCGCACAACGAATGCCCGGCTTCGAGGCCGCCTGCGCAGCTGTCTGGATCCACGGCGAATGCGCCAACCGCTTCGGCCCCGGCCTGATCGCCGAGGATCTCCCGGAACTCGTCCCGCAAGTCCTCCGTGACCTCTACGCCTTGAAACAGGCGAAACACGCATGAGTGCGGCAAGCCACGAGGATCATTTCAAATCGGCCCCGCCCGATGTCCGGCAAAGGCTTGAGCAGATCCAGGCCGAGGTCGAGCGCCGCGTGCCCGGAGCGCAGCGCTGCGTCGGCTACCAAATGCCAGCCTTCCGCATGGGCCGCATCTTCTTCTATTTCGCGGCGCTCAAGAAGCACATTGGCGTCTACCCGCCGGTTACCGGTCCCGGACAGCTGTTGGAACAACTGGCGCCCTATCGCGGCCCCAAGGGAAACCTGTCATTTCCTCACGCAAAACCGATCCCGATCGACCTCATCGGCCGCGTTGCCGAAACGCTCGCGGAGCAATATGGGCGCTGAGGCCTATGGCACGAAAGAACCCGCATTGAACCGATCTCAAAGACAGCTCAATGCCGTTCCCATCTGATTGCCGCGTCGATGCAACACAAATCAGGCCGAATGCTGCTATAACCCCCTGAGTGTGATCCTGGGGCTACTGGTCCCGGCACCCAAGGTTCAGTACGGACATCGCGTGCATTTGGGCTTCGATCTCTTGGCCTGGATGCCTTCGATGCAGGTCATTTGCAACAGCAACTGGAAGCGCCAAGGCGGACGATTTGATGAGACGGCTCTACGCCAAAGTCAGAAAAACAGCGATGCTGGCGCCTGCCGCCGCAGGTCTGCTTGCCGCCGCATTGGCGCCCGCCCCGTCGTTCGCACAGGTCGACGAAGCCGCCCAATTGCACGTCCGCTCCGGCGCGCTGGCCTTACAGCGCGGCAAGTCGGACGAGGCCGTCAGGGAATATACCGTCGCTCTCGAAGACCGCACCCTGGCCGATGACCGCCGCGCCACCATCCTCAATGATCGCGGCGTCGCCTACGTCCGCCTCGGCATGACCCGCGAAGCCATCGACGACTTCAACAAGGCCGTCGAACTCTTCCCCGAATATGCCGCCACCTACAACAATCGCGGCAACCTGCTCCTCGCCCTCGGCTTGCCCAACGAGGCGCTGAAGGATTTCAACCGTGCACTGGTCCTCGCGCCGGGTTACGCGGCAGCCTACAACAATCGCGCCGGCGCTTTGATGCAGATCGGCAAGCCGCAGCAGGCGATCCGTGATTTTACCCAGGCCGTCAAACTTCTGCCGTCGGCCGCCGCACCGCTCGCAGGCCGTGGCCGCGCCCACATGACGCTGGGCCGCCCGCACGCCGCGATCCGCGATTTTTCCCGCGCCGTCGGTTCCGATGCTCGCTATGCCGCCGGTTATCGCAGCCGCGCCGAAGCCAAGCTCAAAGTCGGCCATTACGAGGAAGCCATCGAAGACCTTTCTCGCGCCATCGCCTTCGACGTGACCAATGCCGGGGCACACCTGCTGCGCGGCGACGCCTACCTCTCATCAGGCAACTTCGAAGCCGCCATCGCCGACTTCACCCGCTTCGTCGAATTGCGTCCAAAAGAAGCCCAAGGCTACGAGATGCGCGGACTGGCACACACCATGGCCGAAGTGTCAGAAGCCGCGCTCGCGGATTTGAACCGCGCCATCGAACTGGATCAGCGTTCCGCGCGGGCTTTCGCATTCCGCGCCTACGCCTATGCGCGCACCAACCAGCCGGAGATCGCCAAAAGCGATATCGCGACCGCTTCGAAGATCGCCCCTGAGGGCCCCGAAGTGCTGTGGGCGCTGGCGGCAACCGAGGAAGTCCAGGGCCGGACGGATGCGGCAATCGAGAACTACCGCGCCGCTGTCAAGGCCCGGCCGGACTACAAGCTTGCCCTCGATGCCTTGCGCCGCCTCGGTGTTGCCGAAGCTGCCCAAGGCGACGGGATCGTTGAGGGATTGGGCACGGCGGGCTGGCAGGTCGTCGTCAATAACCGCTCGTACTTCGCGATCCTTCCCGGCTCCCCGAAGCTCCGCGTTCCCCTCGAGATGCTTGGCGAGGGCAAGCCGCGGCTACTTTCG
Organism: Alphaproteobacteria bacterium; assembly: GCA_018830445.1. Classification (GTDB taxonomy): domain Bacteria; phylum Pseudomonadota; class Alphaproteobacteria; order Rhizobiales; family Hyphomicrobiaceae; genus Filomicrobium. The sequence continues at coordinate 3,821 of JAHJSN010000165.1, read as the reverse complement.
TGGGAAGACAAGCAGCCGCCGTTCAAACAGATCGGCGTCCTCACCTATCACAGCGGTGTCGTCGAAGGTGCCAAAGGGCCAGAAGAAATGGAGATGGCCGCAATCGTCGATTTGAAGTCCGAAAGCGTCATCGCCATTCAGCCGCAGCGCCAGGGCAAGCAGACCGCGACATGGAACTGGTCCGAGAATGGAACCGTGACCGTCGCCAGCGTCGACGGCGTCACTGACCAGTTCCAGCTCCGCCAGGGTCTGGTTGCTCCCACCGTCCCACGCTATTCAAAGACACGCCGACGCCGCGATAGAAATAGTGGCGGCATCCCCTCGTGGGCCCCCTGGGCGGATGGTGGTGGCTTTTCGTTTGGCCAGCAGCAGCAGGCGCGTCGCAAAACGAGCCGCAAACGCCAGCGCAAAAGTAAGCCGAAATCGATCTTCGATCTTCTCTTCAACTGAGGCTTCCGTTCACGCCTTCGCAAGATGGCAATGCGACGGCATGGCGTGGGCATGGAATCGCTTGCCCTCGATGAACCGATCCGGCGCTCATTGCGTTAACACGTTCGTTGCCGCCATCGTGCGCCGAAGCCGTTACGCGGCCTCAGCGCCAATCCGAAACCCCAAAAAGTGAACAACGCCCAGTATGCCCGAGCGTCCACTAATCGTCTGGTTCCGTCAGGACTTGCGGCTGTTCGACAATGCAGCTCTGACGGCGGCGGTTGCCACGGGTGCGCCTGTCGTGCCGATCTACGTCCTCGACGAGGCAAGCGCTGGAAAATGGCAGCCCGGCGCCGCATCGCAATGGTGGCTGCACCATTCACTTGCTGCGCTGTCGGCGGATCTGGCCAGCTATGGATTGTCGTTGCACATGCTGCGGGGTCGCCACATTGAAGTTGTGCCGCGCCTTGCCCGCGAGATCGGTGCCGCCGGGGTTTACTTTTCGCGCGCCTACGAGCCGTGGGCGGTTGCCGCCGAAAAGGCGGTGCACGATCAGCTGACACAGGCGGGCGATCATCAAGCCGAAGTGCGCAGGTTTCCGGGCTTTCTGCTGAAAGAGCCCGAGGACATCGCCACGAAGGAAGGCAATCCCTACAAGGTCTACACGCCGTTCTGGCGGGCACTGAACTTGGGCGGAGAACCCCGCAAGCCGCTGCCCAGACCCCAGAAAATCACGCCCCATAGGCAGAAGCTGAAGTCCGACAATCTGAAAGATTGGAACCTGCTTCCGGCCAAGCCCGACTGGGCAGGCGGCTTCCGCGAAACGTGGGTCCCCGGCGAGCAGGGCGCCCTTGACCGCCTCGAAACGTTTCTGGAAAACGCACTCACCGGTTACGCCGGCGGCCGCGACCGCCCCGACCGCGAAAGCACCTCCCGTTTATCGCCGCACCTCCACTTCGGCGAGCTGAGCCCCGCCACCGTCTGGCACTCGGCGAAATCCTGGGCGGCAGGTCGCGGCTATGAAGGCAACGGCCTTGAAGTCTTCCTCAAGGAACTCGTCTGGCGGGAGTTCTCGGCGCACCTGCTGATTCACTTTCCCGGATTGCCCGACTCCCCGCTTCGAGCGGAATTCGAACGCTACCCATGGCACGACGACAACGCCGCGCTTCATGCCTGGCAGAAGGGCCGCACCGGTTTTCCGATTGTCGATGCCGGCATGCGCCAGCTCTGGCACACCGGCTGGATGCATAACCGCGTCCGCATGATCGTCGCGTCCTTCCTTATCAAGGACCTGCTCATCGACTGGCGCGAAGGCGAGCACTGGTTCTGGGACACGCTGGTCGATGCGGATCTTGCGAGCAACGCCGCAAGCTGGCAGTGGGTCGCCGGCTGCGGTGCCGATGCAGCGCCTTATTTCCGCATCTTCAACCCGATGACCCAGGGCGCAAAGTTCGACCCCGATGGCGAATACGTCCGCCGTTGGGTTCCAGAACTGGCGGGCCTGCCGGCCAGGTACATCCACGCCCCATGGCAGGCGCCCCAAGCCGAACTCGCGAGATCGGGCGTTGTGATCGGCGAAACCTACCCCCGCCCGATCGTCGACCATGCCGAAGCGCGCAAGCGCGCATTGGCGGGCTACGAGCAGGTCAAGAACTGAGCTGCGAACGCCGCAACGGCAATTGCCGCCTCTGCTTCATTTTTATAATGCGATGCATAATGATCATACCTATCGAAATAGCAACGGCAACGCTGTTGAGCCCGGGGACGTTTTGTTGAACAATCGTCCCCAGCCGGTCCATCAAAGGGCAGGTCATCGCAATCGAAAGTGGGGCCATAGTCATGCGTAATCTCCGCCAGCTTCTTCTCGTTCTCCCGATCGCTGTCATCTCCTTCGCGAGCTTCCCGTCCGCCGACGCCGAGGCAAGCGTCACGGTCAAGGTCGATCGCGGTGCCCAGACCATGCACGTCTATGTCGACGGCTATTTGCAGCATAGCTGGGCAATTTCGACCGGCCGGCGCGGCTACACGACGCCATCGGGTGTCTACCGCCCGACCCGGCTGGAGCGCATGTGGCATTCACGCAAGTATCATTGGTCGCCGATGCCCTACTCGATCTTCTTTCGTGGCGGCTACGCCATCCACGGCACCAACGAAACCGGACGGCTCGGCCGGCGCGCGTCGCATGGTTGCATTCGTCTGCACCCCAGCAACGCCCGCCAGCTTTTCTCGCTCGTCAGCCAGTATGGGAGAAGCGCGACGCGCATTCACATCCGCTGAAATATTACCGAGTTCGGTGCGCGCGTTTCAATCTGAGAAAGATCACGCAAGTGTCCGAAAAATCGGTCAAATTAATCATTCCGCAGTCGTCCGTCGCTAACCTTTGCAGAAGCCGCCTGGGATAGGATTCCCCGGTGGATTTTTAGTACTGTAATGCGTTGGAGTAAGGAAACGATGCGGGCAATCGCAATGATCAGCGCGGCAGCGGCGGCAATTCTGCTGGCCGGGCCGCTTGCTGCCGAACAGGTGGCGGAAACGGGCAAGACGGGCAAGACGGGCGAGCCGGTCAAGGCCGTTGCTTCTGAACTTGGCAAGGGAGCAGCCGTCAAAGCGCCTGCAGCAGACCTTCCCGAAAAGAAGGTCGCGGACGTAGTGCCGCCCGCCCAGGCAGCCAAACCGAAACCGGCCGCGCCGAGCCTTCGCGTATCGATCAATCTCACTTCCCAGACCATGACGGTCATGGAAGGCGGCCAAACCGAGCACGTCTGGAAAATTTCATCCGGCCGCAGCGGCTATTACACCCCGACGGGCAATTACCGTCCGCAGTGGATGACCCGCATGCACTACTCGAAGAAGTACGACAATGCGCCGATGCCGCATTCCGTGTTCTTCCACGGCGGCTATGCGATCCACGCAACCTATGCGACCGGCGCCCTCGGCCGTCCCGCTTCCCACGGCTGCATTAGGTTATCGCCTGCCAACGCCAAGGCGTTCTACAGGCTCGTCAGCCAGCACGGCAAAGCCAGCACGCGGATCTCGATCACCGGTTCGACGCCCAAGGCCTATTACGCCAAGCGCAAGACAACCAAACGCAAAACATATGCTGCCTCCGGCTCGAACTATTGGAGCGGCGGCAACTGGCAGGCCGGCAATCAGCAGCCTGCCGCCAAGAAATACTCGAAGCGCAAGAAGCCGGCTGCCAAGCCGTCCTACAACTATTCGTACTACAAGCCGAAATACACCTGGCCCGGCGACTAGTGTTCTGGATCAAACATTTGATTCCCGGGCGGAGGTCGTCAAATGTTTGTGAATCCAGAACACAATCAAAAGGTTGCCTAGTCTTCTGGGCTGAGTGTTCCGGGCTGACATTCAGGTTCCCGGCAGGGAACCATATG
>JAHJSN010000164.1 GCA_018830445.1 Alphaproteobacteria bacterium | reverse complement strand
TCAGTTTCCCGTTACATGTTCCTTCTGGAACAATACCGGCGATGTCAATTCGCTATCAGCCCGGACTGATGACCTAGTGCTCCGACTCTGACATATGGTTTTCTGCCGGGAACCTGAATGTCAGCCCGGAACACTCAGCCCAGAAGACTAGGCAACCTTTTGATTGTGTTCTGGATTCACAAACATTTGACGACCTCCGCCCGGGAATCAAATGTTTGATCCAGAACACTAGCAGACCGCTTTTTCAGCGGCCTGCTAGTGGTCGTTTGGTCCCCACTTGCGGCTTGGCTCGATGCCAAACGCTTGGTGAAAAAACTACACTAGAATCATTGTGTTGCTCGTGTTCCTTGTGGCTCCGACACTTGGCCGATAGCGTGCTGCAAGGGGGAACCAAGCGTCGGAGCCGGAACACTAGACCGGAAGCGCGGATGGTGTTCCGGCAGGCGAACGGACAGGTCTGCAAGGCCACCGTCGTATCGAATAAGCGCCAGTGGGAATGGCTGACAAGCGTGTTCGAGGCGCTCTTGTATCTGCCGATCGCGCTGGTTGCCTGAGCGGATCGAAGGTTCGTCGGCGTTGTCGGGCTGCATTGGACAACCCGGCGCAAAAGCACGACTTTTTTGAATCGTGCTTTTTATTTTTTCGCCGATCCCGGTCGCGGGGGTGAAGCTGTATCCACGGGAACAGCCGGCGTAACGGAAATCCATGAAGGTGGAGTTCAGGTCACGCCAAACCTGACCCGAGTAAAATCACAAAGGATGATTTTCATGATCGATACTTTCAAAACCTCTACCCTCATTACCTTGCTGTTCGCCGCGCTGATGACAGTCGTGTTCCTGTCGACGCCGTCTTATGCCGGAGCGATCGACGGACTCCACTCGGCGGCTGCGATGCAGTCCACGGCGACCCTCGCGCCGATGACGGTCGCAGGCCGCAGCGGCCCTAGCGGTTACGCCGCACCCGGCGGCCGCGTGAGAAAGCCGTGTAACGGGCAGACGACTTCGGATTGCTGCAAGGGTCTGTCGAAGTGTTCCTGCCTCTACATGCCGGGCAGCTCGTCGAACAATCATCCGACGGCCTGCTTCGCGACAAAGTAGTCCGAACAGTCAGCCACATCCGAGAAAGGAGGTGATGCACCGGTGGCCGCGAGGCCGCCGGTGCGATTCATTTTTCGGGCCGGCGAATCAATTGCCGTTCATGTTCCGCAAGCAACGGCTTCCCCGCCGCCGGCATGTATCGACAGGTCGGTTATCGTCGGGTGCTCTCCGGAGAGGGGGTTGGATGGGTCCCAGGCGATCTTGACCGACTCGAACCTCGAGCCGAGCGCATCGTAAATCAGGAGGCGGCCGGCTAGCGTTTCGCCGGCTCCGGTAATTTCCTTGAGGACCTCGACGGCCTGCAACGTGCCGATGACCCCGACGATGGCGCCGAGGACGCCGACTTCGGAACAGTTGGCAACTGTGCCCGGTGGCGGGGCTTCGGGAAACAGGCATCGGTAGGTCGGGTAGGGTTTGCCGCCGGGCGCCGGCTGGTGCGGCTTGAATGTGGTGACGTAGCCGTCAAACGGGCCGACCGCTCCGAAAACGAGAGTCTTCTTCGCAAGGAAGCAGGCATCCGATACTAGATAACGCGTGGCGAAGTTGTCCGAACCGTCGCAGACGATGTCGTAGCCGGACATGATGTCGAGAGCGTTTACAGCGTCGAGGCGCACGGGGTGGGTTTGCACGTTGACGTGGGGGTTGAGCCGGGCGATGGCCTCACGGCCGCTTTCGACCTTGGGCACGCCGACATGCGGTGTGTCATGCAGGATCTGGCGCTGGAGATTACTCAGGGAAACGACATCGTCGTCGACGAGGCCGAGCGTGCCGACGCCGGCTGCCGCCAGATATACGGCGAGCGGCGATCCGAGGCCGCCCGCCCCAACGAGAAGCACGCGTGCGGCCTTCAGCTTCTGCTGGCCTTGTCCGCCGACTTCGCGCAGCACGAGATGGCGCTTGTAGCGTTCGATTTCATCAGACGTCAGTGACATTTCGAAGTCTTTCCAAATTCTCGGTCAGAGGCTCGTTTTGCCTCATCCGCAGGGAAGCGACCAGGGCCGACTGTGGCCCCGCCTGGCATACCCTTCAAGGGCGGCGGGAAAATTGGGCTGTTGCGGCACCTGTCGTTCGCACTTAATGTAGTCACGGGTGTGGCGCATTCTTGCATCAGTCTTGCATCAGTCAACGCACAGCCACGCGAAACAAGGGATGGAAACATGTTCAAACGCTTCATCGCGACCGCCACGGCAGGAGCCGTGATGTTTGCCGCCGGCGTGCAGGGTGCCACAGCCGCCGACGCGCGCGATTATATCCTGGCAACCGCAAGCACGGGGGGGACCTACTATCCCGTCGGGGTTGCGATTGCGACGCTGGCCAAAGTGAAACTGCAACCGACAGCAAAGATCGGCATGTCGGCGATCAATTCGGCCGGTTCAGGCGAGAACGTCAAGCTGCTGCGCGAAAACCAGGCACAGTTCGCAATTCTGCAGGGGCTTTATGGGTACTACGCCTGGAACGGCAAGGGTCCGGTCGAGGCCGACGGTCCGCAAAAGGACATGCGTGCGGTTTCCATGCTGTGGCAGAACGTCGAGCACTTCGTGATCCAAGCGGACCTCGCCAAGACCGGTACGATCAACGACATGGCCGGCCTCAAAGGCAAGTCGGTATCGCTCGGCAAGAAGAACTCGGGCACGATCGGCTCGAATGAGGTTCTACTTGCCAATCTGGGCATCAACATCGAACAAGACTACAGCCTGGTGTACGTCGGCTACGGCCCATCGGCGGATGCGATGCAGAACGGACAGATCGCCGGCATGTCGACACCGGCCGGCGCCCCGGTCGGGGCGGTGACGAAGGCGTTCGCATCGATGGGAGACAAGATCAAGCTGTTGAGCGTCACGCCCGAACAGCTGACAAAAGCCGACGGCGGGCTTGGACTGTGGACGCCATACACGATTGCCGCCGGCACCTATCCAGGCGTCGATGCCGACGTGACGACGATCGCGCAGCCGAACTTCCTCGCCGTTCGTGCGGATGTTCCGGATGAGGATGTCTACCTGATCACGAAGACGATGTTCGAGAACCTCGGCTTCCTCAATGCGATCCACTCGGCAACCAAGGCCATGGCACTCGAAAAGGCACTTGCAGGATTGCCGATGCCTCTGCACCCCGGTGCGCGCAAGTACTTCGAGGAAGCCGGTCTCAAGATTCCCGAAACCCTCGTTGCGCAATAAGCAACTGATCTGGCCGGCTTGATCGACTACATTGATCGATGAAGAGTTTGAAGGCGGCGATGGCGGTTTGCCATTGCCGCCTTCCTGGTATCAGGAGAACTGGCGGAGAGGGGTTCCAGGGCAATGGCTTCAACCGAAGAAGAAAGCGCCACCGATACCGGAATTCACGGGCCGACCTGGTCGGGGAGCAATGTCACCGGCAAGGCGGTGTTCGTCATCGGCGTGGCACTGGCCCTGGTGCATATCTATTTCAATATCGTGTCGGGCCAAACCGTGGTTCGGCTGCCGGCGGCGATCGAAACCTTCATAGGCTCGGGTCTCGGCCGGAATGCCATCCACTTCGCCGGGTTTGCATTGCTTTGCGCGCTTATCTACCCGGCCTTCGATGGCGAACTCGCGAAGTCGCGGGCTTTCAAGATCCTGGACGTTGGTTTCGGATTGATCGTTGCCTTCAGCGCGCTTTATCTCATCGCGGTGGAGGATGCCATCTATGCGCGCGGCGTGCGCCTCAACACGCTCGATTGGATCGCCGGCGGTATCCTCATCCTCGGCGCGCTGGAATACACGCGGCGCACCACCGGGATGGTCATTCCGATCCTGATCCTTCTCGCACTGACGTATGTGGGCTGGTGGGGGCAGCACATCACGGGCGTATTCCGCTTTGGAGGACTGACGACGGAGACCATCCTGTTCCGTTCGATCTACGGCGACGACGGGATCTTCGGCAATATCGCAACCATCTCGTCGTCGTTCGTGTTCATGTTCATCCTGCTCGGCGCGTTTCTGCTGCACTCGGGCGGCGGCGCGTTCGTCATCGATCTGGCGCGCTCGGTCGCCGGGCGGTTGACCGGTGGACCGGGTCTGGTCGCGGTTCTGGCATCCGGGCTGACCGGCACGATCTCCGGTTCGGCCGTCGCCAACACCGCATCGACGGGGGTTATCACCATACCTTTGATGAAGCGCGCGGGCTTTCCTGCCAAGTTTGCCGCCGCGGTGGAAGCCTCGGCCTCGACGGGCGGGCAGCTGATGCCGCCGATCATGGGTGCGGGCGCGTTCGTCATGGCGAGCTACACGCAGATTCCCTACACGACGATCGTCGCGGTCAGCGTGCTGCCGGCAATCCTCTACTTCGCGTCGATCGCTTTCTACGTGCGCATCGAGGCCAAGAAGCAGGGCGTGCTGGCGGTCGAAGACGACGTGCCCGGTTTCATGGATCTGATGCTGGGCGGCGGGCTGCCTTTTCTCATTCCTATCGGAGTGCTCATCGCTCTGCTGATCTATGGCTACACGCCGACTTACGCATCGGGCATTGCCATCGTCGCTGTCGTTGCCGCGTCGTGGCTGACGCGCAAGCCGATGGGTGCGATGGCAATCCTGGAAGCGATGGCGCTCGGCTCGCGAAACATGGTGATGACCGCGGTGCTGTTGTGTTCGGTCGGGCTGATCGTCAACGTCATCGCCATGTCGGGGGTCGGCAATACCTTCTCGCTGATGATCACCCAGTGGGCCGGCGACAGCCTCTTGATCGCAATCGTACTCATCGCCCTGGCCTCGCTGGTGCTCGGCATGGGGCTGCCGGTGACGGCTGCATATATCGTGCTGGGGACGCTGTCGGCGCCGGCGCTGTTCGAACTCATCGCCAACCGCGAACTCGTCGAGGCTCTGATCGCGGGCAACGTGGCCGACGAAGCGAAGGCGATCTTGATGCTGGCATCACCGGAAGCCGCCGCGCAGCTTGGCACTGCGATGACGGCGGAGGCCGCCAGGGATCTGGTCGGCAGCGTGCCTTCCGATCTTCTCGGCCCAGTGCGCGAAGCCATGATCCCCACGGCGACGCTCACCTTTGCGATGCTGTCGGCCCACCTCATCATCTTCTGGCTGAGCCAGGACTCCAACGTCACCCCGCCGGTCTGCCTCACCGCATTCACGGCAGCCGCAATCGCCGGCACGCCGCCGATGGCGACAGGACTCACCTCATGGAAGATCGCCAAGGGGCTTTATCTGGTGCCGCTGCTGTTCGCCTACACGCCCTTCATCGGAGGGGAGATCAGCGAAGTTCTCCGAATATTCTTGTTCGCACTGGCCGGTCTCTACGCATTCTCTGGGGCGATGCAAGGGCATCTGGAAGCTCCGGTGTCCTGGCCGCTGCGGGTTGCACTCGGCGTTTGCGGCGCGTTGCTGCTGATACCTTTGGACTTGTACCTCGACCTTGCAGCGCTTGCTGCGTTCGCCGGCATCCTGTTTTTCAATGTGCGCAGCCAAAAGGATTTGTCGGCAGCTTGATGGATGCCACAAATGACGCATAAGAAGGGCTGCTCCTGATGTTCCAAGAGGACTTTCAAAGATGAAAAGAGCGATTGTTTCGGCGCTCGCCAGTCTCCTCATATCAATCGCGGCGGCCGCCGGCGCCGAAGAACGGCGTGAAGCCTCGCCGCACCAGCATGGACACGGAACCCTCAATATCGCCATCGACGGCGACAAGGCGCTGTTCGACATGCGGGTTCCCGGCGCGGACGTCATCGGCTTCGAACATGCGGCCGCATCGGACCAAGAGAAGGCAACGCTGGCAGCCGCCAAGGAGGTTCTCGGCGATCCTCGCAAGGTTGTCGAGATTCCCGAAGCGGCAGGATGCACGGTCGATCAATCGTTCGTCCACTACACCAAGGACCCCGAGCATGCCGCACATCATGAGAATGAAAATCGCGGCAAAGACCATCGAGGCCGGGACGGGCACGATGGAGGGCATCACGGCAACCATCACGCCGGCCATGCCGGTCATCAGCCAGGCCATGCCGAATTCCACGTCGGCTTCCAGCTCACCTGCTTATCGCCGGAGAACCTATCGCCGCTGAGGCTTGGCTACTTCGACCGTTTCGCGAACGCTCAATCCCTTGAGGTGAACGTCGTTACCGCCAATGGCCAGTCGCAGACCGAAGCAAAAAGGGACAATGCGACGATCGATCTTGGCGCCAGAATGTAACCAGCCCCTGGGGCCCCAAGCTGCCGGGAGGTGACCCATCGAGACCGCTGCCGCCGGTTCCACAAAGAGCCATTGGGATGCCGCCGACGGTTCCGTCGTGGCGGTGTGCGATGTGCGTTTTTCGTGGCCCGGCTCGCCACGCTTCACGCTCGACATCAAGCGCTTTTCGGTCGGCAACGGCGAGCGGGTACTGCTGCTTGGACCGTCCGGCGGGGGCAAGTCGACCTTGCTCAGCCTGCTTGCTGGAATCGTCTCGCCGCAGAAAGGGCGGATCGACATTCTCGGCACCGACATCGGGCGCGTTGCCGGTGGGGCGCGCGACAGGTTCAGGGCCGAGCACTTCGGTATCATTTTCCAGATGTTCAACCTCCTCCCCTATGCGACAGTGATAGACAATGTGCTGCTGCCGCTGAGCTTCTCCGAGCGGCGGCGCGCCAACGTGGAACGAGGCGGCACGCCGGCCGACGAGGCTTGCCGGCTGCTGGAGCGGCTGGGACTGCCGGCCGGTGAAATCGGCGGCCTGCGCGCATCGAGCCTGAGCGTCGGGCAACAGCAACGGGTGGCGGCCGCACGCGCGCTGATCGGTCGCCCGGAGATCGTGATCGCCGACGAACCGACTTCCTCTCTCGACCGGCAGCGGCAGAAGGAGTTCCTCGAACTTCTGTTCGAAGAGACGGGCGCGGCAGGTTCGACACTCATCATGGTCAGCCACGACGAAAGGCTCGCAGAACTTTTCAACCGGTCGGTGCGGCTCGACGAGATCGCCAAAATCGAACGGAGTAGGGCATGATCGTAATCCGCCTTGCGCTCCAGTCACTGCGGGCGCGCTGGCTGACGGCCTTGTTGTCGGTTCTGGCCATCGCTTTCTCGGTGATGCTGCTGCTCGGCGTCGAGAAGGTTCGCACCGGCGCGCGGCAGAGCTTCGCCGATACCATTTCGGGGACCGACCTGATCGTCGGGGCGCGCTCGGGAGGCGTGCAGCTGTTGCTCTATTCCGTGTTCCGCATCGGCAACGCAACGAACAACATGACCTGGCAGAGCTACAAGCAGATCGCGGAACTGCCCGATGTCGCGTGGTCGGTACCGATGTCACTGGGCGACAGCCATCAAGGCTTCCGCGTGCTCGGCACGACGCCGGAATTCTTCACGCACTACAGTTATCGCGGCGACCAGCAATTATCGTTCGCAGCCGGTGCGGCTTTCAGCGACGTATTCGATGCGGTCTTAGGCGCGGATGTCGCCGCCCAACTGGGATACGAAATCGCAGACAGCATCGTGATCGGTCACGGGCTCGGTTCAGTCTCCTTCCTGGACCACGGCGACAAGCCGTTCAAGGTGACGGGCATCCTCGAGAAAACCGGGACGCCGGTCGACAGGACGGTGCTTGTCGGGCTCGGGGCCATCGAGGCGATCCATGTCGACTGGCAGCGGGGCGCTCCTGTTCCGGGGCAGAACGTTTCGGCGGCGGACGTGCGAGCCATGGACCTGACGCCCGACTCGATCACGGCGATGCTGGTCGGGCTCAAGTCTCGACTGGCTATTTTCAGGGTGCAGCGCGCAGTCAACGAATACGCCGCCGAGCCGCTGTCGGCGATCCTTCCGGGTGCCGCGCTACAAGAGTTATGGGGGCTCGTCGGGGTGGCCGAGACAGCGCTCGCGGCGGTGTCGGCGATGGTCGTCGTCACGGCGCTCATCGGCATGGTCACGATGATCTTGACGACGCTGAACGAACGCCGGCGGGAGATGGCGATCCTGCGCTCGGTCGGCGCGAGCCCGAGGACCGTTCTGGGGCTACTGGCCACCGAGGCGGGGATGCTGACGCTGGCCGGGGTAATCGCCGGGACCGGTTTCCTTTATGCCGCGATCGCTTTTCTGCGGCCCTGGATCGACCGCGCCTACGGGTTGAACCTGCCGCTTTCGGTGCCGACCTGGTGGGAACTCACGACACTGTGCGGCATCGTGATCGCGGGATTTCTCGCGGGACTGGTGCCGGCGTTTCTGGCCTACAGGCGTTCACTCGCTGACGGCATGACGGTGAGGGTTTGAGGGGATATTCGCTACCGCAGACCGGTGGGCTTGGCAGTGCCGCATTCTTGGATAGAGTGCCCGCTCAGCAGGACGCATTCGTAAGGAAAGGCTTCACAATGATGAGCAAGCCGCTCGTTGTCGCCGCCGGTTTGGCAATCGCATTGTCCCTCGTGGGCTCGATCCCGGCCTGGGCGGAAGCGCCGCGTGAACTGAAGTGGGCCGACCTCGTTCCCAAAACCGCCGCCGCTGCGAAGCGGCAGCTGAAAACGTTCTTCGGGCCACCGCGCGGTGCATCGCCCGACGCGCCTCAGGAAAATCAGGCTTATCTTGACAGTTATGATATCCGATCGCGGCCGGAGGATGTCGCGGGAGCGCCGCCGCCACGCATGCCGGAAGGCAAGTTCATGTCGCGGCCGGTCAAGAAGACGAGCGAGGACCCGCCCGAACTGAAGAGCGAACTCGATGGGCAGCGCGTCAGAATCGGCGGCTACGTCGTTCCACTCGATTTCAAGGCGACCAAGATCACCGAGTTCCTGCTGGTGCCCTTCGTCGGCGCCTGTATCCATGTACCGCCGCCACCGCCCAATCAGATCGTCTACGTCAAGTCAGAGGACGGCTTCGCGGTCAAAGGCGAGTTCGATCCGGTGTATGTCACAGGCACCCTGTCAGCGAAGCTGACGCCGACCGGACTTGCCGAAACGGGTTACACCATCGAGGCGGAAGCAGTCGAGGGGCGGTAATCAGCGCCCGTCTCGTCGAGAGGTCCTCTCCGAGAGCCTGACAGGCGGAACCTAATGCTCCGACTCTGACATATGGTTCCCTGCCGGGAACCTGAATGTCAGCCCGGAACACTAGTGTGGCGTCGCGCCTTAATTGACCTGTTGGTGCCGCACAGGAGTTGTCAATTGAGGCGCGCTGAACGCCACACTAAGCCATTGTTTTGGCTAGTGGCCTTCATGTCTCGCCTAAATCGTCAGCGGTTGCG
>JAHJSN010000163.1 GCA_018830445.1 Alphaproteobacteria bacterium | reverse complement strand
ACCCTCGAACGCGAGGTCGCTGCCTGGGTCGCCCGCCGCAACCAGCACAACGTCACGGCAAACTGGCACTTCACCTGCGCCGACGCCCGTGTAAAACTCAAGAGCCTGTATCCAGCAATTTAGATGAGTCAGGCCACTAGTTGCCCTCCAACCTTGGAGCGCTACCTACCGATTCGGCTTGGGTGTTGTCTCGTGTGCTGGAGACAGACGTCAGTCCTTAGGGAGCCGAGCGAAGAAGTTCTTGAAGTGATCGATAAAAGCAATGATTGCACGGCGCTGGACCACGCGTTTGAGGCTGACGCAGCAGATATTCAAAGGCCGATGATCTTCTTTCAGAGATATATAGCGAACCTTCGTTCCATCGTAGTTCGTCGCGTTGCGGGGTACGAGGTTGAGGATCGAAAAACCCAGTCTGTTGCCGACGTAAGACCGGATCGTTTCGTACGATGCGACAGGCGTCGTGAGTTCCGGCCTCAGGCCGCTACGCTCGAACAGTGAGAAGAAGTAATCTCGGCTATAGGGTAGGTCGAGGTAGATAAAGGGTTCCTTGATGATATCACCAAGGGACGCTGCCTTGCGATTGGCCACGACGTGATCTGCATGGACGACGAGCTTGGGGGGCAATGAACGCCCGACATCGATGCGGAACTCATTCGATAGCCCAAGGTCGAAGGATACGGCGACCTCGAAATGGCCTGAGCGAATGCCCTCCAGGATCTCCTTTTGATTACCGATGAACGTCTTCACCAAAACGTCCGGGTGGGATTTTTGAAACGAACGGATAATCGAGGCCATGTAGATTGGCGCAATGTTCACGAATGAGGCGATGCGGATTTCGCCTGAGACCTCTTGTGCGACATCCGTTGCCAGCGCATCGAAGTCGTTGGCATGGGCAAGCAGCATGCGCGCTTCGCGCAGCACGATCTGGCCAGCCGTCGTCAAATTGATGCCAACAGAGTTCTTTCGCGTGAACAGTTCCACGCCGTAGCTCTTCTCGATCTGGCTGATGGCGACAGACACGGAAGGCTGGGAAACGTTGAGCGCTTTCGAGGCCGCTGAAATCGAGCCATGATCGGAGGCGGCTACGAAATAGCCGAGCTGACGCAAGGTACACTTCATAGGCTTATCCTATGTTTGCCACTAGAAAATAATACTATGCATATAGCCGTGCGCTACGCCACTCTCGCGATGTCAGCGTCTGGTCGGGAAATGCATCGAGCTTTTTGCAGGCTCCAGACCGGGATTGGTTTTCGAGTGTCCTCCAACCAAGGCCCGAAGGACGCGTTCTTCACCGCATACGCCATTCGGAGGTATTCATGCAGTTTTCACCAAAGGGGGCTTCGGCAAGACTAGGGCGTCTCGCCGGCATCGCTCTTTCCTGTGTCTTACTGGCAGCGCCTCAGGCCCTGTCGAAAGACAAGGAAGTCACGGTCGATCTGATGATGTCGCCTGCTGGAACTGGGCCATATCTGGCTTGGGCTACCGTTCAGACGTATGCCAAAGATCATCACGATTGGTTACGCCCAAAGGCCGTAGAGGCTCCGGGCTTCGTCTATAATGTCCGCTTCGCGGCAACCAATCCGACCATCTGGAAAACCACGATGTTTGGCTCCGGCGAAGTCGTCGAATGGGCAGCCGTCAATGGCAAGCCGCCGTTCTTCGATACGCCGCTCGACGCGGTCAAGGACTTCCGCGTGATCGGAACGTTGAGCCAATCAAGCAATCTGTTTGTAGCAACCGATCCGGCGATCAAGTCGCCGGCCGATTTCGTCGGTAAGCGCGTGGCCACGGGGCTGTTGAGCCAGAATGAATGGGGCATGCACCAGCGGCTTATCCTAGATGGCCTTGGCGTAACCGAGAAAACGAAAAGCTACAGCCCCCTCGGACCCAACGCCAATGTCGAAGCCTTGCTCGATGGCCGTGCCGATGTCGGCACCGTCGTGCTTCACTCAGCGATGGGTCTGAAGAAAAATCTCGAGGCCGGCCCCTTCAAGACGCTGCAGTCGTCGGGAAGACCTTGGCATTACGTTAGCATCCCCGTTCCCGAAATCGAAAATTACATCAAGACAACCGGCGCTCCCTTTATGGTGCGCACCATCCCGGCAAACACGATGAGCAACCAGCCAGCCGAAGTCACCACTATCGGGAACAACGTACTGCTGTCGGCCCACAAGGACTTCCCCGAAGATCTCGCCTACGAGTTCGTCAAACTGTGGGTGAAGATGGGTCCCGTTGTGGCCAAGTACAATGCGACCGGGGGCATCTGGGACGCTGATTCCATTGCCAACATTGCTCGTTTGCAACCCGACCGCATTCACCCCGGCGCCATGCGAGCCTACAAGGAACTTGGGCTCATCAAATAGTGCTGCCCGGCCCTGAGGGGGGGAGGCGTGACCTCCATGCGCTTCCCCCATTTTTCACTTCTGTGATCCTGGTGATCCAGTCAACCCCAGCGGTAGACGATGACAGCGGCGCGCCCCCTTTCGGACAAGTTGCTAGAAGGCTTTGCGTATAGTGTCGCACTGATCCTGATCGCGTATAGCATCGTTACGGTCTGGACCTCTCTGACCGGCGCGATGGAGCACTATACGATCCACGTAACGTTGGTCTTCCTGCTGGCCATTGCAGATCTCGCCAGACGTTACGGAGGCGGCACGGCACAACTCGGCGTGACCACTGGCGAAGAGGAGATCCGCGCGCCAAGCCGGATCATGTTCTCGTTTACCCTGCTCCTGGCCGTCGGCATGCTGGCCGCCGGCATCTACTTTGTGATGCAGGCCAAAATCCTCGAATTCTCACAGCCATTCATTTCTCAAAGGGATTTTGTCTTTGGGGCTGTGTTGGTTTTCGTCATCTTAGCTGTCACTTGGTTGACCTGGGGCTGGCCCCTCGCCGTGATCTGTATCCTCGGGGCTGTATACTTCGCGTTCGGCAACATGCTTCCCGAAGCTCTAGCGACAGGACGCACCTACGACGCCAACCTGATCATGAGCTACCTGGCCGGTATGGGTGGCCCTCGCGGGGTCCTGACCTATGCGCCGCTCTCGGCCGACGTGATTTTCCTTCTTCTCGTTTACGGTGGCGCGCTCCACGGAACGCGAGTCATCGACATGTTCGGCGAAGTCGGAAACGCGATCGGCAACATGTTCCGCGGCGGTGTCGCCTACTCTGCAATGGTGGCAAGCCTGCTGATCGGCATGGTCACTGGACAGTCTGTCAGCAACATCGCGCTGTCTGGCAGCATGACGATCCCGACCATGGTACGCACCGGCTTCACGCGCAACCAGGCCGGGGCCATCGAGGTCCTCGCCTCCACAGGCAGCCAGCTCCTGCCTCCGATCATGGGCCTCGGCGCATTTCTGATGTCGGAGATCCTCGGCATATCCTACGTCGAGATTGCCATTGCAGCGATCATCCCGGCAGCACTCTATCTGTTTGCGGTCTTCGCCGGTATCGTTTGCGTGATCTCCGCGTCCAAAACAATTCCCTACAAACGCCAGCCCGTCGATTGGCGCCTCATCGCCTGGATCGCACCATCGTTCGTGGCCTCGTTCACGGTGCTCGTTTACCTGCTTGCCTATCGCTATTCGGCACCCATGGCCGCTTTCTGGGGCCTCGTTATCGTTGGGATGTTGAGCGTGCTGCGACCCAAGGAATACCGCGCGACTTTCTCCGGCGTCGCATCGGGGCTGCTTGAGGGCGCGCTGACCGGCGCACGTCTGGCGGTTATACTTTCGGCCATTGGAATTCTCGTTCAGATGCTGGTGACCACTGGGGCTGGACTGTCCATGGGCCGGCTGATGATCGAGTTGTCTGCTGGCAATCTGGCCATCGGGTTGATCCTTGGAATGTGCGTGTCGCTCGTCATCGGCATGGGACTGCCGACCCCTGCTGCTTATGCGCTCATTGCAATTGTCGTAGTGCCCTCTTTGATCGACCTCGGCATCGAACCATTGGTGGCGAATTTCTATGGCTTCTACTTTGCAATCTTCTCGACCCTGACACCGCCAGTCGCTGTCGGAATCCTTACGGCTATTCGCATATCCAACGGCACCTTTATGGGCACCGCCTGGGAGTGCTTCAAACTGGGAGCCGTTTGCTTCCTCGTGCCATTCCTGTTCGTGGCCTATCCCAACATTCTTGGGTTCCCGAACCTAGTCGCCGAAACCTGGGCCATGGTCGGAGCATTCGCGATCGCAACGCTCATGCTGTCAGCATCGATCTATGGCGCCATTCCCGGGCGCAAACTCTCGATCGGCGAGCGCTACGCTGTGTTTGCCGCCGGCCCGGCTCTGTTCAGCGCAACTTTGTTCCTCGAAGGCGCCATTTGGCACGCACTGACGCCGATGGCCTTTGCGGGCTGGATGGTATGGGCCTACGTGGATCGGACCAGGAACGCGCAGAAATACGCTGACGCATCGGTTGAGCAATGAGAAGTTGGTTTTCCTAACGTCACCCATTGCCAATCAGAGTCATGCGGCTCTCGCTGGCGGACCTGACGCAGATTGAAATGAGAAAAGGCAACCCATGATGACCAACGCGCCCACAACCCACGAAGCCGTTACGGTTGCCAGCGTATTTGCGGCACCGGTGATGTTGGACAAGGCAGCTACTGTCGCCAAGGCGTGCGGATTGATCCGCGAGGCGGCAAAGGGCGGCGCACAGTTGGTTGTGTTTCCAGAATCGTTCGTTCCCGGCTTCCCCGTCTGGACGTCCTACAGGAAGCCTGTCGACAACCATGAATTCTTCACCCGCTTCGCACTCAACTCCTTGGCCGTACCCAGTCCAGAAATCCGCCAGATTGCGGAAACCGCAGCCAGCAACAAGATCTTTGTATCGCTCGGGTTTTCCGAGGTTTCAAATGTCAGCGCCGGGTGTCTATGGAACAGCAACATCCTGTTCGGTGACGACGGCAGCATCCTCAATCACCACCGCAAGCTGGTGCCCACGTTTTATGAAAAGCTTGTCTGGGCGAGCGGCGATGGAGCAGGCCTGAAAGTCTGCGGCACACGCATCGGACGCATCGGCTCGCTGATATGCGGGGAAAACAATAACACTCTCGCGCGTTTTTCGTTAATCGCACAGGGCGAGCAAATCCACACGGCAAGCTTTCCATCGGTCTGGCCGTTCCGCAATCCGCTAGGACAACAGAAAGCTTATGACCTGCGCGCGGCAAACCGCATCCGCGTGTCGGCCCACTGCCTCGAAGGCAAGGTGTTCTCCATCGTCAGTTCCAGCTACCTCGACGAGGCGTCTCTGGAGGTTCTCTCCGATGGCGACGAAACCGCTATGGCTCTCCTAAAGGCAACGCCACGAGCCTCATCGTTCATCGTCGGTCCCGAAGGCGACGTCATCTCCGAAGGTTCCGTTGAAAAGGAAACAATCATATATGGCGAACTGGACCTTTTGCGCGCGATCGAGCTGAAGCAGCACCATGACCTCGCCGGTTACTACAATCGATTCGACGTTTTCGATTTCAGCGTCGACCGCAAACGCCATCAACCAATGCGCGACCGAACCGTCCGCTACAGCACCGATCCCGAAATCGAGGGTGCCCCATTGGAAGAAGGAAGCCCCGATACAAGGAGCAACGGTTTTTTGTTTTGAGATAAAGCGCCGCAAACGGTGAGGCCACGACTGCCGCTCCACGCGACACCTACCCCAACTTCCAGACTGCGTTGAGGAGAATTCCGGTGACCGTCCAGATCTACGACGCGCCCAAATCCGGCCACTGCCACCGCGTGCGCTTGGCAGCAAGCCTGTTTGGGGTCCCGCATACGCTGATCCCGATCACGTCCCTCGAAGGCGAGCGCAAGGGAGCGGCGTTTCTCGCAATCAATCCGCTTGGGCAGATCCCGGCAATCGTTGACGGAGATGCGGTCATTCGCGACTCGAATGCGATCCTTATCTACCTGGCTGAGAAGTATGTTCCCGGCTCCGGCTGGATCCCCGACGACATTCTCGCACGGGCCAGAGTCAACGAATGGCTAAGTGTGGCCTCTGGCGTCATGTTCCGCGGGCCCAACATGGCCCGCCTCATAAAGCTGTTCGGCAAACCTGCCGATCACGCCGAAGCCGTTGCAGTCAGCCAGGTCTTGTTCAAGATGATGGACGAGCACCTCAAAGACCGCACATGGCTTGTCGGCGACCGTCCGACAATTGCCGATATAGCTTGCTACTCCTATATCGCTGTCGCCAACGAGGGCGATCTCGACATCGCCCCGTTTTCTAACATCAGAGCATGGCTTGCAGCTGTCGAGGGTCTAGAAGGCTTCGTTCCAATGGTAAGGTCTTAGAAGTCGGTAAGCAAACACTTAGGGTGAATGATGCAGCAGGACGACATCATAACCGTGAACTGCCGACTACGGCGAATAGTCTCATCCCGGTGCTGGTGGGGCATGAACGGGCGGATCACGGTCACTATTGGCCCATCTCGAAAATCTGCCGCAGTGCAGCATTACGGACGGTATCGGGCCTATCGCGTCGTCGACCGGACGCTGCACCTGCACCGGTCGGTATCGGAGGCACTGCGGGAGTCGACTGAACACTGTTAAGGGCTCTTGTTGTGAAGGGTTTCGGATGACGGCCCATCGCGCACGCTGACGCAACCTGTGGGGCCGTCGTCGGAAAGCCTCCAGGGAAGGAACCCGCGTGATTGTGGCTCAGGTGGTGCTGCTATTGCTATGGGGATTTGTTGACGGCGCTGCGATCGGGGCGATGGTGCGCCGGGCTGCCGTCCAGCAATGTGATGGTCCGGCAGACGCGATGATCGCGATCTGGTCAGTGCCAATGCCGCAACGGAGCGATATTGCCCCGATCGACCCCATTGCCGGATCGCGTTTCGGCCAAGTGCCGTCGCAGCCGGGCGAGAACCAGAACGCCAGCATCCCAACATTGCTTGTGGCCGGTTCAATCTGGCTCATGAGGTATCGATCCTCATTACGACTGGCGTCACTGTTGGCCGATGTCGCGGCTGGTAGCCTGGCTCGAAGGTCTCGATGACGCGCATGGGACCGCCGCAGCAGGGACATGGCCGTTCGTCCGTAGTCGCGTCGTTGTCTTCGCTTTCAGGCTCCGGCGCAACCGCGCCCAGCAACGCGCGCGCCTTGGCCAGCATCTCCGCCTTGGTGCTCGCAGCGAGCAGTCCGTAGTGGCGGATGCGGTGCAAACCTTTCGGCAGCACGTGGATCAGCACGCGGCGGATGAACTCGCCCGGGCTGAGCGTCATCGTGGTGTATCGGTCGGGGCCGTCGACACGATAGTTCTAAACTTTGAACGTGACGCTGGTGATATCGGCCTTGATAAGGCGGCGGTTGGAGATGGCGATGCGATGGGTGTAGCGCGACAGGTAGGCGAGCACGGCCTTCGGTCCGGCAAATAGGCGCTTGGCGTAGACGAACCACTTGCGCCGGCGTGCTAGTCTCAGGAATGCCTTGAAGGCGCGTGCTTCGGTGAGATGGGCATGAGCGCCGTAGAAGTTCAGTTCACCAGCGGCGTGAGCGGCAACGAGCTTCTCGACCATCAACCTCCGAAACAGTTTTGAGAGCACCCGCACGGGCAGGAAGAAGCCCTTCCGGCAGGCAATTCAACGCTCCCCATCTTGCGACAGTCCACCGCCGGGCACGATCATGTGCACGTGCGGATGGTACGTCATTGCCGAACCCCAAGTGTGCAGGACTGACGTGATGGCGATTTTGGCGCCGAGGTGCTTGCGCTCGGCAGCAATCGTCTGCATCGCCTCTGCCGACACCTTGAACAGGAGATCGTAGATGACCCGCTTGTTCTGGTAGGCGATATCCGCGATCTCGGATGGCAGCGTAAACACGACATGGAAGTACGGCACGGGCAGCAACTCCGCCTCCCTCGCCGCCATCCACACACGCGCTGCCGCGCCCTGGCACTTTGGGCAATGCCGGTTGCGGCAGGAGTTGTAGGCAATGGTGATGTGCCCGCAAGCCTCGTTCTGGCAGCGCGCAACATGACCGCCGAGTGCCGCGGTACGGCAGCTCTCGATCTCACTCATCACCTTCAACTGTCCAAGGCTCAGGTGGCCGCGGTTGGCCGGGCGCCATGCAGGGCCGTGGTCGCGGAAGATATCCGCGAACTCCAGGGCTGGACGGGACACCGTCGAGCCGGACTACTTGTCCGACCCGTCTTTACGCCAGTCTTTGCATCTGGGGCCCAACGGCGTCAGCCGGTCGAGCGGGCTCATCACATCGCGGATCAAGTTGGTCGCAACCTGGGTGTAGCGTGCCGTCGTGTCGAGCTTGGCGTGGCCCAGCAACACCTGGATCACGCGCACGTCGATGTTGCTCTCCAGCAAATGCGTCGCAAACGAGTGCCGCAGCGTGTGCGGCGCCACACACCTGGGCAATCCAGCAAGCTCGGCGGCTATGTGGTAGATGCGGTTGAGCTGGCGCGTCGTCATCGGGCCAATCTTGTCGCGACCGGAGAACATGTAGATGCGGGGCCGGGCGATCCGGTACCAGTCGCGCAACAGCTCCAGGAGCTGCGGCGACAGCATCGCGAAGCGATCCTTGCGTCCCTTACCCATCTCGACCCGTAGCAGCATGCGCTGGCTGTCGATGTCGGTGACCTTGAGCGCGACCACCTCCATCGCGCGCAGGCCGGCGCCGTAGGCAACGCTCAACGCCGCCTTCGACTTCGGGTTGGGTGCCGCGTCCAGCAGCCGCAACACGTCCTCGGGCGACAGCACGCGTGGCAGCTTGCGCGGCTCGTAGACGAACACCAGATGCCGCGTCGTCTCCGGCTGGTCGACGGTCACCTAGAAGAAGAAACGCAGCGCCGTCACCGTGGCGTTGATGGTCGGCGGATTGGTGCCGGTCTCGGTCAGGTGCAGCTGGAAGGCGCGCAGGTCCTCTGCTGTTGCGGTGTCGGGTGAGGGCTTGAGAAACGCCGCCAGCTTCTTGACGGCGCGGATGTACTCGCGTTGGGTATCGGGCACGAAGTTGCGCACGGTCATATCGTTGATCATGCGCTGGCGCAGCGGGCTGATGGCTTTACGAGGGTTCGTGGAGGTCATCTGAGGTGCTCCTGGTCTTGAGTTTGGAGTGCTTGACCCCTCGATCCTCAAGACCGGGCACTTCTCATTCCGTTACCGTGGCCCCGTTATCTGGACCCGCCGCCCGAACCAGCCGCCGACCTGCGCGCAGCGCTCTCCCGCGTAAGCGGGTTCGTTCCTTGCTTGGCCCGAAGCTGTCATCCCTGCCCTGCGGACGCGGGCAAAACGCTCGACCTCATTTGATGAGGTTAGCGGGCAAGTCCAGATGTGGTCTGCCTGCAACTGGAAAGTGCAGTCGCGCAACCACGGGGCTGGCCAAATCAGCAGCGCGCCACGTACAACAAGGGCTATCAGGCAACGGACACCGCGAGCGACTTGCTCCGGCGTGTCGTTTGCAGCGTCGCCAAGAGCAATAGACCGGTAATTATGAGCGGCATTCTCGCACTGTTGGACGACATCGCGGCCATCGCCAAGCTCGCGGCGGCCCAAGTCGACGACATCGCGGCGCAAGCGGCCAAGGCTGGCAGTAAATCGATCGGCGTCGTCATCGATGACGCCGCGGTGACTCCGAAATACGTGAGCGGCCTGCCCGCGGCGCGCGAACTTCCAATCGTCGCGAAGATCGCGCGCGGTTCGCTCTTCAACAAGCTCATCATTCTACTGCCGCTGCTGCTCCTTTTGCATCTGGTGGCACCATGGACCATTCCACCGCTCCTCATCCTCGGCGGCTGTTATCTCTGCTTCGAGGGTGCCGAGAAGATCTGGCATGCGATCACCCACACGAAAGAGGCTGGACCGCAGACCGCGGAAACGCTCGACGCAGCGCACATCGAGGAACGGCGAGTGGCCGGTGCCATCAAGACGGACTTCATTCTTTCCGCGGAGATCATGACGATCGCGCTTGCGACAATCGACGCCGACACGATCTGGATGCGCGCAATCGTGCTGGCCGTCGTGGCAGTGTTGATCACGGTTCTCGTCTATGGCGCTGTCGCGCTCCTGGTGAAGATCGACGATCTGGGCCTGAGGCTGGCTCGGACCAGCCGGCTCGAGATCGGGCGGGCCATGGGCCGCGGCCTTGTCATCGCGATGCCGACGGTGTTGAAGGCCATTGCCGTTATCGGAACGGCGGCGATGCTGTGGGTGGGTGGCAGCATCGTCATCCACAGCTTGCACGAACTGCACATATCGTGGCCGTTCGAGGCCATCAAAGCCTTCGCCTACTCTTTGTCCGGCAACGGCACCTCCGGCTCGCTTGATTGGATCGTAACGGCGACGTGCGACGCGATCATTGGTTTCGTCCTGGGCACCATTCTCATGCCTGTCGTCAAGGCGATCTTGATGCCTTTCGAGACGCTGTTCCCTGAGAAAAAGAACGTCGGTTGATGTTCTGCGGTACTGATTGCGGCCTGTCGGCAGAGCAAAGCGGGAGTGGGCTTGCTTCATACTGGGTTGTTTGAACGTTGGCTACTTTGGATCAAACTCAACCGTTCCCGACCCCCTCTGACTGTCAGCTAGCCTATCAAGGAGCGGATGAACTTCAAGCCTCGGCCTACCGAGCCTGCGATGGCGGCTTATGGCCCTCAAAGAAAAACAGAACCAAACAGGTCTCGGAGGTCAACCGGACATTCCTGGCGGTCGGCCATTCTGCATGAAGTATTGCGGTGCACCACGCGCCGATCCAAGCGTTCGCTCTCTATGCAACACATTTGTTGAGCGCATGCACTTCGGCGGCTTGGGCTCAATTACGGCCATGTCCAGTTCAGCAACATGCGCTTCGAGGTTCGTCCGCTCGCGCGTTACGAGCGGAAAGTCAAGATACGTCACAGGCAAATGCGACTGACCCACTTCAAACATTCGATTAGATCGAACGGAAAGCAAAACTTTCTCGCTGGCGCTCTCGAAGCGCCGTAAGTCTTGTTTCCAAGTCTCGAAAAATTGTTGGCAAGGGCAGCTCAAGTTTCTGCTGCCCTTACCATCATGCTCATGCCACCTTCTTCCGGTGGATATGATCCGATACGCAGCCAACGTGGCGATGGTCAGTGCCGCAACAGCCACCAACAACGCGTAGGTTGGGTAAAAGCGAGATGAGTTCGGCATGCAATTGCCCAAACTCGACCGGATTACCATCATCAAGGTTCTCGGCCTCATCGAGTTCAGCGTGGCTCAGGCGAGAGGCGTTTGCACGAACACCACCGATGCGGTGTACCCACTCAGAACCGTTCGCGATTGCATCGCGGAAATGATTGGGGTGGGCACAATTGACCATGTAATAAATTGGCGCGCGGCCGGTCGCCTCATCAACAGCCGTAATTGCATCGCCCAGGGCGTCGCCAGTGGGCAATCTACCATCGGTTTCCACAGTGAAGGAGATCACGACTGGCAGCCGAGCCTCGATTGCGACCCGTGTTATGCCGATCGCCTCGGAGATATTCGTCATGGTAATGGCGGAAATCATGTCGACCCCCGAACTGGAAAATGTCTCGATCTGCGGCCGGTGTAGTTCACGGGTTTCCGCGATGGTAGGTATTTTGCCGGGTGCATAACCATCGCCAGCGGGCCCAACAACACCATTAACGAGTATTGGTGACACACGAGACGTCCAGCCGGAGCGTATCTCTTTGGCTAGCTCTACCGCATTTTCGGTGAGTTTGAGCATTTCGGATTCTGAGCGGTTTAACTTTGGGCCCCAGCTGGTGCAACCTCTCCACGTGTTTGTGTCGAGCACGAACCCGCTCTCGGCGGCAGCGGCCATGCGCAAGAAACCATCAAAGTAGGTCCGCATCGCGCTACGAGCAGCCTCGTCATCGAGCAGTACGATAGCCGCAAACTCCGGAGCTTCGAATCCCTGTTGAAAGAATAACCAAGTTTCAAATCCACCATCGGTAAGAAACGGGGTCTTGGTTTCCAGCAGCTTTTCTAAATCTTTCATGTCAATCTCCACTTGCTATAGATTGGTCTGCAAGCGGTATGCGGCAGAACGCGCTGGTGATGCTAGTCCACCTGCGGTACACTTTGCCTATTCAGACATTTGACAGAAAAAACAATGCCCTACGCAGCCCGTTCGTAACGGGTGCCGTCATGCGAATTAAAACGCTGTACCGTTGGTACTGTACCTGCGGTGGGGTTTTTCGGAGGTAGTACCGTGGCGCGTGGCAGTGAAACCCGCAAAAGGATATTGGATGTGGCGCAGGACTCTGTCCTGGCAAAAGGTTTCGACGCAACCTCGATCGAGGAGATCGTCGCCAGTGCAGAGATTACGAAAAGCGGTTTCTTCTATCATTTCCGCGATAAGAATGCGCTCGCGCGGGCACTCATCGAACGACATATCGAGGTGGAGGATGAACTCTTCGACGACTTGCTTGGCCGGGCGCGGGAGTTATCGGACGACCCATTGCAGGCGGCGTTAATTGGTATGAAGTTGCTGGCCGAACTGATTGAGGACATGCCTGGCGGACATCCCGGATGCATCGTGGCGACAGCCGTCTATCAGGATCGTTTGTTTGATCGTGACGTCCATGAGGCAAACCGTCGTGCGGTTCTAGGTTGGCGTCGCCGCTTCCGGGCAATGTTCGACGAAATTGCCCAAGCCTATCCAATTCACGACGAAGTAGATCTCGACCATTTATCGGACATGGTCAGCTCCGTGATCGAGGGCGGGATTGTTATGTCACGTGCCATTGGTGAGCCGAGGATAACGGCACAACAAGTGATGCTTCTTCGCTCTTACATCAAGATGCTCTTTGCCCCGAGAATCCAGTAGCTACCAACGCATGATGTCGATGAGCACGCCTCTATTTTCTCGTGAAATTTTTAAATCGACGGGCCCGTCATAACGACGTCTTGGCTTGGAAAACATTGCCAATGCCTCTGTTATAATCGATCCTGTCTAGATGGACATAGAACTCGATCATATCTTTCTGTTTGTACAGGATGAAACAACTGCGCGTCGAATGATGGCCGAAGCCGGTTTGCGCGTGAATTATTCGCGTACGCACACCGGCCAAGGGACAAGTAACGTCTGCGCTTGTCTGGACGACATGTACCTCGAACTTTTGTGGCTTGATGGAACCCCAATAGATGATCAGGCAGAGCGCATGACATTGGGGGATCGCGGTCGCGGCCGTGGCTGCCCAATTGGCGTTTCCTGGCGTGGAAAGAGCGGCCTGGAGTGCGAATGTTATGCGGCTCCGTTCTTGCCTAGAGGCGCGACCATTCCAGTCGCACGCGCTAGCCTCGACATAAACCTACCATTCGTCTTTCAATCGCCAGGTGGCATGCGCCCACTGGATCGCAATGACG
Source organism: Alphaproteobacteria bacterium (assembly GCA_018830445.1). Lineage (GTDB taxonomy): Bacteria > Pseudomonadota > Alphaproteobacteria > Rhizobiales > Hyphomicrobiaceae > Filomicrobium. Next base: position 509 of record JAHJSN010000163.1, on the reverse strand, counting down.
GCCTTGTTGGGCAAAGGCAAGTTCCGGCACTTGCTACGCTGGGTCATTGCGAATTGCGCGTCCCAAATTTGCAGAGCGCTTCCAAACTGTTGTCCGCCTTTCAGAACATAAGCGTGGTTGAGGGAGAATACGGCCTGAGAATTGAACTTCTCACCTCGGACGGAACAATTGACCGCCGGATCAAATGGGCTGCCGCGAGCCGCCGTTAGACGCGAAATTACTTGCATCTTGCCCAAGCCCTCGTGCCCGCCCAACCGTGATTGAATGACAACCGGACACTCTTGGTCGCCTAGTACCCAGAATCACTGATCCGCGAAACAGGGCTTGAGGCGTTTCTGATGAACCTCGGACTTGGTCCACACGAATGGTTTGGCATCGACGTTGTAGGCGGCGATGAAGGCGTCGATGTGGGCCATCAGCTCTTTGCGGGAGTTGAACGAGGTGCCGCTGAGCGCCTTGGCGGCCAGGATCGAGAACCAGATCTCGACCTGATTGAGCCACGACGCCTT
>JAHJSN010000162.1 GCA_018830445.1 Alphaproteobacteria bacterium | reverse complement strand
TGTTCTGGATCAAACATTTGATTCCCGGGTGGAGGTCGTCAAATGTTTGTGAATCCAGAACGCAATCAAAAGGTTGCCTAGTGTTCCGGGCTGACATTCAGGTTCCCGGCAGGGAACCATATGTCAGAGTCGGAACACTAGCGGATCATTTGCGCGCGTGCGACCCCGGCGGACCGGCAGGATGCCGCACGCGGCGGCGGAGCCCCGCAACCTGACAGGACGGCTATCGATATGGTGAAAAAGACCGGCGGCGGGCGCGTGCAAGGCCCTGGAGGCGGGCAGCGCCAGCTGCACACCCGCGTCAAGACGGCGCGCAAACGCACAGCGTCGTCGGCGCGGTGGCTGCAGCGGCAGTTGAACGACCCCTATGTCGCCGCCGCCAAGCGCGAGGGCATGCGCTCGCGGGCGGCCTACAAGCTTCTCGAAATCGATGACAAGCACAACTTGCTCAAGCCCGGCCAGGTGGTCGTCGACCTTGGCGCGGCGCCGGGCGGCTGGAGCCAGGTCGCAGCAGAGCGGGTCAAGGCAGTCGACGGGGTGGGCGCCAGCAAGGGCCAGGTGGTGGCGATCGACTACCTCGGTGTCGAAGCTCTGCCCGGCGTCGAGATCCTGCTGATGGACTTTACCGACGAAAACGCAGAAGCCCGCCTCAAGGAACTCATGCGCGGCGGCAAGGCGGACGTGGTCATGTCCGACATGGCGGCGCCGACGGTCGGGCATACACGCACCGACCACCTGCGCATCATGGGGCTTGCCGAAATGGCGGCGCACTTCGCCATCGACGTGCTGAACGAGGGCGGCGTGTTCCTGTGCAAGGTATTCCAGGGCGGAGCCGAGAGGGACCTGCTCGATGTCCTCAAGCGGAACTTCAGGAGCGTGAAGCACGTCAAGCCACCCGCCAGCCGCGCGGACTCAGCAGAGCTCTATGTGCTTGCCAGCGGATTCAGGGGGCGGTCCGGTGCATAGGCCGAATCCCACGCAAGGTGGTTGTCTCCACCTTACCTTCAAGCCGCATCGGCCTTCTCTTTCAGAGTCTGCCTTGCTTCGAGGAGTTCATCCTCCACGATCGCGCGCTCCTGGCGTTCAATCGAGAGCGTTGCCAGGCTTGCAAGGGAAACGGCGAACAATTGCGCTTCGGGTGTCCAGTCGGAGTTTTCGCTGCAGCTTTCGGCGCGCAAGATTCCGACGATCTGTCCATCGACAGTGATGGGAACATCCATCACTGCGTTGTAGAGCGGCATCTCGTCCGACTGATTGTTGAACTCGCGGAAAATCGGGTCGGTCTCGCGGCTGTGTGTAATCAGCGTTTTGCCGCGCGATAGTGCCTTCTTATACGAGGGGCACGCGTCCATCTGGATCTCCGGGCCGTCGATGTGCCGGTCTAATTCAACGTCATAGGCACTGAGGCAATAGATCAGCGTATCCGATTGGTTGAGAAGCCACACGCTGGTACGTTGCGAATGCAGGCCCGCAGCCATCACTTCCGCAATCCGGCCAAGGGAGATCGCCAGCGCTCCATTACGGTAGAGATGATCGTCGATGACTTCGGAGAGCAGGGCGTGCTGATATGAAAGCTGAGTTGTCCGTTCCACCACGCCTGCCTCCAGGCGCTGGTTGAAGGAAGCCAGTTCGAGCTGTTGCTTTTCGATCGTCGACACACTGCCGCGCAGGACGAAGAACAGCAAGGCGAATGCAGCGGTCAGCAGCAGGCTTGCGAACATCGACGTCATCCAGCGGCTTCTTGCCAACTCGGCGAATTCGGAAGTGATGTCGCTATAGACCTCGAATGCCGCGATTACGGACCCTGCATCATTGCGCACGGGAATGTAGACGCTGACAATGTGGCGGTCGGCCAACTCACCATTCATCGACAGGAACGTCTTGCGGAATTCCGCAGCGGAAAGCGGCTTGCCGGTGCCGATCACCTTCTGGAGATCGACCTGGGACGTCTTTCTCGCACCAACCTCAGTGGGTTGGGTTGAATATTTTACCGTGCCATCGGTGGCGTAGGCTTTCACTTTCTGGATGTTGGTTCCTTCAGACAACGCGCGAACCAGCTGGTCGAACTCCTTGAATTTCTCGCTGGTCACAACCTCGGCCGGAGCCATCGCGGATGCGCCCGACAAGAAGCTGCTGTAGCGAACCCACAGACTGTTGGCCATCGCCTGCGCCGTTCCAATGCCACGGCGCTGTTCGAGATGGATGATCTCGGTGGTTTCCAGACGGCGATGGATCTCGTGCAGCGTCACGACCAGAATGAGGAAGGTCGTCGCGGTCACCCAGAAGAAGCGATGGAACAGCGTAAGCATGAAGCTGCCTTTCAAAATGATGAAAGTCAGTTTTTATGCGACTTCTGTATACAATCGCGGAATGAAACGCCTAAAATTGGAGCTACCGGGGCAATTGCGATGTGCGCGGAAGCTTTATTACTAAATTTGGATTAATCCGACCAACCGGGCCAGTGGTTCGTCCAGAAAAGCGCTTCCAGGCAGTTGGCCATAAGTGATCATGCCGGCCATGGCCAGCGCAACCGCGAGCGGAAAAACGAGACGCTGCAGAACCGTAACCGTCGAGCGCAAAACTGTGCGCGGGGAATCCTTGATGTTGTCCTTCAGGATCGACAGCCCGATCATCATGGCGACGGCGGCATAGGTGATCATGAAAATCTTGTCCGACAGCGTTGCCTGATCGGTGTCGATCTTGGGCAGCGCCAGATAAAGCGCGATCGAAGACAGCAAAGCCGTTACCTGTACGCCCATGGCGGAGTCGAAACGGGCCCGCGGCAAGTAAACCGAGAAATATGTGACGAGCAGGATGAAGCCGAGCGGAATGACGACGCGGGTGTAATAGTCGACCGAGATCCGCTGGGCGACCCAGGTGGCGTTGAACTTGTAGAACGGGACGATGCGGCGCTCGGAAAGCGATGCGCCGATGGTCGGAATGATATCCTGATCGGCACCGACGTATTGGTCCAGTACGCGCCAGCCGTCGACAGAAAGATCGGTAATGCGCTGGCGTTCGGCAGGGGGCTGGATCAGGAAGGATTTGGCGGTGCTTGTCGGCTGAAACGAGATCGAGAAGCGCTGCTTGTCGAAGGGATAGCGGCTCAGCTCGGGCTCAAACAAGAATTTTCCCGAGACCTTGTAGAGCTTGACGCCGGTGGGGAAACTGGCGCGCTCGTTACCGCCGTGGATTTCACGGACGTTCAGCAATTTTCCGCCGAGCACCTGCGAGCGGGCGGCGTTGGTGAAGTCAATATCCTCGATGCCCAGCGCATTGCCGGCGCTCTTGATGGACAGATAGAACTCGGCGTCGAAACTCTGGTCGTTGGTTTCGATGTGCGACAGGCTGATCAGATCGATAGCCGTGTAAAGGGTGGTCGCCTCGATCAGTTCGCCGTTGATGCGCTGGTATTGCACCGGCGACAGGACGATCGCCGGATCGTCGGCGTTCTTGGTCAACAGCAGCGTGTCTTCGGCGGCGGTGCGGTTGGTGGTGAATGCAAGATCGCGCCACACGCCCTTGAGGACGTGTCGGCCTTCGACGAAATTCCTCAACCGCCCGCCGATGTGGCGGCGCAGGTCCGCAACCGAGATCCCTTCGGGCGCCGAGCGCGCCGTTTCGATGATGAGTGCCAGGACATCGCGGTATTGCATTCCGCGGCCGACCGCGCGGCTGTTGCCGGCGTCATAGATCGCGCGCGGCGGTCCTGACGTCTCCTTGCAGCGCCCGTCGTTCCAGCCATCGGTTTGAGGCAGCTTCACGTCCGGGAAGACCCACTTCTGTTTCGGCGCGCGCCAGATCCGGCGGCGCAAGCGTTCGCTGAAAACATTCGGCACGCCTTCGCGGGCGATCTGCGACAGCGGCCCGGCGTAGGTCGCCGTGCCCAGCCGGGACATGATCGTTGCGATACGGCCGAGCAGCACGACGACCGGAGCCTTCACGTCGAGGGCCGCCAGCTCTTTGAGGAGTTCGGCGGAGGGGCCGCTGTGGATCGAGAGGACGATCAAGTCCGGGTTGGCGTCCGCCAGTTGTTTCGCGGTCTGCCGGGTTGCTGCTTCGGAGAGCTGGTAATCGCGGACCGGGACACGCAGCCTTGCCGCGAGTGGCGGTGCGTTGGGGGTCGCCGCCACGCCGTCCTCCAGCGCGAAGCTGTAGAGATCGTCGTCGACACCGACAAACGCGGGACGCTGGTAGCCCCCCGTCGCGATCATTTTCTGCACGACTTCCAGTTCGTTGCGCACGGAACTGGCCATCGTGAAGACGTTGGGCCAATCGCGGAAGATGTTGTCGAGCGACATCTCGGTCACGAACGGAACTGCTGTCTCGCGCAGGTCGGTGCCGAGGGTATCGAATACCGCGCGACCGCGGGTCGAACTGGGCAAGCCGAGCATGGCGATCGTGGCGGGGTCGGTGATTGCCTCGCGCACGTTGGCAATGGTCTTTTCGGCTCTCTCGTAGTCGTCGTAATAGGCCAGTTCGATCTGCCTGCCGGCGATGCCGCCGTCACGATTGACCTCGTCGGCAAGGCTGCCGGTGAAGTATTTCACAGCGGCGACCAGGCCCGGTGCGTAGCACCGGTTGCCATCGGAACTCACGTGAACCGAAATTTTCAGCGGGTCGGAGCCCGCTGCCGAGAGGGTGTTGACTGCCCCGGCAATCGTCAGCGCGGCGAACACCGCAACGAATAGCGCGGTTGCGGCAATTGCGGCGCGGCCTTGCGACGCGATCGATCGAACGGTGGCGCCATGCGCAAGCCTATTGCTTCGATGCCACGTCAAATCCACGCCCCCCCCCCCCCCCCAAGTGCCGCTCTCGGCTAGTGTGGCGTCGCGCCGCAATTGACCTGTTGGTGCCGCACAGGAGTTGTCAATTGAGGCGCGCTGAACGCCACACTAGGTTACGCGAATGCGCGCACTCGTGGGGTGGCCAAGGGGTGACAGTCGCTAAAGCAATGCAGCGGGGCAGAGCGACATGCGGGGAAGGGCGCGGAGCCTTGAACCGGCAGAGCTATCGGAGGCTTGGCAACCGGGGCCGCCGAGTGTGATCCGGTGCCCTTCGTGATCAGATTTCACGGCCCTGGCTAGTGGCAATCGAAACCGATACGGTCATCCAGGATCCGTCCAGGCCGCCTCCGAATGCACGCTCGACATCCCACCTGTAGCGCAGCACGAGGCCGGAGGCTGTGGTCACATCGACATCGAAACTCGCGGCATTGGTTGTCTGCCCAAGCAGTTTTACATCGTGTAAGCTGTGATCGATGAGGGCCTGATAGAGCGGTCCCTTGAGCATCTCGGCGAAGCGGTCGAAGGGGCCGGTCATGCGCCTGTTGACGGGATGGGCGAATTCCCAGACCTGCCGGATGCCGCTATCCTGCGCGGGGACATCGTTCTTTTGCAAAGCCCGCAACTGGGTGCGGACCACGTCTTCCGGAGACAGCGCCGGCGCCGGTTGAACGAGTTCTTGGGCATTGAGTGTGGCGGCAAACCCCAGGGCTGCGAAAAGGCATAGAGCAACGACGAGTTTCATGGCTGCATCCTGGCAATCGTTCTGGCTATCGTTTCGAGCCTGGCATTCATACGACAGCGCGGGGCGGGTGGATCAATGCGCGAGGCGGCAATTTCCTGGTTTGGAAATGTCACAGGCGTCGGATTCGATTGCGCATCGCCGATGGTGGCGGCGTCTTCGGCAATTCAGCTCTGCGTCAGCAAGATCCGCTCCATCCTGGCCATCGACTTTTCGAGATCGATCTTGAGAGGATAGGACGGCCCGTTCTCGCGGTGCAGGAATTTTTCGCCCGCGGTTCGAAAACCGATCGCCATGTAATAGGGGCGCAGCGAGGGGATGCAATCAATGTAGCACTCGCGCACGTTATGCTGCACGCTGAAGCGGGCGAACGCGGCGACCAGTTTTATGCCCGCCGAGCTGGTTCTTTTTTCGTTGAGGATTACGAACTTCGTGCAGACGATCGTCTTTGCTGGATGAAACTCCGAACTCGTCATGTTGTAGAGCGATTCCAGAATTCCGACCGCGCCCTCCGACGGCCGGTTGGCGCGCAGGGTGCCGATCGGCCGCTCGTTCTCGACGGCAATGAAGGAATGACCGAACTGGTCGAGATCGTCGGCGAGCACCTTGCGATCATGGTGGGCATGCGGCGAGCTCCTTCCAAGTTCCTCGCAATAGACCCGATAGCGCAAGCGCTGAGCGTCGGTCAGCATGTCCTTGTTGCGGCACAAGAGGACGCGGATCGACTGCTCTTTTTCTGGCGATGGGCTGGTCGCGGCGATCTGGATATTCTGGCTGGTCCGTTCTTCTGCGGTCTCGCCAAGGAAGCGCAGCAGCGCGACGGCGACCTCCGGGGCCTCGACTTCAAGCCGCGTCAGGACCGCGTCGTCCAGCTTGAGTGCGGTAACATCGGATAGCGCGGTGACGGTCGCGGTTGCCGGAAGGCCGCGCAGGAAACCTATCTCGCCGACGGCCAGGCCGGCCGGCCCGACGGGCGGCTCCAGCTTGTCCTTGCCTTTGCCCAGATCGATTTCGACCCGCCCGGAGGTGACCAGGTACATCGTCGAATAATGCTGGCCTTTCTGGCGGAGCTTGTCTCCGGGTGCGAAATTGACGGACTCGCAGCGGACCTGCAACCTTTCTGGGAGGTCCTCGCGAGAGACGGGATTTGCCACATCGATTGTCATGGGGGCGTTTATACCGGCTCCGGGGGACACCGCCAATCGGTTTGGTGTGCTCTCAAGCAATTATTCGGAGTGGATCAGGATGCGGCGTGCTTTACCTTCGACCGCAATCCGGTGCAGGTCCGCCGGTCGATGCCGGCCATGACTTGAAGAGAAATCAATGAGTAATTTCTGGGACAAGTACGCCCTGATCCTGACCACCACGAAGCACATCGTGCTCAATCCATTCGAATTCGGGGAAACGATCGGGGACAGCCCGGCGGACAGCAAACGCGCCGCTGTCTACCTGGGGGAAGGCGCGATCTTCTTTTATTCGCTGTTTCAGCTTTCCAACTTTGGATCGACCTCGGATCTGCCCTATGCGGATGCGCCATTCGCCGGGGAGATTATCGCCGCAGTGCTGATCTTCAGCGCCGTGGTGATGGCTCTGGTCACGCACCCGATTGCTCGCTGGTTCTCGGACGGCAATACGACGTTGCACGCCAGTTTGGCGAGTTTTCTCTACTGGAGCGGCTTCTGCCTGTTCATCATTCCACCGTTCATGGTGGCGCTCATCACGGGTTCGCAATGGCTGTTCGCCTCGCTGCCGTATGGCGAAAACATCCGGTTTTTCTCGTTCATGGCAGTCGGCGTACCGTTCATGTTCGTCTACTACATCGGCACGATTTCGAACTGGATCGGCAGCACCTACAAAATCGAACCGATCATGGGCGGCATCTCGGTCGCGCTTGCCTATGTTGTTTCATCGGGGATCGGCGCTACGCTCGCGGCGGTCGCAAGCCTTGCAGTTGGCTCGCCCGGCTGAGACAACTGCCGGGTCGGGGGCTAGTCGAATTCTTCCATCGTCGGGAATTCGATGCTTCCTGCCGCAACCCCCTGCAATATTCGGCACCCATTGCCCGGCGCTGAAAAATGGTCGTAAGCCATGGCGGCAAACCGCGCAGGACCCAGCAGCAGCACGATGTCGACGAACAGGCTCAAGTCGGTCGGCGGCGGGCGTTCTATTGATTGCAGGTATTGTCTGCGCACCGCGCGCGGCATCGCGCTGACCTGGGCGGCGTAGGCTACGTACTCATGAGTCGCATGCGACAAGTCCATGTTCTTCACGAGCGGCCGGAAGATCCTGTGCGCCACTTCATGGGCGACGACGCTTTCGTATAGTGCATCGATCGGCAGCGCGCCGAATTCCTTTATCGATTTCGCCGCCGCGGCAAAGGTCTTCATATTGGCAAGGTGGATGGTCTTGGTGTTCGCCTCGTAGACCGCGAATGCTGAAATCCCACCGATCTTCAGCGGAACGTTTGCCACGACAATGCGAACCCTGTCGGGGGTTTCGAGTTTGCATTGACGGAAAAGCGCGATACTGCGGAGCACGCCCGCGCAGATAATCTCATGTTCTTTTATCGTGGCCGCGACGATGGTGATCGCGACAGCGCTGCACGCCGGCGGAGCACCACGCCGAGCGGTGGCGTGCTCACTGTTGCCCGCAAGCGCGGGATCGCGGCTGGGCGGGCAAGCCCATATCGCAGTCAAGCTCATAACAATCGCAAGTCGGCGAACGCCTGAATATCTTTTGGGAGTCTGCATGGCCTTCACCGCACGTGAAGCTGGGGTTGGACACCATGATGCACGTCAATTGACGTCAGATATTGGTCTTGCGAGGTCCCGGGAGAATGCCAGCGTGGCAGCAGCGGCGCTTCAATTCTTGATCTGGAGGACGTGGTACACGTCGTAGGCGAGCTGCCAGGTGCCTGCGTCATTCTTCCAGACATGAAGCGAACGGCTGGTGATGACCTGGCCGCCGAGCCGGACCTGCGCCTGACCTATCTTGACGGCGGTTGCCGGGCCGATCTGTTCGATCTTCTGGAACTTGTATTCGAGCCCACCGGCACCTCCCCTGAATGCCTTGTCGAAATGATCGGCCATCGGCTTTCTTCCCAGCAGGGCAGTGGCGCGCGGCGGCAGCAGTATGGCTTCAGGCACGTAGAAACCGGCGACGGCTTCAGCGTCTTTCTGGTGGCAGGCTTTCGTGAACTCCGCCATCCGCGCGACAATCGGGTGGTCCTGCGCGGATGCCGCCGATGCGAGCGTGGCGAAAATCAAGAATACAAACAGCTCTCGACCGCGCGGTGTCAGACGTGCGTTCTTATGAACGTTCATTCGGACCTCCGGTGAATCACTGGGGTGTTGCAACATCTGTTGCTCTCGGCAGGACCGAATGGACAACGTCCTGAAAGTCAACAGGTAGAGCGACTGCTGAAACTCGCGCTACTCACCCAACTCATCCAACTCATCCAACTCCGTCAACGCCGGACACTCGAGCGCCTTGCGGAAGGCGGCGACCAGTTCTTCAAGCGTCTGGACCGGAACGTAGAGGCCGCCTGTTTCATCTGCGATGCACGTCGCGCCGAAAGGCTGGCGGATACCGAATGGATCCTCGATCGAATAGTTGATGACGTGCACGGTGAGGCCGGCGGCTTCTCCCAACAGCGAGCGCACCGTCGCGCACGGCGCGCCTCCGCAGGTTTCCTGGCCATCGGTAAACAGGACGACAACGGCCGGCTTCTCGCGGAAGCGCAGTTCCTCGGCGGCCAGCGCAATCGCGTCGGTGAGCGGGGTTACGCCGGAGGGCACCAGTCCATTCACCTCCTTGATGATCGGCTGGGCCGAATTCGGCATCGGGGAGAAGCGAAGTGAAATATTCTCGCATTGCGGCTTGTGCCGGTTCGCGGCCTGATGCTCCGGGCCGTAGACAATGAGGCCGATGTTGCGATGGCGTTCGACTTGCGGAAGCACGATTTCAAGGGCGGCGCGCACCTGGTCGATGCGCGATACCCTTACGCCTGTGCGCAGCATTCCCGACATCGAGCCGGACGCGTCGAAGACAATCATGGCATCGTCGGTGCAGTTGGGCGCGCGGCTGTCGCCCGACTGGGCGAAGACATGAAAGGGTGCCGGCAGGATCGCGGCTGCAAGTGCAGCAGTCACCCAACGCCGCGGGGGGCGTGACGTTTTGCGCTGATTCGACATGCGCGCTCCCCGATCAAAGGTCCGGCGTCCTCTCCTGCCAACTCACGCCATGTCAGCGGTGCCGTCAAGCCTCGCCTTGGTGACTTCGGCCCAGTCGGCGAAGCGGCCATCGGCAATTGCTTCGCGCATGGCAGCCATCAGATCCTGGTAGAAAGCGACGTTGATCCAGGAAACCATCATCGAACCCAGCATTTCGCCGGACTTGATGAGGTGGTGGAGATAAGCGCGGGAATAATCGCGCGCGGCAGGACACGAACTTGCGGCATCCAGCGGCGCCGGGTCGTCGGCGTGGCAGGCGTTCTTTAGGTTGACGCGGCCATTCCAGGTGAAGGCCAGACCGTGGCGGCCGTTCCTCGTCGGCATGACGCAATCGAACATGTCGATGCCGCGGGCGACAGCTTCGATGAGATCGTGCGGCGTGCCGACCCCCATCAGGTAATGCGGCTTGTCTCTTGGCAGCAGCGGCACGGTTGCTTCCAGGGTGCGGAGCATTGCTTCCTGACCCTCGCCGACCGCCAAGCCGCCGACGGCGTAGCCAGGAAAATTCATGGCAACGAGGGCTTCGGCGGACTCGCGGCGCAGGGCTTCATCGATGCCACCCTGGACAATGGCAAACAGCGCCTGCCCGTGCGTGGCGCGTCCGTTGTCCTTTTGGGCCTCGAAGGCGCGCTGCGAACGCTCCGCCCAGCGCAACGAGAGTTCCATGGCGCGGCGGACCTGGCTTGTTTCGGCGGGCAGCTCGATGCATTCGTCGAGTTGCATCTGAATGTCAGCGCCGAGCAGGCACTGGATCGCGATCGAACGCTCCGGGCTCAGCATGTGATGGGAGCCGTCGATGTGGGAAGAAAAAGCTGCGCCTGCCTCGGTGATCCTGCGCTTGGCGGCGAGGCTCATGACCTGGAAGCCGCCGGAGTCGGTGAGAAGCGGTTTGTCCCAGCGCATGAACCTGTGCAGTCCACCTAATCGGGCGACACGCTCTGCGCCGGGGCGAAGCATCAGGTGGTAGGTGTTGCCGAGAATGACGTCGGCCCCGGTCTGGCGGACCTGGTCGATATACATCGCCTTGACGGTGGCCGCCGTACCCACCGGCATGAAGGCCGGGGTTCGTATGTCGCCGCGAGGGGTGTGGATCGCGCCGAGGCGTGCGGCGCCGTCGACCTTCAACAGCTCGAAACTGAAGGGACGATGCGGCAACGGCGGATGGACGGGCGGATAGGGCTGGTCTGGAGCGTCATTCATGGCGCCGCTTATCCAGCGGGATGGCGGGTGGTGTCAACGACGCAATCTGAGACCGACACGGACTTCGTCGTTGTCGTAGTCGCTGCCCTGGAAATCGGATCGGAATTTCGTGTGTTCGTAGCGCCCGAATGCTACCGCTTCGCGGCTGATGTAGTATTCGAGGCCGACACTGGCAATGAGCTGGCTTTCCTCGACATCGATGCCGGCATAGTCGCGGCGGGTATATTCGAGACCGGTACTGCCGATGAAATGGGGGCGGAAGGCATGGCGGAGCTCGGCGCCTGCGCGGTTTTCGATCGCCAGGCCTGAATTCGTAGTCTGGGTGACCGACGAAATGTCCGACGAGGCGGTGATAAAAAGCGACGTCATACTATTGATGCGCCAAGCGAGATTGGCGTCGACAAGGAAACCGCTGGCGTCGGCGAGACGGCGGTCGTCGAGATCCTGGATGCCGTGTCCGAGACTTATTTCGCCTTGTAGAATCTCACTTGTCTGGCCGAAGGACGCGCCTGCCCGGAAGCGGGCGCCTTGGGAATCGCGGCGGCGGTTGTCGGCGGTCGAGGCGGCTTCGAATGAGCGCTCGTTACCTTCGGCTTCAGCAAAAACGCTGAGAGAGGGTTTGATTTCCCAGGACGCCCTTACCGCCGCGCGGCGCTCTGTGACGTCGCGATCGCGGACCGAACCGTTTCGCAAGCCGGTCAGTGGATCGGCGGTGTCTGTTGCGCTGTAGTTCTGGTCGCTAACCGCACCTCGCAGCTGAACCGATAACCTGTTGAAGCGCTGGTTCAAGGCGGCGGCCGTTTCGTTTGTAACGACGGTCGAGCGTGGCCCTGTGCTGGTTGCGTCGATCGAGGAACGGCTCTCCTGACTGCGCTGACGTCGCACAGAACCCTGCAGGTTGGTGCGCCTGGTCACATCGAGGCGCCCCCGCGACTCGACCGTATAGCCTCTATCGTTGTTATCGGTGCCGAACTTGCGGTAGTTGGACAGGTCCCCGGCCGCCTGGAATTCGAGGGCGTGGTTCGACCAGTTGGAAACAAGGCGCAGGCTCGGCCGCAATTCACCGGCCACGTCCGAACGGCCGTCGGGTTCGGTAAACACGTTCGACATATGGACGGTGGCGATCTCGACTTCGGGAAAGAAGATGAACGATCCAAACCTGATTCCGACGGGATCATATGGGTCGAGAGATGCAAGTCGCGAGGGGCGGCGGTTCTGCAACGAGTCGAACGGTTCGATCTCCTCCACCTGGAAGAGCAGGGGATTGTCGCCGTCGTCGAGCGGTTCGGGATCGGCGGGATATGAAAACTGGCTGCGTTCGGTTTGTGGGCGCTGGTCGGCCGATACGGGATCAGCGCCATCTTGCGTCGCCTGCCCGGCTCCTTCGTCAGTGGCAAACAGGCCGTCGCGCAGATCGTCTGACGGTTCGGCTTCGAGGAGATCGCCGTCCTCGGGCAGGCCTGTTGCGGGGGCAGCGGCGTCGGGGTCGAAATTGCCGCTGCGCAGCACGCCGGCGGCAACCGTGCTGTCGCCGGATTGGCCGGCTTGCCGAGCGCCCCTGCCGTTGAGCAGGTCCTGCGCGGAAGCCGGCAGCGCGCATGCAAGGGCGATCGCAAGCACGAAGCCCACGCCGTAATCCAGCCCCTTCGCCCGTTCGCGAGCCACCACTTCCTTCGCCTTTTTCGACCCAATACGCCGATTGCACGAAAAACGTTATGTGACCCGGGTTAACCAGACGTTTATATGTGTGCCGCAGCGGCGCGACGGGCCGGATAGACTGCGGCCGGGATCCTCCAGATGCGGCGGTCCGGCACCGTTCCCCCGGGGGCGGGCATTTGCTAGGAGCCAGTCCAGATAGTCGACTTTGGAGACCGGTCGTAGAAAAAGATTCTATGCTAAGTTCGACGCCTTGCTGGACCGTGGCATCCTGGTGGACTGGAGCGTTCGAATTGCCGGTTTCTAGGCCCCCATGCAGAAG
>JAHJSN010000161.1 GCA_018830445.1 Alphaproteobacteria bacterium | reverse complement strand
TGTTCTGGATCAAACATTTGATTCCCGGGTGGAGGTCGTCAAATGTTTGTGAATCCAGAACGCAATCAAAAGGTTGCCTAGTGTTCCGGGCTGACATTCAGGTTCCCGGCAGGGAACCATATGTCAGAGTCGGAACACTAGGACAAGCTTTCTGCTTGCGGGTAATGACCGCCAGCTACAATGTTCTATTGTCGAACTGCCGATAAAAAAGACCATAATTCAGCGCGGCAGAAACCGGGAGACGTAACAAAGATGTCCGACAATCATGCCTCCCAGCTTGCCACCGTTCTCGAAGAACAAATAGCATCAGGCGGCCTTGCCCCCGGGACCAGGCTAGAGGAAGTCGCACTCGCAGAACGCTTCGGCGTGTCACGCACGCCAATCCGCGAAGCGTTACGCCTTTTGTCCGCCTCTGGCCTGATCGAACTGCGCCCGCGCCGAGGCGCACTCGTAGCCTCTTTGAGTCTCGACCGCATGTTGGACATGCTCGAAGTGATGGCGGAGATGGAAGCCACCTGCGCCAGCTTCGCGGCCCGCCGCATGACCGAAGCCGAGCGCGCATCACTCCGCCACCAGCACCTAGTATGCGGCAAGGCCGGCGATTCCGGCGATAGCGACCACTATTATGAAGAGAACGCGCTCTTCCACGCGATCATCACGCAAGGCGCTCACAACTCGTTCCTTCTGGATGAGGTGCAAAGATTGCGCCGGCGGCTGCAACCCTATCGCCGCCTGCAGTTGCGTGTCGGCGGCCGCATCGAAGCCTCCTTTGCCGAGCATACCCGCATTACCGAAGCGATCGTCTCCGGTGACGCCAACGCCGCCGCCGAAGCCATGCGCCAGCACGTCTCGGTCCAAGGCGACCGGTTCGGCGACTGGCTGTCGGCAATCAACAGCGAAAAACTTGTCTCGGCCGAATGATCCCGACTGCGACCGAGCCGGCCTAATCCGCCGCCGGCAGGTCTCCGATAGGACCGATCGCCTTTGCATCGCGATCGAACAGCGCCGGACTTTGCACATAAAGAACCAACAGCCGCGCCAGGCAATGCAGCGAATCGATATGGGTGCGCTCATACCCGTGCGAGGCGTCGAGACCGAAACACACGAGCGCAGTACGGATGTCATTGCCTGCTTCCAGCGCCGCCGCTGAATCGCTGCGATAGTGGTTGAAGACGTCCCGGCTGTGATCGATGCTGAAGCGCTGGCAAAGCCCGATGAGACTGCGCGTCAAATGCCAGTCGAACGGGCCTGTCGAATCCTGCATGGCGATCGTCACGCCATAGTCGCAAGTGTGTTGCACCGACGCGATCGTGCCGTTGTCGACCGATAACAGCTCGGCGACGTCTCCGGTCAGAATGTGCGAAGCGCCAACCCCCACTTCCTCGGACACCGTGAACAGGAGGTGGCAGTCCATCGGCAGTTCGACACCGCTCTTCTTGATCGCCTTGGCCGCCGCCAGCACCGCCGCCACACCAGCCTTGTCATCCAGATGGCGCGAACAGATGAAACCGTTCGGCGCGAAAGCCGGCTGCGGATCGATGGCGATCAGGTCGCCGACATTGATTCCGAGGTTGAGCACGTCCTGCTCGTTGGCGACTCGCGCGTCCAGTCGAAGTTCCAGGTTCTCCCACGAACTCGGCTGCGTATCGATCTCATCTCCGTACGTATGTCCCGACGCCTTGAGCGGCAGGATGGTCCCCGTCGTGCGCCGGTCGCCATCGGAAAAGACGGTGCAGCGCGCACCTTCGGCGAAGCGCCCCGACCAGCTCCCGACCGGTGAAACCTTCGGCCAGCCGTTGGCCGCGTGAAATCCCTTGATGATTGCGCCCAGCGTATCGACATGGCTGACGACGGCGCGGTGCGGACTCTTCCGTCGCCCCTTCAGATCCGCGCGAATGGCTCCGCGTCGAGTGAGTTCGAATGGGATGTCGAGTGCCTGAAGTTCGTGGCAAACGTATCCGACGGCATGATCTGTCATCCCGGTTGGACTGGCGATATCGAGAAGCTCTTTGAGGATCCGCCTCATGTAAGCGATATCGATATCAAGATCTCTCATGCCGTCATCATCCTCCATCAAGACATCCCCGACCGTGTGCTGGGAAACAGGAAATCCACATAACGTTCAACCGTCGGCGCAGGCTCGTGGTTCGCGAGCCCCGGCCGTTCATTGGCTTCGATGAACCAATAGGCGGGCTGGTCGATTGCCGGCACGATGAGATCGAGTCCTACGACCGGCATTCCAAGGGCAGCTGCTGCCCGAACCGAGGCGTCGGCAAGCGAAACATGCAATTCAGTGGTTACGTCGTGAATCGTTCCCCCCGTGTGCAGGTTAGCAGTTTTCCTCACTTCGAGAAACTCGCCGTCTTCCAGTATGGTTTCGTATGAATGCCCGGCGTGCCGAAGGCAGCGCTCCGTTTCTTCGTCGATCGGAATTTTGCTCTCTCCGCGGGTAGCGGCTTCCCGCCTGCGGCTCTGCTTTTCAATGAGTTCCCGGATGCAGTGCTTGCCGTCTCCGACGATAGAAGCCGGCTGCCGAATCGCCGCCGCAACGACTTCCCCGTTGATTGCGATGACCCGCACGTCCTTGCCTGAAACGAACTGCTCTATGATGATGTCGTCGCTGATCTTGGCCGCTTCGTTAAGCGCGGCTTTCACCCCCTTCGCACTTTGCAGATCGACGAAGACGCCATGGCCCTGCTCGCCTTTGACCGGCTTGACCACCACCCTGTGATGCCGCTCCAGGAATGCCAGTGCCTGCGCCTCGTCGCAAACGCGTTCCTGAGCCGGCACCATCAGCCCGGCCTTCTTCAACAAACGGTGCGTCAGCGCCTTGTCATCGCATCGGCTCATGGCGACCGCACTGGTCAACTCGCTGAGCGACTCCCTGCAGGCAACCGTCCTTGCCCCGAAGGTAAGCCGGAACAGTCCCGCCTCCGCATCTTCTATCTCGGCGGTGATCCCGCGCCGGCGCGCCTCGTCGACGATGATCTGCGCATAGATGTTGAGCTTGTCGTCGCTTTCAGGTCCAACGAACAGCCTCTCGTTCACGACGTTCTTTTTCTTCACGCAATAAGCCGGCACCTGTTCGAAGCCGAGATTGCGATACAGCGCAATGGCATCCGTATTGTCGTGCATCACCGAAAGGTCCATGAACGATCTGCCGCGCTTTTCGAATCGGTGAGTGAGTTCCAGCGACAATTTCCGGCCGATCCCCGGACGCCGCGCGCGCGTATCGACCGCCAGCGCCCACAAGCTCGATCCGTTATCGGGGTCCTGGAAAGCCGCAACGTGATCGACACCCATCACGACACCGACGACGCCTCCTGTCGCAGGCTCCTCGGCCACCAGGATCACGAGTTCATTTCTCGTTGCCGCTTTGGCAATGAAGCCTGGCTCAAGGGCTATCATCCCTCGTGCTGAGTAGATCGCGTTGATGACGTCTTCGTCGTCGACTGTCGCACAGCGGATCGAAAGCCCATCTTCCTCGATTTCCGCAAGCGCACTGTCGAAGTTGCGGCGGAACGTATGCGACGGGTCGAGAAACAGCGCCAGCGGCGCCGCCGCCAGCACGACGTGCGGCTCGCGCACGTAGAACGCAATATCGCGGCGCCCCTTCGTTTCCTGCTGCAGGACCCGAGCGAGGTTACCTGGATCACGAAACGTCTGCCCGAAAATCAGCCTCCCCCAGCCGCAATCGACGATCGCCTCTTCGCAACCATGCTCCTCGAACCACTCGCACGGCGCACCCCAGCTTTTCAGGGAAGCCATATCTTCGAGTTTGGACGGCGACTGTTTTTTGGATTGCTCAACCATTTCAACCTCTCAGGGTTGCCCGTTATCTAGCGTCAGTCCCGATGGCGTCCCAAACGGCTTCAAAGCTCGTGCGCCTGAAGCCACAATTCCAGGAGCGCAATCTGCCAGAGCTTCGAACCTCGCAGCTTGGTGATGTGATCGCGCGGATTGGCCAACAGCATGTCGACATAGTCGCGCTGGAAAACGCCCCGCTGGCGCGATACCTGGGACTTGAGCGCATCGTTGACCATATCGAACACCGGCCCTTCGATATACTTGAGCGCCGGCACCGGAAAATAGCCCTTCGGCCGGTCGATGACTTCGGCAGGAACCACTTTGCGGGCAACATCCTTCAGCACCCCCTTGCCGTCCTGCTTCAGCTTGTGCTCAGGGGGGATCTTCGCGGCGAGTTCAACCAGCTCGTGATCGAGAAATGGCACGCGCGCCTCCAGTCCCCAGGCCATCGTCATGTTGTCGACCCGCTTGACCGGATCGTCCGCCAGCATGATCTGCGTGTCTATGCGAAGCGCCCGGTCGACGGCCGTATTCGCTCCCGGCAAAGCAAAGTGCGCTTCGACGAATGCCGTGCTGAAATCGTCACCCAGGAACTCCGGCGTGACCGCCTTGGCGAAATCGCTATGGTCGCGGTCGAAAAACGCTTCCCTGTAGTCGGCAACACCGGCATTGCCGGCAACCAGCGGCGGATACCAGTGATACCCACCGAAGATTTCGTCGGCACCCTGCCCGCTCTGCACCACCCGCACATGTTTCTGGACTTCGCGTGACAACAGAAAGAAGCCGACGTTGTCGTGACTCACCATCGGTTCGGACATTGCCGCGATCGTTGCCGGCAGCGCTGCGATCATGTCGGCCGTCGGCACTTGGATCTTGAAGTGCTCGGTGCCAAAATGCCGGGCGATCAGGTCGGAGTACTTGAACTCGTTACCCTCTTCGCCGCCCACCGATTCGAAGCCGACCGAGAATGTCTTCAAACCGCGCTGACCCGCTTCGGCAAGCAGCCCGACGATGAGACTTGAATCGACCCCTCCCGAGAGCAGCACCCCGACAGGTACGTCGGCGACCATCCGACGCTTCACCGCCAGCATCAGCGCATCGTGAACGCGCGCTTCCCACTCGTCCGCAGTCGTTTCGACATCCTCGCCGGTGCGCTCGAAAGATGGCGCCCAATAGACCTGATCGGTACGGCTGCCGTCCGCCTCGAACACCGCAACGGTTGCAGGCGGCAGCTTGCGCACGCCCTTGATCATCGTATAGGGCGGCGGCACGACGGCGTGGAACGACATGTAGTGGTGCAGGGCAACCGGATCGATTGACCGGTCAAGCCCCGGCGTTGCGATGAGCGCCGGCAGCGACGACGCGAAGCGCACGGCTCTGCCGCCGTCAGGCACGGCAAGATAGAGCGGCTTGATCCCGAGGCGGTCGCGGGCCAGAATAACCCTGCCGCTGTCCCGTTCATGGATCGCGAACGCGAACATCCCGTTGAAGCGTTCGACGCACCGCGTTCCCCATTCGGCGTAAGACTTGAGGATCACTTCCGTGTCGCTGTCTGAAAAGAAGCGATAGCCCTTGCCGGCGAGTTCGGCCTTCAGCTCCTTGTAGTTATAGATGCATCCGTTGAAGGCGAGCGACAGCCCCAGTTCGGCATCGACCATCGGCTGCGCCCCGCGCGACGAAAGGTCGATGATACGCAGGCGGCGATGCCCAAAGCCGACACGGTCGCGCACGACCATGCCGCCCGCATCCGGTCCCCTTGGAACCATGACCTCGCACATCGCTGCAATTGCCTGGGACGACGCAACGCCGTCGTCGAAGCGAATTTCTCCGCAAATTCCACACATGGGTTTGATATCTTCTCCGGTGTGATGATTTACGCCGGAACGTCGGAAAAAGTTCCAACTACGCAGCAACAGCTGCGGCCATCTGACGAAACCTCCCGCAGGACTCCGGCGCCGGACAACAGACCCCCATCGAACGGGCGCCTCTGGATCGAGCAACTACCATAGGGACTGGCGGCGGCTCATGTAACCCCGCTGTGCCGCAAAACCGCGTCCAAGAAAATACTTGCACACCGTTTGGGCAACACTTGCGAAAAATTGGCTATCCCAGCCTTACCGGCATCGTCTTGAGCCCGCGCAGCCCAAGGTTCGTCTTCCAAGACAGATCTTGCCCGCAAACCGCCAGCGACACATCCGGATAACGCGAAAACAAACGCTCCAGCGCGATTTGAGCTTCCAGCCGCGCCAGTTGATGCCCGAGGCAGAAATGCACCCCACTGCCGAACGCAAGGTGCGGGTTGGGCGTGCGGTCGATATCGAAACGGTTGGGTTTGTCGAACACCTCGGGATCGAAATTCGCCGCGGCAAGGCATGCAAACATCATCTGTCCGCGCCTCACCTGCAAACCGAGGAATTCGCCTTCGAGTGTGTTGTGGCGCGGCTTGGTCATCTCCACGACGGAGGTGAAACGCAACAGTTCCTCGACTGTCTGGGCCAGCAGCGACGCATCGCCCTTCACACGGGCCAAGGTCTGCGGATGCTGCAACAAGCTGAGTGTGCCGACACTGATGAGATGCGTCGTCGTTTCGTGTCCGGCAAAGAACAAGAGGAACACCATTGCGAGCAACTCGTCGTCGTCGAGCCTGTCTCCATGGCGCTCCGCGAGAATCAGTTCGTTTAGCAGACCCGGCCGGGGCCTCGCTCGCGTCGATGCGATCTGCCGCCTGATATAGCCACCCATCCGACTCATGCGCGGCACGGTCATCGCCAGCGACATCAGCGAAGTCCCCTTGACCAAACCTTGCGCCCAGATTTGCAGCTTGTCGTGATCCTCCTTCGGCAATCCGAGCAGTTCTGCGATCACCATCAACGGCAGCCGGCGCGCGAATTGATCGACCAGATCGCATCGCGAACTCGCCTGCACCGCGTCGAGCAATTGATCTGCAATCTCGCCGATCCTGCCGCGTAAGCCCTCGACCCCCCGCCGCGAAAACGCCTGATCTACAAGCCCGCGCAGACGCCTGTGCTCGGGATCGTCCTGCGTGATCATGCTGCCGGACACCGCCCGCATCGTTCGCGGCATCCAGGCTTGAAGATTGGTCAGCCAGGAGACGCCGGCATTGGCTGGATGTTGCACGAAACGCTTGGGGTCCTTCAGAAACGCCGCCACACCGGCATGCGAAACGACCAGCAGCACGTCCCCGAACAACGGCATCCGCGCCGGCACGATTTCACCGCGCGCATGCAGGCGCTCGAACGTCGGCCGGGGGTCGCGCTTGTAGTCCGCGCCGAGAAGTTCGGCCTTGACGTCGACTGGCTTCAACATTTTGAGGCCCTATCGGATAAACACGAACGGTCATCGCACGAAGTGGTGATCGATTGTGGCAGCGCCGGGTCCGCGTCACTGCATCCGCAGGCGATAACGCACCACGCGGTCATTGCCGGAATCAGAGAACCACACGTTATCTCCGCTGACCTCGACACCCTCCGGCGTCCTGAACTCGCCAGACCCCTTGCCGCCCTTGCCGGAACCGATCACCTGGAGAATTTCGCCGTCACCCGAAATGATCTTCACCTGATGGTTGTCCTTGTCGCCGACAATCAGCGTGCCGTCGGCAAGTATGTCCATGTAGCGCACGCCATTGAAGTTGTAGGGCGCGCCCTTCAGCTCTTTCTTGATATCCAGTTCCGGCGACAGCAGCAGCATCCGGTTATTTCCCGAATCCGACAGCCAGATATCGCCGTTGGCGAGCACCTCCAGGTCGTGGGGTGCCGCAAGACCTTTGAGTTCCGCAACCGGCTTGCCGTCTTCGAACGCGACGACGTTGCCCGACCACGCACCGCCGACGTAAATACGACCGTTGGGATGCGCCAGCACGCCTTCAGGTCCGCGTATCCCGTCTTTCAGTTCGCCGACGAGTTTCGCAGTCAGCCCGTCCAACTCGTAAATCGTGACGCGGTTGTTGTGCGTGTCGGCGACATAGAGCCGGCCCGCCGCGTCAAACTCGACATCATGTGTCCCCGACTGATGATCGCTGCCGAATTCCCCGACAAGCTCAAGCGATTCGGGATCGAGAATCGCCACGCGATTATTTCCGACATCGGAGACAAGCAGATGTTTCCCGTCAGGTGTCAGCTTCAAATCATGCGGGTTTTTGAGTTCGACAGAACTTGCCCCGAGATATTCGGCAACCGGCTCCGCACTGGCCGGCAGCAGGACAGCAGAGACCGCAAGGCAAACCATCGACATGAGAACGCGCATTGTAGTGTTCCGGCTCCGACACTTGGTTTCCCCTGCAGCACACTATCGACCAAGTGTCGGAGCCACAAGGAACACGAGCAAAACTATGATTCTCGTGTAGCTTTTGCACCAAACGTTTGGCAACGGGCCAAGCCGCAACTGGGGACCAAACGTTAGGTGCGCTACACTAGCTGTGAACTCCGCATAGCGTGCGCCGACCCCATGCGCGGCAACTGCGATCCTATTGTTCAGCCTAACACTGGCAGATGTCTAATGGGTGGCACCCGCCGGTTGCAGATAGACGGTGAGTTCGCCGCCACGCGATCAGGAGTAGATCGCATCAAGCCGCTGCAAATCGCAGGTGAACACGTTGGTTCTGGATTCGGTGATCAACCCCTGCCGCTTGAATTCAGCGATGATGCGGCTCGACGTTTCCGTCGTCAGCCCGAGCAGGGCGCCAAGATCCTCGCGGCTGAACAATTCGCAATTGAGCCCGCCATTGCGTTCCGCAAGCCACTTCAGCAGCCGTGCCACCCGTGATCGCGCCGGCCCCGTGCAGAATTCCGTGATCCAGCGGTCAGCGTCATTCAAGGCCAGATGCCAGCGCGCCATCAGGTCCTGGCAAAGCTGCGGCCGCGCCACCGACAGCTCCCGCACGGTATCGACGGGAATCCGGCACAGCTGCGTTGCATGCAACGCCACGGCAGTATGTTCGTAACGCGGCGCCACCATCGCTTCGAGACCGACGATATCGGTCGAGCACAACAACCGCACGATCCTCTGGTTTCCGTCCGGCAGATATTGCGTCAATTTCACCAGTCCGGTGCGGATTGTCATGATCGACGACGCGTCGTCATCCTGGGCATAGATCTGTGCGCCGGGCCGATAGCTGATCTGGTCGATCGGCCTGTGGATGGTGTCGAAGGCAGCCTCGTCCAGTCCCGCAAACAGCGCCGAATTGCGGATCGCACAGTTCCTGCAGTCGGCGACGCCGGTCCAGGCTTCACTTTGGGAAACACGATTGCTGTAGTGCTTCATCGCGCCTTGCCGCTGACTGACCACCGCAGGCCCAATATCAGGCCGCGCTCCGACACCTTGCCATAAGCCGTCATCAATTTCCAAGAAAGTCGGCTGCCGCTCCTTGAAAGCGCGCCATAATTCCCCAAATGACGCTCATTATGAACAACCTGGCCCAAAGCAACAGGCGATAAGCGCCTCTTTTCCGCTGGCTCCAAGGCGTGCTTCCCACGCACTTCGCCGCGCCTCCGGCCGGTTGTCTTTTCCCCTGTGTAACGAGCGCCGATCCCGTCTGCCTGCATCTTCAAACGACGATGCTGGAGGCAAGGCCGTTCGCGCGCTATTCACGACATCAATATTGCGCACCCTTGAACGTGCGCCAAGGCATTGGAGAACTGCCATGAGCGGTTTCAACGAAATCGAAGTCGAAGGCGGCACGCCGCTCCTGATGTGGACCAGGAACGTCCAGATCGAGGACGCCGCGATCGAGCAGATGAAGAACGTCGCAAGACTTCCGATCATCCATAGGCACGTGGCTGCGATGCCTGACTGCCACTGGGGCATGGGCGCCACCGTCGGCTCCGTCATCCCGACCCGGAAGGCGATCATCCCGGCAGCCGTCGGCGTCGACATCGGCTGCGGCATGATGGCCTGGAAAACGACGCTCAACGCGAGCCAGTTGCCCGACACCCTGGCAACGATCCGCTCCGACATCGAGCACGCCGTCCCGCACGGCTTCGTCTCGGCGAAGGGACGCTCGCGCAAGGGCGGCTGGGAAATTGTTCCAAACAGCGTTTCGACGCGCTGGCGCGATCTGGAGGAACGTTATCTCCGGATTGTCGAGCGTCACCCCAAGATCTCGCACAAGGCGCCGGTCCACCAGCTCGGATCGCTCGGCACCGGCAATCACTTCATCGAGATCTGCCTCGATGAAAACGATGCCGTGTGGGTGATGCTGCACTCCGGCTCGCGCGGTCCCGGCAACGTCATCGGCCAGTATTTCATCCGGCTCGCCAAGAAGGATATGGAGCGCCACATCTCCAACCTTCCCGACGAGAACCTCGCCTACCTCACCGAAGGCACCGAGCACTTCGACGACTACGTCTTCGCGCTCAACTGGGCGCAGGACTACGCGTGGGAGAACCGCCAGGCGATGATGGAGCAGGTCTTGCGCGTGCTGCGCAAGCATCTGCCGAAGTTCCAGATCGGCGACATGGCGGTGAACTGTCACCACAACTACGCGACCCTCGAAGAGCACTTCGGCGAGGTCGTGTGGGTGACGCGCAAGGGTGCGGTTCGCGCTCGGACCGGAGACCTCGGCATCATACCCGGATCGATGGGCACCGGCTCGTTCATCGTCCGCGGCAAGGGCAATGCCGACAGCTTCTGTTCGTGTTCGCACGGCGCCGGGCGCGCGATGTCGCGCACCGAGGCAAGGCAGCGCATCACGCTCAAAGACCACCGCGCGGCCACCGAGGGCATCGAGTGCCGCAAGGACAAGGACGTCATCGACGAGAGCCCAGCAGCCTATAAGGACATTTCGTCGGTGATTGCGGCTCAGGGCGATCTGATCGAGGTGGTCCACCACCTGCGCCAGGTCGTCAACGTCAAGGGCTGATGGCATGACAACAGCGAAGGGGCGGCACGCCTGCCCCTTCGCGTTCGTTTCAGATCAAGGCAATGGGGGTCTCAGGCAGCAGCGGCGCCATAGACGGCGTTGACGCTGGCAAGCCAGTCCGCGAAGCGGTTGCCCTGCACGGACACGTGGTTCCTCAACAGGTCCCCGACCTGCACTTCATCTCCGTCCGCAATCGCCTCCACGATCGACTTGTGTTCGGCGAAGGATTCCCCGATGCGGCCCTTCATTCTCAGTTGCAGCCTCCGGTAGGGCTGCAGCCGCCGGCGCAGATGCATCACTTCGTTGGCGAGGTAATCGTTGTGGCAGGCCTTGTAGATGAGCGAGTGGAACGTCGCGTTCGCATCGTAGTAGGCATCGGCTTCTTCCGAGCCCCTGGCATTCGTTGCCGCCGCCGCACACAACTCGAGTTGCACGCGCAGCGCACTCAGCTCACCCTCCGTAATCCTGCGCGCGGCAAGACGCCCGCACACCGCCTCCAGCTCCGACATCGCCTCGAACAACTCGATCAGCCGCTCCGTGCTCAACGTCGCGACGACCGCACCCTTTCGCTGCTTGAGTTCGATCAGCCCTGACGTCGACAGCATCCGCAAGGCCTCGCGAACCGGCGTACGCGAAACGCCGAAGCGTCCGGCCAGCTCGACTTCCTCCAGCCGCGCCCCCGGAACAAGTCGCCCGTCCGCGATTTCGTCCTCGAGAACTTGCCGGATACCCTCGGCCGCGCTTTGCTGCCCGTTGCGGCTGCGATGGATGGTCTGCGTTGAAGAATTCATTCTCGTATGCATAAGGCATTATCCTGCACGCATCAACAAATTTGCAAGCCATTGAAAAGAAGAACCTTTTTGAAGGATCTCGATCGTTCCATGACACTTGCCAGCCCAAAAATGAAAATTTCTGCTTGTTATGTATACATGCGCGGATTATGCCTACCCTGCATGCGCTGCAAGAAAGTGCATACACTTTGTAATGGTTTCTGGGAGAAGCCCCAATGATGAAGTCAATCAAAACACTCGGCATCGCCGGCGCGGCGCTGTTCGCAACCGCATTCGCTGCCCAGGCAGCAGACATCACCCTCAAGGCCTCACACCAGTGGCCGGGTGGCAAGGGCGACCCGCGCGACGAAATGGTGCAGATGATCGCCAAGGAAGTCGAAGCCGCCAACGTCGGCCTCAAGGTCCAGGTCTATCCGGGTGCATCGCTGCACAAGCCGAAGGAGCAGTGGGGCGCACTGACCAAAGGTCAGCTCGACATCTCGGCATTCCCGCTTGATTACGCCTCCGGCCGCCACCCGCAATTCTCCGCGACCCTGATGCCCGGTCTCGTGCGCAACCACGACCGCGCGCAGCGCCTCAACGACTCCGACTTCATGAACGACATCAAGAAGATCATCAATGATGCCGGCGTTGTCGTTATTTCCGATGCCTGGCTTGCCGGCGGCTTCGCCTCCAAGAAGAACTGCATCACCAGCCCCGACTCGATCAAGGGTCAGGTGACCCGCGCTGCCGGCCCGGCCTTCGAGCAGATGCTTGTCGCAGCCGGCGCATCGATTGCCTCGATGCCGTCTTCGGAAATCTACACCGGCATGCAGACCGGCGTCCTCGATGCGGCCAACACCTCGTCGGGCTCGTTCGTCTCCTACCGCCTCTACGAGCAGGTCAAGTGCCTGACCCAGCCCGGCGCCAATGCTTTGTGGTTCATGTACGAGCCGATCCTTGTCTCCAAGGCAACCTGGGACAAGCTCGATGAAGCCCAGCAGAAGGCTCTGACTGAAGCCGGCAAGAAGGCCGAAGAGTACTTCAACGGCCAAGCCAAGAAGCTCGATGACAAGCTCGTCGACGTCTACAAGAAAGCCGGCGTCGAAATCGCCGAAATGTCGGCTGAGGACTACGACGCCTGGCTCGCCAAGGCGAAGGAAAGCTCCTACAAGATCTTCGCTGAAAAGGTTCCTGGCGGACAGGAGCTGATCGACAAGGCACTCGCCGTTAAATAACAGCGCTTGAATGTTTGGGCCGTCCCATCGGACGGCCCATTTTTCTGCAGTTCGCTTGGCGGCCGCCATATCGCTCGATGCAATGGTTGCTTGCCGTTGAGACGCGCCTGCGCTCGTCCCATTATCCGCTGCTGCGGGTTGGGCGAGTTTCGACCCATTGACGGGAGGGGCCGATGAAATTCTTTCTTCGCACAGTGGACCGGATCTCGCAGACCTTCGGCGCGATCTCGATGGTGCTGCTGGCTGCCGCCGTCCTGGTGGTGTGCCAGATGATCTTCATCCGCTACGCCCTCAATGCTTCAACCGTCTGGCAGACCGAATTCGTCATCTACTCGATCATGGCGTCGACGTTCCTCGGCTCGCCCTACGTGTTGCTCCATCGCGGCCACGTCGGAGTCGACCTGCTGCCCACGATGCTTGGCGGCAGCGGCCGCTTCATCCTCGAAATGATCGGCGGCCTCATCAGCCTCGCATTCTGCATCGTCCTCGCCTACTCCGGCTGGATTTATTTCCACGAAGCCTGGGAGGGAGGCTGGAGTACGGACACGGTTTGGGCGCTGCCGCTATGGATACCGCTACTGCCGCTGCCGCTCGGTATAGGCATGCTCTGCCTGCAATATGTCGCTGAACTCATCAAGCTGACACAGGGCCAATCGCTTTCAGCTTCCGAACTTTCGACCGTGCGCGAGGAACTCTGATGGGACCGCTTGAAATCGGAATGCTCGTCCTCTTTGTTCTCCTCCTCATGCTCTCGACCGGCATGCCGATCGCCTTTGCCCTTGGCGCGGTGTCGGTCGGCACGCTCTATCTCACTGAAGGCCCGCGTTCGCTTGGCATTCTCGGCGAAACCTTCTTCGGCGGCCTCAACTCGTTCGGCCTCGTCGCCATCCCGATGTTCATCCTGATGGGCTCGGCAGTCGCATCGAGCCCTGCCGGAAAGGACCTGTACGAAGCCCTGGATAGATGGCTGAACCGCGTACCCGGCGGCCTCGTTCTATCTAACCTCGGCGCCTGCGCGATCTTCTCCGCGTTGTCCGGGTCTTCGCCCGCCACCTGCGCCGCCATCGGCAAGATGGGCATCCCCGAGATGCGCAACCGCGGCTATCCCGACACCATCGCAGCCGGATCGATCGCCGCCGGCGGCACGCTGGGCATCCTGATCCCGCCGTCGGTCACCATGATCGTCTACGGCATCGCCACCGAAACCTCGATCGGCCGGCTCTTCATCGCCGGCATCCTGCCGGGCCTGCTGCTCACCGCGCTGTTCATGGCCTGGACCATCATTTCCTGCCGCCTGCAGGGTATCGGCCTCAGCGACGTTGCACAGAAGTTCACGCTCAGGGAAAAACTCGAAGCACTTCCCCGCGTGCTTCCCTTCATCGCGATCATCGTCGGCATTCTCTGGGTGCTCTACGGCGGCGTCGCCACGCCTTCCGAAGCCGCCGGCGCCGGCGCGCTGTTCTGTATCGTTCTCGTCATCGTGATTTACCGGATCTGGCAGGTCAAACCGCTCGTTCAGATCTTCCGCGGTTCGATCCGCGAATCCATCATGATCATGATGATCATCGGCGCCGCCGAACTGTTCGCCTTCACGCTGTCCTCGACATTCGTCACCCAGTCGATCGCCGAATGGATCTCGGGCCTTGACGTCAACCGCTGGGTCCTGATGGCGATCATCAACGTATTCCTGCTGGTCGCGGGCTTCTTCCTGCCGCCCGTCGCCGTCATCCTGATGACCGCGCCGATCCTGCTGCCGATCATCACCCAGGCGGGCTTCGACCCCTACTGGTTCGCCGTCATCTTGACCATCAACATGGAAATCGGCCTCATCACGCCGCCGGTCGGTTTGAACCTGTATGTCATCAACGGCATCGCACCGGACATCAAACTCGGCACCATCCTGGCGGGTTCTTTCCCCTACGTGATGTGCATGGTGCTGGCGATCGTAATCCTGTGCATCTTCCCCGAGATCGTAACGTTCCTGCCCAATTACATGATGGGCGCCGCGATAGGTTAACCCGCCGACGTCCAGGCGGAACAGCGTAGTACTGCTTGCTCGAAGGAGCCCACCAATCGCTCCGCGCCGCCGCACGAAAGACCACGCCGCACTGAACTGGAGTGACGAGATGACAAGAAAAGGCCCGCTCGACGATCTCCTCGTGATCGATCTGTCGAGGGTTCTGGCTGGACCATACGCGACCATGGTCCTCGCCGATCTCGGGGCTCGGGTCGTCAAGGTCGAAACGCCTGGAACCGGCGATGACGCGCGCCATTTCCCGCCCTTCATGGGCGGCAAGTCGGCCTACTTCATGTCGCTCAACCGCGGCAAGGAATCGATCGCGCTCAACCTCAAGGATGCCGACGACTGCCGCATCTTCGAGGATCTCGTCGCCCGTGCCGACATCCTCGTCGAGAACTATCGCCCCGGCACAATGGAAAAGCTTGGATACGGCTGGGAGAAGCTGCAACTGCTCAATCCGCAGCTCATCTATTGTGCCGTCTCCGGGTTTGGTCACTCCGGTCCCTACGCCAAGCGCCCCGCCTACGACATGGTCGTCCAGGGCATGGGCGGCATCATGAGCGTCACCGGCTATCCCGACAGCGGTCCGACGCGCGTTGGCACCTCGATTGGCGACATCACCGCCGGCCTGTTCGGCCTCTCCGGCATTCTCGCCGCCGTCCATGACCGCGAGCGCAATGGCAAGGGCGCCTTCGTCGACGTCGGGATGCTGGATTGTCAGGTCGCCATTCTCGAAAACGCCATCAGCCGCTATCTGGCAAGCGGCGACGTGCCGGGCCCGCTCGGCGCCCGCCACCCCTCGATCACACCGTTCGAAGCCTTCGCCACCGCCGACGGCCACATCATCATCGCCGCTGGCAACGACAGCCTGTTCGCCAAGCTGGTAACCGCCCTCGGCAAACCGGAGCTGGCGGCGGACCCCGCCTTCGGCTCGAACGCTACGCGCACCGAAAACAGCGAACGCCTGCGCGCCGAAGTCGAAGATGCGCTGGCTTCGAAACCCGCCTCCGAATGGCTGGAAATCATCGGAAATGCCGGCGTCCCCTGCGGCCCGATCAATGACATTTCCCAGGTCGTCACCGATCCGCACGTCACCGCCCGTAACATGATAATCAGCGCCCACGACGAAGCCGCCGGCGAAATCCGCATGGCCGGAAATCCGATCAAGGTCACCGGCTTCGACGACCCGGCCATACGCCCCGCCGCCCCGGATCTGGATGCCGATCGCGCGTCGATCGAGCAGATCATCGCCGATCGCCAGCCGCGCTTCGCCAGATCCGGTTAGGCCCGCATCGCCTTGGCCAATCTAGTGTGGCGTCGCGCCTTAATTGACCTGTTGGTGCCGCACAGGAGTTGTCAATTGAGGCGCGCTGAACGCCACACTAAGCCATTGTTTTCGCTAGTGGCCTTCATGTCTCGCCTAAATCGTCAGCGGTTGCGGCCAG
>JAHJSN010000160.1 GCA_018830445.1 Alphaproteobacteria bacterium | reverse complement strand
GCCTCCCCGTTGCCGACAACTCATGAATCAGAGAAAAACTGATTTGGGAATCCCTGGACTGACGACGGCAACCCCGGCCGCGCACGAATTCTGTCGCGGCGTGGCACGACAGACTCGGCTCAACTGACGACAGGCCCTAGTATTCCGGGCTGACATTGTTCCGGGCTGACATTCAGGTTCCCGGCAGGGAACCATATGTCAGAGTCGGAGCACTAGCGACACCGAATCCAGCGCCGGTTGGCGAAGGCGCTTCCGGCGACAGGAAGGGATATTGGCACACGCTCACGGGCATCGGTCCCTGGGTGGTTTCATCAACGTCACCGGGAACCTAATCGTCCTGTCGATCGGCGATTAGCCATCATGATCCACTAAGGTTGATTAGTCGTGCTAATGAATAGACGAGCAGGCGGTCCACGAAACCAGCAAGGACTGCTTTCGAGGCAATGTTGTTTCTGACCCCAACCAGGATTCCGCCGTCCGGTCGGTTCCGGAGGACCAGCAGACCGTCAATGCGCTGGGGCTCGGGGAAGTCGGGCAAGCTATCCCGACGTCTCAAGACGTCGAGGTTGGTGCTCGGTCAAAGCTCGACAGAAAGCTGGGACCGACGCATGCCTGTATTGAGGATAAGTCGCCCCTGTTCTGCGATTAGGATTCCCAGATCCGCGCTTGAAATTCCCTGTTAATTTTACAGCCAGATATGTCGTAACGCACCGTAATAGAGGTGATGTTCGACTTCCTCAGGGGAATTTCAAGCCCGGAAAACGCGAAAATTCCCTGTTTTTCGGCACTTGATGGCGAAAATGGCCAGAGACCGGCTCGCTCGCGACTACCTCCACCACCATCCTCCAGATAAATGTGTCTTCGCAAGAGGATCGGCTGGTGGCTCTTCGGGCTTTTCGACCCCGGTGCAGGAACACCGGCTCTTCGCCGAAAACGCGGGCTCTGCGCCATGATGGAGCGGCCGCGCCGCGGGCGCGGGCAGTACTTTACAGCGTGAACGAGTTTGCGGCCCCGGTGCAGGAGTGGCGTGTCCGAAATACGAGCCGTTGGTTTGGAGAAATACTCAACCCGGCTCCGGACCTGCGGAAAAAGCTACACTTTGACTTCGCCACTCCCCGACTCAATAAACGCGTCAGTATCGCTTCCAGTTCGCAACGCGGCCTCGCGAAAATTACGAGGTTCAACTTCAATACGCAGCGATCGAAATGCAGCCTTCGGGAACCTTTCGGCAGCGGAAATTCTTGAACGGTTCCAGGAAGCCCTCGCTCTCCGACACAATCGGCTTCAGACTATAAATCAGCAGTTACCATGTCCGCAGTTTGCAGGCCCGAACTACCACCAATTCCGTGATGCCTCCCTAGTTTTGGGGAGGGGCGCTCCGCTCAGGACAGCGCCGAGTTCGGCACTGCTTAAATCGCGGCAAGATCGCCACAAGGTTCGCGCTGGGTGCTTCGGCTATTGATACGCGGTCTCGTTCCGGCTTTGATGAGCGGACCTACTGGAGCCTGTTAAACCCCAATGGACGCAATACTGTTTCACAAGCGGCGAAGCGCGATGATGCCCAACGAGCCACGTTCCACAGCCGCGCTGTCGCCGCAACTAGACGACGACACCCAGTCGCTGGTCGCCGGCGTTGTGACGCTTGAAGCGTTGCTGCAAATCCCCGCGCAGGCCAAGTCGGCATTTGAAAGTCTGCGCGGGTTGTCGAACCATCTGTCGGAAACGTTCGGCGCCCGGCTGGTGTTCGTCTCCTGCCGGGACAAGACGGCACCCCACAGCCCGGAGTTCCTTTTCGATACCGCTCGCTCGGCCTTCGCGGCGGAGCGTGCACGGCTTTTCGGGCTGGAGCTGCCGCTTGATGCCGCGATCGCCATGACGGGGCGGCCGCTGCGGTGGCGGCCGGCATCCCTCATGACCTCAATCCTGGATACCGCTGCAAACCAAGCAGCAACGCCGGCAGCGACCAGGGATGGCGTGCTGATTGCCATTCCCTATCAGTGCGGACCGCTGATCGCCTTGTGCGCTGTTCAGCCGGTGCTCGATACGGCACAGGGCATTGAATCCAGTGAACTCTTGGCCTGGCACTGCATCCAGTTCCTGCCGGAGCACTTCCGCCATCACCCCTTGCGAAAGCGCCCGCGCGCGCCGCTTCTTTCACCGCAGGAAGAGCGCATCATCCTGCAATGCGCCGCCGGTTTGACGGATAAGGAGATCGGCAGGGATCTCGAAATCAGCCCGCATACCGTGCGCACCCACATCAACAGCGCCAAAGCCAAGCTCGGCGCCAGGAACAAGACCCACGCGGTTACGCTCTACAAGGAACTGAGCGTGCGCACTTGATCTGACTTTGTCACGGGGATGCGCGGCCGCGCCCACGGCAATTACGCGTTCCGTGCGACCGCCGAATTGAGATCGGCCAGCAGCCGTTGCGCATAGTCGTCGAACTCTTCGGGTGAATCGGTCAAGTCTCGCATCCGCTCCAGAATGAACCCGGTCTTTGCATACAATTCTTCGACGCCGCACGCTTGGTGATCGAGACAGGCCTTTTCCGCCTTTTCGATCGCGTGCCGCGAACCGGGCGCTGCAAAATCCGACTGATCTTCTCCAAAGCCCGGTTGCTCAGAAGGCATCGCGGCATCGCCGGCGGCATTCGCCTTGCCGGCAGCTGCCTCGACCATATCCCGGAAGGTCTGTTCCAATTCCCTGAATACCGGCATAATTCGTCTTCTGTCCCTCCACGCAGTTATTGAATCGCTATAGGAAGCGGATTTCGGTGTAAAGCGCGGGAGTTTTCAATTGAGATTGGCAGTTTTGAAATCGAGTTTCACGACCATGGCGAATTGACATGCGTAATTCAATTTTAAGTTGCATTATTGGTTTCCCACATACGAAACCGGTCGCCGAAGGTTGGGGCCAACGACAGGCAGCCGGGTCAAGCGCCATCATAGGCGGGTCCGGCCTGCTGCTGAAGTCGCGCGACAGAATGCACTTCGTGCGAGGCCTGCGAGCGGAGTATGACTGCACGTACCTCGGCCAGATCATCGTCAGTCTCTCGTCGCCCGGCTCAAAGCGGCTTCGCCAACACGGTCGGTAGTTGGCGCCAGGCAACCCATCCCGAGAGTTCATCCCGACTGCTGGTAGAAATATGCGCTTTCGACGCATCTCGCTCACCTTGGGCATCAATCTTTGCGCGCTTGCCGCCTTGATGCTGCTGCCGGCGCTTATCGATCTGGTGGACAACAACCGGGATTGGCAGGCGTTTCTCGTCTCCGCGATGCTGACGTTCTTCCTTGGTGGTCTCCTGGTCTTCTCGGGGATCGATCTTGAGTCGGGCGAGATCGAACTGAAGGAGGGGTTCGTCCTTACGACTTTGAGCTGGCTGGTGACGGCCGGCTTTTCGGCGCTGCCGTTCGTCGGCCTCGGCCTCAGCTTTTCGGATGCCTACCTCGAAGCGATGAGCGGACTGACCACGACCGGTTCGACGGTACTTGCCGGGCTCGACAAGCTGCCACGCGGAATCCTGTTATGGCGCGCGCTGCTGCAAGGGCTCGGCGGCATCGGTATTGTCGTTACCGCGATTATCATGCTGCCGTTCCTGCGTGTCGGCGGCATGCAGCTGTTTCATACGGAAAGTTCGGACCGCTCCGAAAAGGTATTGCCCCGATCCGCCCAGCTCATTCTTGCCATTGCACAAATCTACGCCGGCCTCATCGTTGCATGCGCCTTGATCTTCGGGCTTCTCGGCATGACCGGTTTCGATGCGATCTGCCATGCGCTGACCACGGTTTCGACCGGTGGATTTTCGACGCACGACGCGAGCTTTGCGTTTTTCAAATCGCCCAGCCTGGAATGGGCGGCGGTCGTATTCATGGTGCTCGGCGCGCTGCCGTTCGTCGCAATGATCCGCTTCACGAACGGGCATTTGAGCGAGGCCTGGCGCGATGCGCAGGTGCGCGGCTTCGTCGGATTTCTTGCCGGAGTGTCGGTGGTGCTCGCAATCTGGCTCGTCGAAACGCGGGACCTCGATTTTCTCGATGCACTGCGGCTGGCGACATTCAACGTCGTGTCGATCACGACCACGACCGGGTTTGCCAACACCGATTACATGCAGTGGGGGCCATTTGCGATCGTTCTTGTCTTCCTTTTGACGTTCATTGGAGGCTGCGCCGGTTCGACCGCCGGCGGCATCAAGATCTACCGGTTCCAGGTGGCAGGCCTGCTCATCAAGGGGCACTTCCTGTCGCTGATGACGCCGCACAGGGTATCGCCGCTCAGATACAATGGCCGCCGTCTGCCTGGAGACGTGCCGTTTTCCGTCATCGCGTTCCTGGCGGTCTACATGGCCACCGTCGCCTTCTTCACGCTGCTGCTTGCCGGACTCGGGATCGATCTCATAACGTCTCTCAGCGCTGCTGCAACGGCGGTGAGCAACGTCGGTCCCGGCCTTGGCGACACGATCGGCCCGGTCGGGAGTTTCGCGCCGCTGCCGGATGCCGCGAAGTGGGCCTTATCTGCGGCGATGCTGCTCGGACGGCTTGAACTTTTCACGGTACTGGTCTTGATGAGGCCGGAGTTCTGGCGGGATTGACCGCTCGATCTGCAATTGCCCGTCCAAGGCAGCGTCAATAACGAGAATAAACGCCGTGACCTCAAGAGGGGGAAGGTTTGCACGAGCCGCAGCCGCAAGCTAATTCGAGACCTCAGGCAAACGCCAAGATCCTGGTGCTCATCACCGAGGACTGGTTTGCGGTATCCCATTTCATCCCGGCGATCGAGGCACTGGTGGCGACCGGCGCGGAGGTTGCGGTAGCGACACGCATCAACGCGAAGCGGGCGCAGATCGAGGCGTCCGGAGCGCGCGTTGTTTCCTTCGATTATTCGCGCGGCCCGATCAGGCCGGTGATGGAAGCGCGCGTCGCGATGCGGTTGCGCGGACTGATCGCCCGCGAACGACCCGATGCGATCCACGCCATTTCGCTGAAACCGATTGCACTCATTACGGGGCTGCGCCGGCTGGTGCCCCGCCATGTCCTCGGCATTCACCTGACCGGGGTCGGTTTTGCCGGCACGGCCGCGGAAGGCCGAACGGGTTTCGTCTACCAGAACGTTCTCAAGATGGTCGTCGGCGCGCTTCGCCAACCCGCCCACCGCGGTTTGGCGCATCTCTTCGTCGAAAACCCTGACGATCAGGCGCGGCTTGGCGAACTTGGCGCGTTTCCCGACCAGCGGGTAACCATTCTCGGCGGGGCAGGCGTCGATCCGCAACATTTCGCCGATTCGCCGCTGCCAGGGCTCAATCCGGCCCGGGTCGGCTTCGTCGGCCGGATGGTCTGGACCAAGGGCGTCGACCTTCTCGTCGAAGCCTACGACCGGCTCGCAGCCGAAGGGCATGTGTTCAAGCTCGACCTGTGCGGTACGCCCGACGCCGAAAACCCGCGCGCCGTTTCGCAGGAAACGCTTGCCCAATGGAACGCGCGCGCCAACGTGAACTGGCGGGGCCGGGTCGAGGACATTGCGAAGTTCTGGAAGAACACCGATATCTGCGTGGTGCCCTCGCGCGGAGGGGAAGGGTTGCCTCGCGCACTCCTCGAAGCCGCCGCCTGCGCCCGGCCGATCATCACCACCGACGTTCCAGGTTGCCGGTACTTCGTGCGCGACGGCATCGAGGGGCTGATCGTACCGCCGGACAATCCGGAAGCCTTGACGGAGGCGTTGCGGCGCCTGATCGTCGACCGCGCAGCCGCGCGGCGCATGGGCATGGCAGCCCGGCAGCGGCTGTTGTCGGGCTTTACCGAAGACCACGTCAGAACGGCAATCCGCGACAAGTATGCGGAACTTCTCGGCATTGCCCCGCCGGCCCGACCGAAAACGTGACCCTCAAAGGAACGCCTGCGAGGCTCAATCATATCGATTCAGGAAATGCATAACCCGCGATGGCTGCCCAGCTTCTGACCCTTAGAGATATTCACCTCACGTTCGGTGGTACCCCGCTGTTGACGGGCGCCGACCTGACGGTCGCGCCTGGAGAACGGTTGTGCCTCGTCGGGCGAAACGGTTCGGGCAAGTCGACGCTGTTGAAGATTGCTGCCGGGCTGGTGGAGCCGGACAGGGGTGAGCGTTTCGTTCACCCGAATGCGGTCATTCGCTACCTGCCGCAAGAGGCTGACTTCGGTGAGCATGAAACGACGCTGTCGTTCGTCGAAGCGGGCTTGAAACCGACCGACGAATCCCACGACGCGCGCATGGCGCTCTACCAGCTCGGCCTGACAGGTGACGAAAGCACTGCGACCCTGTCGGGCGGAGAAGCGCGCCGGGCTGCAATCGCGCAGGCGCTTGCCGCGCGTCCTGACGTCCTGCTTCTCGACGAGCCCACCAACCACCTCGACCTGCCGACCATCGAGTGGATCGAGAAAGAACTGTCCACGACCAAAGCGGCGCTTATCATCATCTCGCACGACCGGCGGTTCCTCGAGAAACTCTCAAAGGTGACAGTCTGGCTCGACCGCGGCCGGGCGCGGCGGCTCGACAACGGTTTTGGCGCATTCGAAGCGTGGCGGGACAAACTGATCGAAGAAGAAGAGGCCGAGATGCACAAACTCGACCGCAAGATCGCCCGCGAGCAGCAGTGGATGCACGGCGGCGTCACCGGGCGGCGCAAGCGCAACGTGCGCCGAGTGGCCGAGCTTGGCAAAATGCGCCAGCAGGTCGCCGAACATCGCCACGTGCAAGGCGACGTCGTGCTTGAGGTCTCAGAAGGGCAGCTTTCGGGAAAACGCGTCATCGAGGCGCGCGAGATTTCGAAATCGTTCGGGGACCTGCCGGTGGTGAAAGACCTTTCGCTGAGGGTGCTGCGTGGCGACCGTCTCGGCATCGTCGGCCCCAACGGCGCCGGCAAGACGACGCTGATCCGCATGTTGACTGGCACACTTGCGCCCGACACCGGCACAATCGAGTTCGGCACGAACCTCGAAGTGGTGACGCTCGACCAGAAGCGCGAAGACCTCGACACCAACGCGACACTCGCCGACCAGCTGACCGGCGGACGCGGCGACCAGGTCATCGTCAACGGCAAAGCGCGCCATGTGGTCGGCTACATGAAGGACTTCCTGTTCCTGCCCGAGCAGATCCGTTCTCCCGTTTCGGCTCTTTCCGGCGGAGAGCGGGGCCGGCTGATGCTCGCCAGGGCGCTTGCCAAGCGATCGAATGTGCTGGTGCTCGACGAACCGACCAACGATCTCGACCTTGAGACCCTTGACCTGTTGCAGGAACTGTTGGGCGAATATGCCGGTACTGTCATACTCGTGAGCCATGATCGCGATTTCCTCGACAGGTGCGTGACGAGTGTGTTGGCACCGGAAGGGGACGGCGTCTGGCGTGAATATCCCGGCGGCTATTCGGATATGCTGGCGCAGCGCAAGGGCGAGGAGCCGAAGCGGGCGCGCACTGCGCCGTCAGTCACAGACCGCGAGGACGATGCGGGCAAGGAGGCGGCACAGACCGGTCAAGCTGGTTCGAGTCGTGCCGCGCCACAGACTGGCGGGCAGAGCCGGCAGAAACTCTCCTACAAGGAGAAATTCGCGCTCGAATCCATACCCAAGCGCATCGAAGAGCTTGAACAGAAGATTGCGGGATTGGAATCGAAGCTTGCCGAGCCCAACCTGTTCTCGAAGAATCCCGGTGAATTCGCCAAGACAAGCAAGGAACTGGCTGCCGCGCAGATACAGCGCACCGCGCTCGAAGACGAATGGCTGGAACTCGAAATGAAGCGGGAAAAGTTCGCAGGCGGATAGCTGAAGAGCCGAAGAATTTCAAACGCCCAATTGACCGCGAATGCGCGCGAAAGCTGCGCAATGCTCAAGTTGCACAGCCTTGGAATAGGCCTCATTCCGAAATCTGCAGCCGGACTGATCAGCCCTGCCGCCACGTCGCGCTTGCGCGGCAACGCTTGCAGACGCGGTTGCCGGACCAGGAACTCAAGAATTCCTTGTCACAAATCAAACACTTACGCATGCGCTCATCGGCTGCTTTCACCGGCTCGATAGGGTAATCAGACTTTTCCTTGATGCGGTCCATGCCCCTGTATTTAATGAAAGATCCAATAATTTCAAGAAGGTGTACGAATTCTCGAAGCTCACAATGAATCGAGTTCCTAGTGTTCTGGATCAAACATTTGATTCCCGGGTGGAGGTCGTCAAATGTTTGTGAATCCCGAACGCAATCAAAAGGTTGCCAAGTATTCCGGGCCGACATTGTTCCGGGCTGACATTCAGGTTCCCGGCAGGGAACCATATGTCGGAGCCGGAACACGAGCCGACACCACATTAGAAACAGTCGGTAGCGCCCCCTCCAGGGCTCACTTGAATGCATAACGGATTGCCCCATATGATCGTTAACGCAGTCGCAGCATTCCGGTAGCCGGTGATCCGGGGCCGGGCAGACAAGGCGCCTATAATGGGCCTCGAATGCCGCTCTAAGCTGCTGAAAGTCGCTTATTTTGAAGGACTTAGTCTGATGACACGAATGGGTTCCCTATCCCACCCCCTGCTCTTGGGTTTCGAGGAAATCGAGCGACTCATCGATCGCGCCGGAAAGGGTTCAGACGGCGGCTATCCTCCCTATAATATCGAGCGTATCGCACCTTCCGAACCAGACCGAATCGAGCTCCTGCGCATCACGCTGGCGGTCGCAGGCTTCACGCGCGACCAACTCGAAGTAACGCTCGAAGATAATCAACTCGTCATTCGCGGCCGCCAGGAAGACGACAAGGCCCGCGAATATCTGCATCGGGGCATCGCAGCGCGCCAGTTCCAGCGCACGTTCGTGCTGGCCGACGGGATCGAAGTCCGCAACGCCGACCTCAACAACGGTCTGCTGGAAATTGACCTTGTAAAACTCGAGCCAGAGCGGCTGGTACGGCGCATCGAAATCGGCAATGCGAAAGGCGCAAGTGTCCGGTAGCCACACAGGTCGCAAGAAAATCTCAACAGGCATGGTGGTTGCGGACGAATCGTCGGAACATGACTAAAGTCGTTAATGTTTCGAATTTGCCGGAAAATCGTGCCGATTTCGCCAGGAAGCTGGTGCAATACTGGGAATGGGGGAGCGCGCTGTAGCTCACTGTTCGGGGCAGCGCGGTGGATGGAGGAGTGAGCGTTATGACTGGACTTGGCATCGACGTGAGACGCGGCATCAGCGCCGATGAGCTCGAGCAGCTCGGTGGCGGAGAAGTCGCCTACATCAAGACGCTGTCTTCGGAAGAGGCAAACGAGATCTATCCCCTCGACGATACCCTTCCAGAAGGCATCAGCATCTATGCATTGCATGCCGCGGACGGCACGCCGATCGCGCTGACCGACTCCATGCAGGCCGCACTTGGCCAGGCCATCGATGACGAACTGGTGGTTGCCAGCCTGCATTGAACGCCAACGCGTGCGTTGCGTCCAAACGACTCTCGTTTGAAAGCCCCGTTCGGCTGAGGCCGGCGGGGCTGTTTTTGTAAGGTGCCCCGGCTCCCGCAACAGGCTGCCTGGATTATGCCGCAGAGTAGTTCCGCGCGCCGTGCAATAAACATCGGGAAACGCTCCCAACCTGAAAGCCGCCGCCATTGCGCCACCACCACACACCGCAATCCGCACCGTTTGGGACCCTGCTTGGCACCTCCGCTGATGGCGTAGAGGTCTATTCGTCTGACTACGATTCCGTTGACAAGTCGCAGCTGCCGAACCGGCAGGCCTACCGCAGTACCATCGGCGGCGTCTTCATGGGCTACAAGTGGCAATGCGTGGAACTTGCGCGGCGCTGGATGTACCTCAACAAAGGCTACATCTTCGAAGATATCGCCATGGCCTACGACATCTTCCGTTTGAAAAGCGTCAAGATGATCGAAGACGGAAGCGAACTGCCGCTCCACTCGTTCCGCAACGGATCGAGGCGCCCGCCGGAACCCGGCAGCCTGCTGATCTGGAATGAGGGCGGCTATTTCGAAGTCACCGGCCATGTCGCTGTGGTCACGGAAGTGCTGGTGGACACGGTGCGCTGCATCGAGCAGAACGTCGACGACAAGGTATGGGCCGAGGGCACGGATTACTCTCGCGAACTCGCCATGGATGTCGACGCGAACGGCCGGCACTGGGTGAAGTGCACCTACGCCGACACCAGCGTACTTGGATGGGTGATCGAAACGGCAGACGCAACGCACGCCGACGACGTCGATGACCCAGATCCTCATCTGTTCAATCTGATCGGCTGCGAAGTCGAGAACCGCGGCCAGGCCGATACGGCGTGGCTCGATACCTCGAAGGCGGACGCGGCGGCCTATGTCGACATGATGGGCGGTCACAAGCTTACCAGCGCCGATGCCGACGCCTACCGCTACTTCTGCATCAGCCAGACCGCGTCAATGGAGATCAAGCGGGCGACGAACGAACTGCATGCCATGTTCATGCATGCAACCAACTTCGTGCTGCAGGACGACCAGCTCCTTGCCAAATTCAACCTGCCGCAGGTTCTTTGGCCGCGCATCCACCAGTCGTGGGACAACCGCCGCAACGAGATGATTACCGGCCGGTTCGATTTCTCCGTCTCGCAGCGCGGCATCAAGGTCTACGAATACAATTGCGATTCAGCCTCATGCCACATGGAGTGCGGCAACGTGCAGGAAGTCTGGGCGGAGCATTTCGGCTGCTCGGTCGGCACAGGCTCCGGGATCGAACTGACGAAGGATCTCATCGCGGCGTGGAAGGACATCGGGCTGACCGATACCCTGCACATCATGCACGACCGCGACAAGGAAGAGATCTACCACGCCCTCTACATGAAGTCGGCCATCGAAGCCGCCGGGATACGCACGAAGCGGATCAAGGGAGTGTCCGGTCTCGCATGGGACGACGAGGGCTGTGTCGTTGATTCCGACGGCGAGCGAATCAACTTCGTCTGGAAGACCTGGGCGTGGGAAAGTGCTCTCGATCAGATCCGCGAGGAGATAACAGAAGACGAACGTGCCGAAGGGCAGGTGCTGCGTGCGCGCTTCGAGCGGGTGAAGAAGCCGCCGCGTCTGGTCGATGTCCTTTTGCGACGCGACGTCATGGTCTTCGAGCCGCTGTGGACGCTCATCCCGAGCAATAAGGCGATCCTGCCGGTATTGTGGATGCTTTATCCCGATCACCCTTACCTGCTCGAGACCCAGTTTTCATTGACCGACAACCTTCGCCGAAAGGGATATGCAGCCAAGCCTATCGTCGGGCGGTGCGGGGCCAACATATCGATATTCAACGCCGACAACGAACTCGTTTCTGAAACGCATGGACAATTCGACAGCCAGGACCAGATCTTCCAGGAGTATTTCCCGCTGCCGAAGATCGGCGGCATGAACGTGCAGATCGGCACCTTCACGGCTGCCGGAACGCTTGCCGGGACCTGCGTGCGGGTGGACCCTTCGCCGGTCATCACCACGCACAGCGACATGCTCGCGTTGCGGATCGTGCCGGATCAAGCGATGGCGTCGCTCAAATCCGAATGATTTGCGACCTCACTTGACTATGTTGGCGGACCGTAGAGCTTGGATATCGGTTTCCGTGTACCCGCACATGGTGAGGATTTCGTCGGCGTCCCGGCTGAGCGTCGGGGCCGCTTCAAGCTCGATCGGTGGCCAGCTATCCGAGCGGAACGCAATGCCTGGAACGTGCACGCTGCCGCCGGTTTCGGGCACTTCCAGCCGACGCATCAATCCGCTTTCGCGCAACTGAGGATGGGCAAGGACTTCGGCAAGGTTCCTGACTTTCGCAGCGGGGACGCTGGCGGCGTTGAGGCGGGTTTCCCAGGCCAAAGCCGTATCGCTCCTGAACGCCTCGCGAAGCGCTTTGGCGACGTCGTCGCGGCCGGCCTGACCAATCGCCGCGCCTGCCTTCGCGAAAGCTATCAGGTCGCGGCGGTCGATCAGATCGCACAGGCGTGCGGCCTGGGCTGGCGTATTCGCGGTGACGACGATCTGACCGTCGCAGGTGTCGAAGCGATCCGAGAACGGGCTGTTGGAAAAAGCCTCGTTACCGTGAAGACCCCGCAAAGTGCCGGTCGTTTCGTAGTCAACGGCATTGGCGGCCATCAGGGCGACGAGTGAGTCGAGCATCGGCACTTCGAGATGCTGGGCCTTGGCGCCATTGCGGTCGCGGTTGGCAAGGGCTGCGAGGATCGCGGCGAGCGCGGTCTGTCCTGCGATGTAGTCGACAATCGGAAACCCGACGCGCATGGGTCCGGATTCAGCCGTGCCGGTCATCGCCATCATACCGCTCAAGCCCTGCACGATGTGATCGTAGGCAGGCGCGCCGGCCAGCGGTCCGGTCGGACCATAACCGGACAGGCTGCAATAGATCACCCGCGGATTTATTGCTGCGATGTCAGCGAAGCCGATGCCGAGCCTGTCAACGACGCCGGGGCGGAAATTCTCCACGACGATATCGGCGTCGGTAGCGAGGCGGTGGAACAGCTGCCGGCCGCGCTCGTCCTTGAGGTCGACCGCAATCGAGCGTTTGCATGCGTTCTGCGACAGGAATGATGCGCCGAGCCCGGCGGCCTTCATCGCATCGGTGCCGCCGTGGCGGCGCACGAAGTCGTCGCCGTCGATGCGCTCAACGCGGATCACTTGCGCACCGAGAAGGGCTAGCTGGTAGGTCGCGAACGGCCCGGCGAGCACGTGGGTTGCATCAACGACCCTGAGGCCGTGTAGTGGCTGGCTGTGCTGCCCGCTCATCGTCGCGCGCTCCGTCCTGTTAGAACATCGCGATCAGCTTCGGTAATGGGCGAACTGGCCGCGGTGCTTGAAGCGTTCGAGATAGCCGGGAACGATGCTGGCCGCGGCGTGCGGGGCTGCGACGCCGAGAGCTTCAAGAGTTCGGCCTTCGGTTCTTGCCGCTTCGCTGACGACATTGTCTTTTTGCAGCATGCGGACCTGATCGAGGGTCAACGGTCGGATCGAATTCGGCAACGGCCACGTCAGCAGCGCCTGCAATTTCGCCAGCCAGAACGGCATGCTCAAATAGCCGACGTTATGGCCGGACCATTCCTTGGTACGGTCGAGAAGCTGCCTGAAGCTCAAGACGTCCGGGCCGCCAAGTTCATAGATGGTACCGGGTTTGCCGGCACCCTCCACCGCGTTTGCGATAGCCTTGCCGAGGTCGCCGACATAGATCGGCTGGAAGCGGGTGCGGCCACCGCCGATCAGCGGCAGGAACGGCGCGATGCGCGCCATTGCGGCGAACCGGTTGAAGAACTCATCCTCGGCGCCGAAAATGATCGACGGGCGCAGTATGATCGCGTCCGGAAATTCCTCCAGCACGGCCGCTTCGCCGCGCGCCTTGGTGCGTGCATACTTAGCCGAAGAATCTTCGTCCGCGCCTATGGCGGATATATGGATCAGCCGCGCGATGCCTGCTTCCCGGGCGGCCCTGGCGACGGCCCGCGGCCCATCGACATGCAGGGCTTCGAAACTCTGGCGGCCTGACGGGGCCAGAATACCGACCGCTATGATCGCGGCATCGGAGCCGGCAACCGCGCGGGCAACGGATTCGGGATAGCGCAGATTGGCCTGCACGGGGTGGATCTGGCCGACCGCGCCCATCGGCTGCAAATGTCCGGCAAGATCGGGCCTGCGGCTGGCAGCCCTGATGCGCCATCCGCGGCTTGCAAGCTCCCGAGTTGCATATCTACCGACAAAGCCGGGTCCGCCGAAGATCGTCACAAGCCTTCCTGCGGATCGCTGATCTGCCATCTTGCCCTCTCGCCTTTCGTTTTGCCGCCGCGTCGCTTGTTCAAAGAACCTATAGTCAGCGGCGCCGCCCGTGGGAAGAAGCCTTTGGTCACGGGGGCGGGCGGAATGCTGACGGGAACCGGTTCCGGGGCGAGCCGATTGTCAACACGCCTTCTATTCGATGCGGCATTTTCCCAGCCCCCGGCAGGCCGGTGTTGGCGTGCAAGCTTGCCTCAGGTGCAAGCCGGTGCCTTTTTAATTGCCAACATTCGGCAAGCCGGTGTTGGGCTAGTTGACAAACACGCCCGGTGCAACTAACTCCGTGGCCTCCGATCGCCCAGACGATGCCCAGGTGGCGGAATTGGTAGACGCGCTGGCTTCAGGTGCCAGTGGCTGCAAGGCTGTGAAGGTTCGAGTCCTTTCCTGGGCACCAACTCTCCCCGAAGCCGTTGAAACGGCGAAAACATCTTATTTCATGGGCTTTTGCTAGGCTACCTGCTGCACAAACCTGCTGCACACCGGCGCTAGTGTTCTGGATCAAACATTTGATTCCCGGGTGGAGGTCGTCAAATGTTTATCAATCCAGAACGCAATCAAAAGGTTGCCAAGTATTCCGGGCTGACATTGTTCCGGGCTGACATTCAGGTTCCCGGCAGGGAACCATATGTCAGAGTCGGAGCGCTAGGCATGCCACCAGACCCGCGCACCCCTGCTTATCCTCGATCCAATCGCCCACATTGTGCCAAGGCGCAATAACTTATGAAATTCGCCCACCTGTCCCGCAGCAGGCATCCCCCCCGCGCTTGCATTGAATGAGGCGCAGGTAGTGCGCCAAGCAGGTCAACGCCCACCGACGCTTTCCGCAGCCCTGCTCCACCCCTGCTTCCCATGAACAAGTATGTCGGCTTGCCTTCTTTGTGCGCCGCACACAAGATGCGGCCCATGTCGGACAAACCACTGCACATCCTGATCATCGACGAAAACCGCATCCGTGCCTCCATCATCGAGGACGGATTGAGCGGCGCAGGCGACGTGCGCGTCACCATACTCGATGCAACCGGCCAACTTCTCCGCCGCATCGTCGCAATCGACCCCGACGTCATCTTCATCGATCTGGAAAACCCAAACCGCGACCTGCTCGAACACATGTTCGACGTCTCCAGGGCGGTGAAGCGCCCGGTCGCGATGTTCGTCGATCGCAGCGATCAGGCATCGATCGAGGCGGCGATCGAAGCAGGCGTGTCCGCCTACGTCGTGGATGGCCTGAAAAAGGAGCGCGTCCACTCGATCCTGGAGACCGCCGTCGTCCGATTTAACGCTTTCGAGAGGCTGAAGCGCGAGCTTGAGGACGCCAGGTCGGAATTGGCGGACCGCAAAACAATCGAACGGGCCAAGGCGATCCTGATGCGGACGCGCGGGATCGCGGAGCCGGAAG
Organism: Alphaproteobacteria bacterium; assembly: GCA_018830445.1. Classification (GTDB taxonomy): domain Bacteria; phylum Pseudomonadota; class Alphaproteobacteria; order Rhizobiales; family Hyphomicrobiaceae; genus Filomicrobium. The sequence continues at coordinate 17,765 of JAHJSN010000160.1, read as the reverse complement.
CCTACGCACTGTTGCGCAAGACGGCGATGAACCAGAACCGCCGTATCGCGGAAATTGCCGAAAGCCTCGTCATGGCTGCCGGCATGCTGGGCGAGGAGGGCGGCAAATGAGCGAGACGAAACGCGAAGTACGAGCCGGATTCATTCCGCTGGTCGATTGCGCCCCCCTGGTCATTGCCGCCGAACACGGTTTCGCGGAAGCTGAAGGCCTCGATCTGAAGCTGTCGCGGGAAACTTCGTGGGCGACCATCCGTGACAAGCTGGCCGTCTCGCATTTCGACGCAGCCCATATCCTCGCCCCGATGCCGATCGCAGCCAATCTCGGCCTCGGTCCATTGCCGACGCCGATGCTCGTTCCGATGGCACTTGGCACCGGCGCGAACACCGTAACGGTTTCCAATGCGCTTTGGCAGGAACTCATCCGGCACTTGGACAGAATTGATTTCAGTGCCGCACCCGCCGTCACGGCGCTCGCAAGCGTGGTGCGCGACCGCGGCAGGCAGGGGGCGCCGCCGCTTCAACTCGGCATCGTTCACCCGCACTCCGCACACCATTATGAACTTGCCTACTGGCTGTCCTCCGGTGGCATTGTTGCCGGTCAGGATGTCGAACTCGTCGTCGTTCCTCCCTCGTTGATGCCAGCCGCATTGGCGAACGCCCATATCGACGGCTTCTGCGCCGGAGAACCCTGGGGCACCGTTGCCTCCAGCGAACGGGTTGGCGTCATCCTGACCACCAACGCCCATATCTGGCGCAACAGTCCGGAAAAGGTCCTTGGATTGCGATTGGATTGGGCGCAGCGCGACCCGCAAGGCGTCGAAGCCCTGGTCCGAGCCGTCTACAGCGCCGCTGTATGGTGCGACCAGCCCGGCAACCAGGATGAACTGGCCGCAATCCTGGCGCGCGAGGCATACCTTGGGCAATCAGTCGACGTGATCCGGCCTTGTCTGGCCAGGCGCCTTCGGGCAGGCGACGGCGCGCTCCATCCGATCGACGGTTTCCTGAATTTCGCCTCCAACACCGCGACTTTTCCTTGGATCAGCCACGCCTTGTGGTTCTACACCCAGATGGTCCGCCTCGGGCAGACCCTGCATAGTGAAGCAGCCCTACACGCCGCCCGAAGCACCTATCGGCCGGACATCTATCGCTCGGCCCTGCAGCCGCTCGATGTCGAATTGCCCTCCGTCAACACCAAGGTCGAAGGAGCCCTGCACGGGAAAGCGCCGGCAGGATCGACGCGCGGCAATCTTAGCCTCGGCCCCGATGCATTCTTTGACGGTAAAGTCTTCGATCCCGACCGTCTTGAAGACTACCTTGCCAGCCTGCCTGACACCTCCAGCTGAGCCAGGACGGCAGGCCATCGCCATCCAGTTAGTGCGGTGCACAAATTACCGGCGCGATGTCTGACCATTAGGCAGCCAATCCAATCCGAGCGCATCGGCCCGCTTCCTCGCACTGCCATCTAACACATTGAAAACAAGCCGTTTGTTGCGACTGCGAAGAGTTGGCACGTTTCGTGCGTTTACAGTCGCGAGGCCAACGAAGGTCGCCAAAAACCAATCGCCCTGAACGGGCACCGGCAACGCCGCCGCAAGGGAGGAGGACGTGCAGCGTCTTCCGAGACTTGTGCGGCGTTTTTTGTTTTTGGCCTCGGTTCAGTCCGGCTCTTCAGAGCCATGGGCAAAAAGGCAGGAGAAGATAATGGAAAGCAGCACACTCGATCATCGGGAAACCACGCTGAAGCGCTACATGCTCTCAGCAACGAGTGCAGTGTTGATCCTCGCCGCGTCTGCCTTCGGCAGCGCCAAGGCGGAGATGCTTGAGGTTGAAAAGGATGAGCTGAAGTTCGGCTTCATCAAGCTCACCGACATGGCGCCGCTCGCCGTCGCCAAGGAACTTGGCTACTTCGAAGACGAAGGTCTTTTCGTGACCCTCGAAGCGCAAGCCAACTGGAAGGTGCTGCTCGACCGCGTCATCACCGGCGAACTCGACGGAGCCCATATGCTGGCCGGCCAGCCGCTTGCCGCAACGATCGGTTTCGGCACCAAGGCACACATCGTCACGCCCTTCTCGATGGACCTCAACGGCAACGGCATCACCGTGTCGAACGAGGTCTGGGAGTTGATGAAGCCGCACATTCCAAAACAGGCTGACGGCAAGCCCGTGCACCCGATCAAGGCCGATGCGCTCAAACCCGTCATCGAGAAATTCGCTGACGATGGCAAGGCCTTCAAGATGGGCATGGTGTTTCCGGTTTCCACCCATAACTACGAGCTGCGTTACTGGCTGGCAGCCGGCGGCATACATCCCGGCTTCTATTCGCCGACCGACACCTCCGGAACGATCAAGGCCAAGGCCCTGCTCTCGGTGACGCCGCCACCGCAGATGCCGGCCACTCTCGAAGCCGGCACCATCTACGGCTATTGCGTCGGCGAACCCTGGAACCAGGCCGCTGTATTCAAGGGCATCGGCGTCCCGGTGATAACCGACTACGAAATCTGGAAGAACAACCCCGAGAAGGTGTTCGGGATCACCAAGGAATTCGCCGAGCAATACCCCAACACCACGCTGGCCCTCACCAAGGCTTTGATCCGCGCTGCCAAGTGGCTTGACGAAAACAGCAACGCCAACCGCATGGAAGCCGTGAAGATGCTGTCCCGCCCCGAGTACGTCGGTGCCGATGAGGAAGTCATCGCCAACTCGATGACCGGAACCTTCGAATACGAGAAGGGCGACAAGCGCGCGGTGCCGGACTTCAACGTCTTCTACCGCTACTTCGCAACCTATCCCTACTACTCGGACGCCATCTGGTACCTGACCCAGATGCGTCGCTGGGGTCAGATCGCGGAGGGCAAGTCCGACGAATGGTATCTGGACACCGCCAAGTCGGTCTACCGCCCTGACATCTACATGAAGGCTGCCGAGCTTCTTGTCGCCGAAGGCCGTGTTGAGAAGGCAGATTTCCCCTTCGGCACCGACGGCTTCCGCCCGCCAGTCCCGCCCGAAGACATGATCGACGGCATTGCCTACGACGGCAAGCAACCGAACGCCTACCTCGCAACCCTGAAGATCGGTCTCAAGGGCAAGGAGCAGGTCGAGGGCAACACAGTCGTCAGCAACTGATCCCAGGCATTCACGCTCCTTGTGCAAACACATGGAACGGCGGCGGACCGCCGTTTCATCCGCCAGCACCGAACAGCCGAGAAGAACCGGAGATAATCATGGCTGCCGTAACCGACTACCTTGAAACGACCAATGAAGACGCGCGCAAGAAGCGTCTCGAGAAATTCTATCAGAGACTGAACCGCTCGGCTGGAATGCTCGGCGTATTCGGCCTTGGGTTCATCGTACCGCTGATCAAGCTCTCTCTCGGCGACAGCCCAAGGCAAAACCTCAGAGAACTATGGCAGAAGCTGTTCGTGCCGCTGGTCGGCATCGGCCTCTTCCTCGCAGCATGGGCTTATTTCGCGCCGAAAGTGAACACGTCTCTGGGCGCCATCCCCGGCCCGGCCCAGGTGCTCGTACAGGCCGGCAACCTTTACGACGACCACCTCTCCGAGCGCGCCCGGGAAACCGCCTTCTACGAGCGCCAGGACGAGCGCAACGCCAAACTGATCGCGGCCGGTAACGAGGACCGCGTCAAGTACCGCAGCTATACCGGCGCGCCGACGTTCTTCGATCAGATCGTTACGAGCCTGATCACCGTCGGCCTTGGTTTCTTCGTGGGTGTGGTCGTAGCCATACCGCTCGGAATCATGTCGGGGCTGTCGACAACCGTGAACGGTGCGCTCAACCCGCTGATCCAGATCTTCAAACCGGTTTCGCCGCTGGCCTGGCTGCCGATCGTGACGATGGTCGTCTCGGCGACCTATGCCGATCCCTACGAGTGGCTGCCGAAGTCCATGCTGATCTCGGCGATAACCGTGACGCTTTGCTCGCTGTGGCCGACGCTCATCAACACGGCTCTCGGCGTCGCCTCGATCGACAAGGATCTCCTCAACGTCGGTCGGGTCCTTCAGCTTCCCACTTCGCGGACGATCACCAAGCTGGTGCTGCCGTCATCACTGCCGCTGATCTTCACCGGCATGCGCCTGTCGTTGGGCGTCGGCTGGATGGTGCTGATCGCCGCCGAGATGCTTGCCCAGAACCCGGGGCTTGGAAAGTTCGTCTGGGATGAATTCCAGAACGGCTCTTCGAGTTCGCTGGCCAAGATCATGGTCGCCGTCCTGGCCATCGGCATCATCGGCTTCCTCCTCGACCGGCTGATCTACGCACTCCAGGTCGCCTTCACCTATTCCGACAAGCGCTGAACCGGGGAGCACGATCACAATGGCTTTTCTCGAACTCAAGGGCGTCTCTAAATCCTACGGCGATGGCGATGCCCGCACACACGTCCTCAACGATATCAACCTCGCGGTCGAAGAAGGCGAGTTCGTCGCGATCCTGGGATTCTCCGGCTCGGGCAAGACGACGCTCATTTCTACGATCGCGGGGTTGGCCTCTCCCGACCAGGGTGAACTCCTCCTGAAGGGCCAGCCGATCACAGGCCCCGGCCCGGATCGCGGCGTGGTCTTCCAGTCGTACTCGCTGATGCCCTGGCTGACCGTCTATGACAACATCGCACTGGCGGTCGATCAGGTCTTCAAGAAAGCCTCCAAAGGGGAACGCAGGGCGCGCACCTCCAAGTACATCGAGATGGTCGGGCTCGCACATGCCGCCGAACGGCGCCCGGCCGAACTGTCGGGCGGCATGCGCCAGCGCGTGGCGGTTGCCCGCGCCCTGGCGATGAGCCCAGAGATCCTCCTGCTCGACGAACCTCTGTCGGCGCTTGACGCCCTGACCCGCTCAAAACTTCAAGACGAGATCGAGAAGATCTGGGAGCAGGACAAACGCACAGTCGTGCTGATCACCAACGATGTCGACGAGGCGATCCTGCTTGCCGACCGCATCATCCCTCTCACCGTCGGCCCCGGCGCCACATTGGGCCAGGAATTCAAGGTGGATCTGCCCCGCCCGCGCGATCACACCGCCTTGAGTTCCGATCCCGCGTTCCAGAAACTCCGCCAGCAGGTGACGAGCTACCTCATCGACATGGGGCAAAAGCGCTCTGCGGCAGGCTCCGAAAGCACCGTCTTGCCGAATGTCGTCCCCATCGAAATTGGCGGCACGAAAAAGCCGAAGCTGCCGAAAGCCTATGCCGATGCGGCGAGGTCCCCACGCGACGGCCGCTACCTGGAATTCTTCAGGCTCGAAAAGATCTACCCGACGCCGAAGGGGCCGCTGAAGGTCGTCGACGGCTTCGACCTGATCATGAAAAAAGGCGAATTCGTCACCCTGATCGGACACTCCGGTTGCGGCAAGTCCACAGTTCTGTCGATGACCGCGGGCCTCAATGAGATTTCATCGGGCGGCGTGGTGCTCGACGGCAAGGAAGTCACGACGGCAGGGCCCGACCGCGCCGTCGTCTTTCAGGCCCCGTCCCTGTTCCCCTGGCTGTCGGCCCGCGACAACGTGATGCTCGGCGTCGACCGTGTCTACCCGAATGCCAGCCGCGCCGAGCGCGACGATGTCGTCTCCTACTATCTGGAGCGGGTGGGTCTCGCCGACTCGATCGACAAGCTTGCCAGCGATCTCTCCAACGGCATGAGGCAGCGCGTCGGCATCGCCCGCGCGTTCGCCCTCTCGCCCAAGCTCCTCCTCCTCGACGAGCCGTTCGGCATGCTCGACAGCCTGACCCGCTGGGAGCTGCAGGAGGTCCTGATGGAGGTATGGAGCCGTACCAAGGTCACCGCCGTCTGCGTCACCCATGATGTCGACGAGGCGATCCTTCTCGCCGACCGCTGCGTGATGATGACGAACGGTCCGAACGCCCGCATCGGCAACATCATGGAAGTCGATCTCCCGCGTCCGCGCACGCGCAAGGATCTGCTTGAGCATTCCGACTATTACGCCTACCGCCAGGAGCTTCTCGACTTCCTCGAAGCCTATGAAGGGGGTGCCAATCCCGACCCGGAAGTGCTCGAGGCCATCAAGGCAAAGCGCAAGTCAACGCCGAACGATCAGGCCGCTTGAAAAGGGAGAACTGCGATGACACAGAAACTGGTCGTCGTCGGCAACGGCATGGCGCCTGGCCGCGCACTCGAACGATTGTTCGAGATGGTCCCGGGCGCCTTCGATGTGACGATCTTCAATGCCGAGCCCAGGACCAATTACGACCGCATCCTTCTGTCACCGGTTTTGTCGGGGGAAAAATCGTATGAGGAAATCGTCATCCATGGCGATGCCTGGTACCGGCAGAACGGGGTGACGCTGCACAAGGGCCGGAAGGTCGTCAAGATCGACCGGGCCAGCAAGACGGTGATTGCCGAAGACGGGACACAGGCGGACTACGACAAGCTTCTTATCGCAACAGGTTCGGTTCCATTCGTCATCCCCGTTCCCGGCAACGATCTCGCAGGCGTTCTCACCTACCGCGATATCGACGACGTCAACGCCATGTTGATCGCCGCAGAACAGGGCGGCCACGCCGTCGTCATCGGCGGCGGGCTTCTCGGTCTGGAAGCCGCAGCCGGCCTCAAGGCGCGCGGCATGGAGGTGACGGTAATCCACTTGATGCCGACGCTGATGGAGCGCCAACTCGACGCGGCTGCAGGCCAGCTGCTCAAGCGGGAACTGGAATCACGCGGCATCAAGGTCGTCACCGAGGCCAGCACCAGGCAAATCGCAGCAACCGACCCGTGTCTGGGTCCGCCGCGCGTCGCTGCGGTCGAACTGCAAGACGGCACCAGCATCAAGGCCGACATTGTCGTCATGGCTGTCGGCATTCGGCCAAACGCCGTGCTTGCCAAGGACGCCGGCCTCGCAACCGGTCGCGGCATTCTCGTCAACGATCGCATGCGCACGTCGGATACCGACATCTACGGCGTCGGCGAGTGCGTCGAATTCGAAGGCAACGTCTACGGACTCGTCGCGCCGCTCTACGAACAGGCCTCCATCCTCGCCAGGGAACTTGCCGGCGCGCCCGGTGCCGGCTTCGTCGACAAGGCCCTCGCGACCAAACTCAAGGTCACCGGAGTCGATCTTTTCTCGGCCGGTGATTTTGCCGACGGCGACGACCGCGAGGAAATAGTCCTCAGGGACGCGGCACGAGGTGTCTATCGCCGCCTGGTCCTGAAGGACGACAAGGTGATTGGCGCCGTCATGTTTGGTGACACGTCCGACTCGGGCTGGTTCTTCCAGCTGATCAAGGATTCGGTCGATATCGCCGGCATGCGGGAGACGCTGATCTTCGGACCGGCCTATGCCGGAGGCGGCAACGCGGACCCTTTCGCCGCCGTTGCAGCGCTGCCGGATGAAGCAGAAATCTGCGGCTGCAATGGCGTCTGCAAGGGCCGGATCGTATCGGCAATCACCGAAAAAGGACTGACCTCGGTTGACGAGGTGCGCACCCATACCAAGGCGTCGGCGTCCTGCGGCACCTGCACCGGGCTCGTCGAACAGCTGCTTACATTGAGCCTTGGCGAAGCCTACAACCCGGCGGCGGTCAAGCCGATGTGCAGCTGCACCGAACTCGGCCACGCCGACGTGCGCCGGCTCGTCGTCGCCAAGCAACTGAAGACCATTCCGGACCTCATGCAGGAGCTGGAATGGAAAAGCTCCGGCGGCTGCGCCAAGTGCCGCCCGGCGCTGAACTACTATCTCCTGTCGACCTGGCCCGGCCAGTACGTTGATGACAACCAGTCCCGCTTCGTCAACGAGCGGGTCCACGCCAACATCCAGAAGGACGGCACCTACTCGGTCGTGCCCCGCATGTGGGGCGGCGTCACGACACCCGGCGAACTGCGCGCAATCGCCGACGTCGCCGACAAGTTTCAGATCCCGAGCGTCAAATGCACCGGCGGCCAGCGCATCGACCTGCTTGGCGTGAAGAAGGCAGACCTGCCTGCCGTCTGGGCCGATCTCAATGCTGCCGGGCTGGTATCCGGTCACGCCTACGGCAAGGCATTGCGGACGGTAAAGACATGCGTCGGCAGCGACTGGTGCCGTTTCGGCACCCAGGATTCGACCGGGCTCGGCGTGCGCCTGGAGAAGTTCCTGTGGGGCTCGTGGACTCCGGCGAAGGTCAAGCTGGCGGTTTCGGGTTGCCCTCGAAATTGCGCCGAGGCGACATGCAAGGACGTCGGCGTGATCTGTGTTGAGTCCGGTTACGAGATCCACTTCGCCGGCGCTGCCGGTCTCGACATCAAGGGCACCGTGGTCCTCTGCCACGTCAAGACCGAGGACGAAGTTATCGAGGTGACGGCGGCCCTCATCCAGCTCTATCGCGAACAGGGCCACTATCTGGAGCGGATCTACAAGTGGCTCGATCGGGTCGGCATGGAGTCGATCAAGGCTGCGGTCGTCGACGACCCGACCCGGCGCAACGCCCTCTTCGAGGGCTTCATGCACTCACAGAAATTCTCCCAGTCCGACCCATGGGCGCAGCGCGCTTCCGGCAGCACCGACAGCCACGAATTCTCGCCGATCGCCAACCTCACCTACATGGAAGCAGCCCAATGACAGCAATGGAAAACGTCTGGCTAGACATCGGAACCATCGACGATATTCCCCGGCAGGGCGCGCGCGTCGTGAAGACGCCGATGGGATGCATTGCCGTGTTCCGCACGGCCTCCGACGACCTCTTTGCGTTGAACGACAGGTGTCCGCACAAGGGCGGTCCGCTCAGCGAAGGGATCGTCCACGGCACCTCCGTGACGTGTCCGCTGCACAATTTTGTCATCAGCCTTGAGACAGGTCTCGCCCAGGGAGCCGACAAGGGTGAGGTCGCGACGTTTCCGGTGCGCTGCCAAGCAGGCCGCATCCAGCTCGAAGCTTCCCAGCTTGCCAGATCGAAAGATGCCGCATGATGTCGGACGGTGGCTGGACCAGGACGGTATGTCCCTATTGCGGTGTCGGATGCGGCGTTCTCGCCCGCCCGGACGCCGGCGGACACGTTGAGATCAAGGGCGACCCGGATCATCCGGCCAATTTCGGGCGTCTTTGCTCCAAGGGGGCGGCGCTTGGCGAAACGATGTCCCTCGACGATCGCTTGCTGACGCCTTCGATCGGCGGTCAGTCCGTATCCTGGGAGACGGCGCTCGACAAGGTCGCCATGTCGTTCCGCAGCACTATCGAGCGCCATGCCCCCGACAGCGTAGCTCTTTACGTCTCTGGGCAGATCCTGAGCGAGGACTACTACGTTGCCAACAAGCTGATGAAGGGCTTCATCGGCACCGCCAACATCGACACCAACTCACGCCTGTGCATGGCATCCTCGGTTGCCGGCCACAAGCGCGCGTTCGGCTCCGATACGGTGCCTGGAACCTATCAAGACCTGGAGCTTGCCGACCTCGTCATCCTGGTCGGATCGAACCTTGCATGGTGCCACCCGGTTCTCTATCAGCGCCTCGTTGCAGCTAGAAAAGCGCGCGGCACCAAGGTCGTCGTGATAGATCCGCGCGCGACGGCGACCTGCGAAATCGCGGATCTCCATCTGCCGATCGCCCCTGGCGCCGACGTCGCATTGTTCAACGGACTTCTCGCGTACTTGGCTTCCGCCGGCGCGGTGAATCAGGATTACGTCGAACGCTTTACGAGTGGCCTCGGCGCGGCGTTGAAGTCGTCCGCCGACCTGTCGCTTGAAGAAACCGCTTCTATCTGCGGCCTGCGACGGGCAGATATTCTTGCCTTCTACGAACTCTTTGCCGCCACGGAGAAATCGGTCACCGTCTACAGCCAGGGCGTCAATCAGTCGAGCGCGGGTACCGACAAAGTCAACGCCATCATCAATTGTCATCTGTTGACCGGCCGCATCGGCCGCCCCGGCATGGGCCCATTCTCGGTGACCGGCCAGCCGAACGCGATGGGCGGGCGCGAAGTCGGCGGCCTCGCCAACATGCTTGCAGCGCACATGGAACTCGGCAATGCCGAACACCGCCGCATCGTGCAGGAGTTCTGGGGGGCACCGCGCATCGCAAAAGCAGCGGGATTGAAAGCCGTCGATCTCTTCGACGCCGTCGCCAGCGGGCGGATCAAGGCTCTGTGGATCATGGCAACCAATCCGGTCGACAGCCTGCCCGAAGCCGACCGCGTGCGAAAAGCCATCCAATCCTGTCCCTTCGTGGTCGTCTCCGACGTCACCCGAGATACCGACACCACGGCATTGGCCGATGTGCTTCTCCCAGCTGCGGCGTGGGGCGAGAAGGACGGCACGGTGACGAATTCCGAGCGGCGCATATCTCGCCAGCGCGCCTTCATCGAACGCCCGGGCGAAGCGAAACCGGACTGGTGGCAGATCTGCGAAGTCGCAAAGCGGCTCGGCTACGCGGATGCGTTCGCCTACGAAAGTCCGCATGAAATATTCATCGAGTATGCCGCGCTGACAGGTGCCGGCAACGACGGCAGCAGGGACCTCGATCTTTCCGGTCTGGCCGACATCACAGGCGAGGGCTATCGCAAGCTTGAACCCATCCAGTGGCCGGCAGGCCACGACTCAGCGCCGACCGACTCCCGCTTCTTCGCCGAAGGCGGTTTCTACACCAGCGACAGGCGCGCCCGCTTCGTCGAGACGCCCTTTCGCGCCCCCGCGAGCAGCGTTTCCGCCACCTACCCGTTGATCCTCAACACCGGCCGTATCCGCGACCAGTGGCACACCATGACGCGCACCGGAAAATCTGCGCGCTTGATGTCGCACATGAGCGAACCGTTCCTCGAAATTCATCCCGACGACGCGAACACACTGGGACTGGCGCCGGCATCGCTGTGCGAGGTCGAGAGCCGACACGGCAAGGCGCTTTTGCGCGTCTCGATCTCCCCCGACCAGCGCCGGGGAAGCGTATTCGCTCCAATTCACTGGACCGACCAATACACCGGCCAAGCCCGTATCGATGCTCTCATCGCTTCCAACACCGATCCCGTTTCCGGGCAACCCGAATCCAAATTCACCCCCGTCGCGGTCCGGCCGTTCCGCGCATCATGGTACGCATTTGCGCTCTGCCTTCACTCCCCCGTCGTACCGCCTGGCGCGTCCTACTACGCCAAGGCGCCAGCCAAGATCGGGCAACGTTTTGAGCTGGCCGGAATCGAGACGCCCGCCGATTGGGATGACTTTGCCTCCATGTTGTTGGGAGTGACACGACAGCGCGCGGAAGAAACGCTCACATACCGGGATGTCCGCTCCGGCGCCTTCAGATTTGCGCTTTTGCGCGAAGGCCGCCTCGTTGGCGCTCTCTTCGTCGGCACCGCGCCGCTGTCGGTTTCCCGATCGTGGGTGGCCGATCAACTCGGCCAATCGATCGACTCCGGTGATCGGCTGCGCCTCCTGGCCGGGCGTCCGGGCGCCGATGTCCCCGATAAAGGCCGGATCGTTTGTGCGTGTTATGAAGTTGGCGCAAAAGAGATCGCCGAAGCGATCCTCAAACATGGATGTGAAACGGCAGATGCCGTCGGAGCGTGTGTCAAGGCGGGCACCAATTGCGGTTCATGCCGGTCGGAAATAGCCGGGATGATCGAATTGAGCCGCATCTCGCAAGCAAGCTGAGGTCGCGCGCTCAAGGCGCAGTCACCCTCAAAACGTGACTACAGCCCCTTCTTCAGTGCCGCTTCCAGCCCGCTGATACCGGCCTCTTCGGCAACGCTTTCAGGCACGATCCACGCACGCCAGCCTTCGCCTGAAACCGGCGCGGCGCATGACAGATGCCCCTCGAAGATGGCGCAGGTCGCATCGGCCCTGATGGCCTTAGCCTCGCGGCGGTCATGACGCAGGAATCTGAGATCGACCGGCTGCAACTTGGCTTCAACGGTCTCCAGATCGATATCGCGGAAAATGCATTTGGGACTCGACCGGCAAGCCTGGCCCCGCTTGCCGAGCGCAACGCCTGGGCCGAAGGCGACGCTGCGCGTCAATTTCTCGGCAGCCTCATTCGGTCCACGGCTCAGATAGCAGCTTTGGTGGATGCACAGCATCGGATCGGCGGTCTTGCTCCAATTGCGCACGCCCCTCTTGCCGACGTCCATCTCGATCAGGATGCTCACCCGCTTTTCGACGAGTGGCGAAATGTACCCGGCCGCCTTCGTCGCCAGCCCCGAAACGGTTCGCTCGATCAACGTTGGTTGTGGCCCGTGATTGGCATCGCCAGGCGCAGATGCCCCGGCGCCGTCGGCCTCGCGCTTGCGGCGCACCTCGCGAAGTTTGTCGGCAAGTTCCCGGCTCTCTGCCTCCAGCATGTTGCCGTCCTCAACCGGGACCTCGGCGTTTTCGTCACCGGAAACGGCTGGAGCGTCACGCTCCTCTCTCGGCGCGGGCTTCTGACTTTCGGCACGTTCCTCTCTGCCAGCGGACTCCTCACTTGCGGAAGGTTCGACTTTCGCCGCGGGTTCGCTTCTCTCGGCTGCCAATTCGCTTGGCGAACGAGGTGCGTCGATGCTTTTTTCATCCACCGCAGGCGGTGCCGGACGATTATTCTCGCCATCCTTCGCCAGCGCACGCTCAACGGCGCGGCGGGCTTCTTCATGCAGCCACTGCTGGTCCTTGTCGTCGATCGGCTGGCTTGGCGTTTCGTCGGCGGCAAATTTCCCGGCGATCGCTTCAGCGGCGTTCTGGGCATCGGCAGGCGCCGGCGAATGGATGCAAATCGCCACAATCGCGGCGCCAATCCACCACCTACCCGACTTCTTCGAAATCGATAACAACATGAAAAATCGCACTCCCGCTGCTGCGTTCCTCGCAGCATCAACAACAAGATTCGGGCATCTTCGCGCAAACCAGTTGAACAGCCGCTGAATTCCCCGCCGGACGGCGTTCACTCGGCTGTACGCTGCGCAATGGCCTGCAACCCTTCCCGGTACGTTGGATAGCGGAATTCGAATTGCAGATCCGTTTTCAACCGCTCGTTGCGAACCCGCTTGACTTCGCCGTAGAAGCTTTTCGCCATCTCCGAGAGCTCGGCATCCTCGTAGGCAACCTCCGGCGGCGCCGGCCGGCCGAGCAGCTGCGCGGCGTAGGCCGTGACGTCCTGCGGCGGAGCCGGCTCGTCATCGGTGACGTTGTAGACCAGGTGGTTGCCGCCACGTTCGATTGCCGCTTCGACAGCTCCGGCCACGTCCTCGACGTGTATACGATTGAACAACTGCCCCGGCTTGACGATGCTGCGCGCCTTGCCTTTGAGAATCTGATTGATGGCGCTGCGCCCCGGCCCGTAAATGCCCGACAGCCGGAACACCTGTACCCGCGGCAGGCCCTCTGCGCGTGCACCGCCGATGTGGAGCCACGCCCCCTCCGCTTCGAGTCTCCGGCCCGAGCGCGGCGAAACCGGAACCGGTTGCGTCGTCTCGTCGACCCAGGCGCCGTCATGGTCGCCGTACACCCCGATCGTCGACAGATACCCGATCCACTGCAGCTCAGGCGCTCCGGCGATGTCCGGCTTGTGATGAATGAGAACCGGGTCGCCGGATTCTCCCGGCGGCACCGAGATGACGATGTGTGTCGCAGTCTGTAAGGCGCGGCGAACGTCCGCACTCGGTGATGAGCCATCGAACACTGCTGCTTCGAAACCCATTGCGACTATTTTTTCGGCGCCCTCCGCGCTGCGCGAAGTACCTGTCACCCGCCATCCTTTGGCCTGGAGGCGCGGAGCAAGCGCCCTGGCGCTGAAACCGAATCCGAAACAGACGAGATGCTTCACCTTTGAACTCCTTGATTATCGGCAGCGCTGCCATTCGGCGATGACGCCGGCGTCGGTTTCTTTCGCCAATTCCACTTCGCGGACCGAAACGAATTGCTGCCTGTCCGCAAGCTGATCGAGCGCCCACACAGCCATCGCCCGTACCAGCTCGGAATCGTCATCGATCAGCCGGCGAACGCACCCGATAAGTGAGCTGTCCGCCGAGTTGCCCGCCGCGATCAGGCAGTTTCTCAGGAACCGCGCACGCCCGTTGCGCTTGACCGGCGTCCCCGCAAAGCGCATCCGGAACGCCGCATCGTCGAGCCCGAGCAGGTCTTCGAGCGGCGGATTATCGGTTTCCGCCTGCGCATGCAGCTTCGTTTCACGCGCCGTTTCGGCGAATTTGTTCCACGGGCAGACGGCCAGGCAATCGTCGCAGCCGAACACCCGGTTGCCGATCGCCTTTCGAAATTCGGCCGGGATGTGCCCTTGGTGCTCGATGGTGAGATACGAGATGCAGCGGCGCGCGTCGAGTTGATAGGGCGCGGGAAACGCTTTCGTCGGGCAGACGTCGAGGCAGCGTCGGCAGCTGCCGCAGAGGTCGTCTTCCGGCATATCGGCGGGCAGCTCCGCATCGGTAAGGATCGCTCCCAGGAACAGCCACGATCCATGCACCCGCGAGACGAGGTTGGTGTGCTTGCCTTGCCAGCCCAGACCGGCGCCCGCTGCCAGAGGCTTTTCCATGAGCGGCGCGGTGTCGACGAACACCTTCACGTCCGCATTCGCCCGGCGCGCGATGAGCCCTGCGAGTTCTTTCAATCGCCCCTTGATGAGGTCGTGATAGTCGCGCCCCTTCGCATAGACCGAGATCGCTGCATTCGATGCCGAATTCAATGCCTCGAGCGGGTCGCGGGCAGGCGCGTAACTGAGCCCGAGCATGACGACGTGACGCGCATTTTCCATCAATCTCGTAGGGTCCGCGCGCCGCTCCGCCGTGTCGGCCATCCAGCCCATATCGCCGTGCCGGCCGTCCTTCAGGAATTCGCCGAGCCGCAGGCCGGCACCGCCGATTGCGGCGACCGGAGCGATCCCGAACGTGTCGAAGCCGAGCTCCGCCGCTCGCAGTTCGAGTTCTTTGCGCAATCCCGAACTCACCGCGCCGCTCCCGGGCGGAAGCACCAACGAAACACCGCGGCTTCAAGCCCTCGCGAATCAGAAATCAAGGTCGATGTAGTGGCGCGGCGGCGGTGTGCCCGGCACGCGGTCGGCGAGCAGCGGTCGAAACGACGGACGGGACTTGATGCGCACATACCAATCCTTGGTCTGGGGAAAGTCGTCCCAGGGGACTTCATCGAAATAGTCGATCGTGGACAGATGCGCGGCCGCTGCGATATCGGCGAACGACGGATCTTCCCCGGCCAGCCAGTTGCGTCCATGCGCCAGATGGCTGATGTAACCCATATGATAACGCAAATTGGCGCGCACCGCCCGCAGGATATCGGCATCGGGGGCATGCCCGCTGTTGCCGGGTTCCAGCCTCGCATAGACCTTTTCGTGAAGGAGTTCGCGCGTGACGTCGCGGTGCAGCTTGCCGTGGAACCAGTCGATCAGCCGGCGGACTTCCGCCCGCTCCTCGCGGCTGCCTGGAAACAGCTGGATTGCCGGACCCTCTTTTGGATGCCGCTTGAGTTCTTCGGCGATGTATTCTGTGATTGAATATGTGCCGCACAGGATCGGACCCGCGTCGATTTCGAGAACCGGCAGTTCGCCGGCGGGATTGAGATTGAGGAATGAGCGGCCCGGATCCCAAGGCCGCCCTTCGGCCTCCTCGACCTTCAGTTCGAGTTCGCCGAGCACGACCCTGATCGAGCGCGAATGCGGACACAGACGGTAATGGGTCAGTTTGTGCATGGAATAAGCCTATGCATCGCCTGTTCTTATGCGGCAAGCGTCTCGCGGTCGCGCCGCGTTGGCTTGCCTGTGCCTTGCCTCGTCTCAATAGCCGGAGCCGTTCCACAAGAAGTCGGCACAAGTCTGTCAATCGGCACTCGCGCATGGCTTCCGGCGTGAAGGCGCTCTGTTGGCGCGCAAGTTTACAAGGATTCGCCGCGATAATCCGGGCCGCCAGCTTCGCGCTTGGTGACCTCCCCGAATCCAGTCGAGATGCCGGGGGCCAGCACGATGTGGCTCGAATGCGGCACACGGACCGCTTTGTCGGCCTCTCACGCCAGCCCGCTTGCCGCAGACTCCTTGTCATGGTTGGTGCCGTGTGGGCGGGGCGAATCACCTGCCGGAACTGCGCCCCACGTGATCAACGAGGCGCGCAACCAGCTGGAGACCGGTCGACTCATGGAAACCTGGCAAGTTGTTCTGCTTGGCCTCATCGAGGGCCTGACCGAGTTTATCCCGGTTTCCTCCACCGGCCACGTGCTGTTGGCGGGCCATTTTCTAGGCTTCTGCTCCCCGGGAAAAACTTTTGAAGTCCTCATCCAGCTCGGCGCGATTTTGGCGATCCTGTCGGTCTATTCCGCGAAGCTTCTGCGCCTGTTGATCGATTTGCCTTTCGATGCCCGCACGCAGCGCTTCGTTATGGGCATACTTGTCGCTTTCCTGCCGGCAGCCGTAATCGGCGCTCTGGGCCACTCGTTCATCAAGACCGTGCTGTTCGAAAGCCCGATTTTGATCTGCGCGACATTGATCGTCGGCGGCATTATCCTGCTCGTCGTCGACCGTCTGAAGCTTGAGCCACGCTATGCCGACGTCATGGACTATCCTCCGTCGCTGGCATTCAAGATCGGCCTGTGCCAGTGCGTTGCGATGGTGCCCGGCGTTTCCCGCTCGGGCGCCACGATCGTCGGCGCTCTCCTTCTGGGAACCGACAAGCGTTCGGCAGCCGAGTTCTCCTTCTTTCTGGCGATGCCTACCATGGCCGGCGCCTTCGCCTACGACCTCTACAAGAACTGGTCCGGGCTTGATACCTCCGACGCGACGAGCATCGCTGTCGGATTCGTGATGGCGTTCATCACCGCCGTCGTCGTGGTCCGTTATCTTTTGGAATACGTCAGCCGCCACGGCTTCGGGCTGTTCGCCTGGTGGCGCATCATCGTCGGCGGAATCGGGCTCGGTGCGCTTATGGTACTTGGCAACGGTTCAGCGTGCGCTTGAGCGCCGCAATAGCCTTTGGTCATGAAGTATTGCGGCCAAATCCAAAGGCCTCGACACGCCGATCCGCCCTGGCCGGGAAATGACTCGGCCCTGATTTGCGATCAGCTTCCGACGGTTGCGGAACTCAAGCCGCGTTGGAAACAGGATTGGACAGCACGGCGTGGAGTTCGCTGACATCCTCTGCCGCGCGCAGACGCTCAAGCGTTGCCGGTTCGCGAACCAGCCGCGAAATCCGCGCCAGCGCTTTCAGGTGATCCCCGCTGGCATGTTCGGGAGCCAGCAGCAGGAAGATGAGATCGACTGGAGCGTTGTCATGGCTTTCGAACTCGATCGGTTCGGGCAGGCGGCCGAACAGGCAGACAATCCGGTCGAGGCTCCTGAACTTGACGTGCGGTATGGCAATGCCGCGACCAAGCCCGGTCGAGCCCAGCCGTTCGCGCTGCAGAAGCGTATCGAAAACATCCCGGGCGTCGAGCTCGGTAAGTTCTGCAGCCTTGCTTGCCAGCTCCTGAAGCGCCTGTTTCTTGCTCTTTGCCTTCAGCGAAGGCAGGATGCCTTCTGGCTCAAGCAGGTCACTCAGATCCATGTTTTTCTGTCCCACCGTTTGCTGCCTTCCCATTCCGCGAGAGCATGCTCTAGCCACTTTTCGGCGGAATTCAGCCGCAGGCAGAAGCACGTTCTGGACGCGTGGCGATATCGCGCCGCGAGACCCCGCAAACTTGATCGTTGCGGACCGGGCCAAGCCAGGCCTCGATCCCTTCTAGTGTTCTGGATCAAACATTTGATTCCCGGGCGGAGGTCGTCAAATGTTTGTGAATCCAGAACACAATCAAAAGGTTGCCTAGTCTTCTGGGCTGAGTGTTCCGGGCTGACATTCAGGTTCCCGGCAGGGAACCATATG